>CALCRR010000238.1 GCA_937894495.1 uncultured Ruminococcus sp. | reverse complement strand
AGCTTGCTTATCTTGTTTTCAAGTCATTCCTGCTGAGCCAGCCGCCTTGAAAATACACATTCGACCTCTCCCGACTCGTTCCTTCCCACCTTTATCACCTTGAAGCAGACAGTCTTGTTCACCCTAGAAAGCAGAGCTATATCTCTGGTGGAGCCGTCCTCGATACCGATAGCACCCTCGGTACGGGGGATTATGCCTTTGCCGCAGGGCAGCTCCACTATAAGGTCGTGCTCTGCACTGCACATAACTGCGTGACCCTCCAGAGTTATGCCGTGGCAGGCTGCCTCAAGCAGTGTTTTTTCGTTTTGAAGATAATATTTGTTTTCAGGGTCGTTAAAAGTCTTGCCCTCGGGAAGATATTTTACCATTTTGCACCTCTTTCCCCGCAATGAGACAATGCTGCTGCAGCTTCATGCGGAATGTTGTTTTTTACTGAAAAATAAGCCCTTTTAACCATCACAGATATTTCTTTGAGGTATTTGGCTCTGCATTAAATTACTATGTTTACAGGTAATATTTTATAACTATTGTTGAAAATATTTGTGCAAAATTACAAATTTGGGTAAAAAGTCCTTGACAAATAATTCACGATATGTTACACTTTACGAAGTCGCTTGTAATCACTTTGTAACCAATTGCCCGATAGGTGCGATTTTAGGGTTACAAATTGGTACACGTGAGACAACAACACAGTGAAATTAAAAGAACAGGGTACAAATAAAGATCTATTTGTCAGTTCAATTAACGAAAGGGTGTGAAACGGCAGGTCTGCTTTCAAAATAAAGAATAAAGCAGGACCGTGTCAGATCTTAATGAGTGATTCAGTCAGTACAAACAAAACTATGATGTTCAAAACGGTAACAGTTATCATCATGGCAGTTATAGCTTCGGTGATAATGGCAGCCTTCGGCGCAGTAAACGCTGACGCTGCAACAGTGGGCACAGCTCCCAAGTTCGTTGCTGAAAAGACCTATGAGAGTGATTACACTCACCCATACAACAGCCAGACCAATACGATAATCGTACACTGGGGCAAGGTAACAAATGCGGTGAGATATGATCTTTACATCGCAGGCGGTCAGTATTCGGGCTGGAAGAAGGTAGCAGGCACAACAGCAACCTCCTACAAGGTAACAGGACTGAGAAGAGCTACCACCTACAAGTTCACGCTGAGAGCAGTGTACAAAAACGGCTATTCACCTCTTGCAGCAACACAGTATATCAAAACAGCAAGAATGAACTACGATCAGGCAGGCTGGGAGGCTATGTGCCGTATCGTTTACCACGAGGTCGGAGCTATAAACGACAGTATGTGGGATAAGCCGATAGTTTATGTTTCGGACTGTGTAGTAAACAGATTTGTTTGCGCAAAATATGCACCGCAGACAGTCTGGTATTCATACTACAAGAGATATTCAACAGTTCAGCAGATGATCTACAACAGCGGTGAGTTCATGTCAAGCGCAGGTCTTTCAAGAGACGGCGCTAACTACTCAAACGTACCTGCAAAGGTAAAGCTGGCTGTATGGGGTGCTACCTATGCACAGGCTACTTATAAGGGTATCGTTAACGACTGCAACGTTTTCTTCTGGTGCAACAGAGGCTACAGCACATCAAGCAGCAAGATAGCCTATTCCTTCAAGATCCCGTGGGGCTACTTCTATATCTGGAGAAGCTACTGGGGCTGATAGATAAAAAACAAGACCCGATCTTACAAGTCATGTAAGGTCGGGTCATTTTATTTCCTTATGTGATAATAATATATTCTATAAGCTCGCTTAAAAGCTCCTTGCTCATGCCATCGGCATAAAGCAGCTCTCTGGGATTTACAAAATACTGTATCTCGTCCCTCAGCTCGATAATGCTTTCGGCAAGCTCACGGTCTATAAGCAGCTTTTCTTCAAGCTCCTCGGCAGTGGCATTGTTTATCTCAACAGGCTGTCTTACAGGCTCGGCTGTGGTCGTAGTCGTTGTGGTCTCTTTAAGTGTTGTGGCGGCAGTCGTTGTCTGCCGTTTAGTAGTTGTTGAGAGCGGCTGGGTGACCTTTTGTGAAGCCGCTGCAGATGTTGTTGTTTCGGCAGCGGTCTCTTTCACAGTGGTCTCAATATCCCGATAGTCCTCTGATGATACATAAAGATATTCTTTAAGCAGCGCCAGTGTGCTGCCGCCAATGCCGTTCACATCAAGCAGCATATCCATGTTATATATCACACCTACCGAGCTGCGGTAGCCAAGTATAGCGTCAGCCGTGACCTCGCCTATGCCGTTTATGGCAGTCAGCTCCTCAAAGGTTACTCGGTTCACATCAATGGGGAAGCTTACAGGCTGGGTATATTGTTCCTCGGTGTAAGCGGTCTCCTCAGCCTGAGTTTCATAGACCGTGGTCACTGTGACCGCCTGTGTCTGCCGTGAAGTTTTTGCTGTTGTGGTCTTTGAGGTCTTTTCCGTGGTGGTCTTTTTAGTGGTGGCAGTTTTTGTAGTGGCGGTCTTTGATGAAGCTTCTGTTTTTGATTTAGCAGCAGTTTTTGCTGCCGTCGTTACCGTAGTGATCTCTGTCTCTGTGACCTCTTTGCTTTCGGCAGGTAAGGTCGCTGTGTCTTTGTATATCACCACAGTGTCGTGCTTCTCCTTGCCCAGCACTATGCTTGTTGCGGCAGCCGTTATAACAGCTGCCGCAAGTATCAAGTAGAATATTATGCTTTTATCAGGTCTTTTGACTTTGATCTTCATAATATATCAGCTTTCCAGCATATTATTTACCGTATCTATCATTTCTGCAAGCTTTGTCCTGTCAAATTCGGGTCTTTCGTCATAGCATATCATGCCTCTCAGGGGGGTGTCTCTGAACATTGATACAGCCATTTCTCTCGAAGCCTCTCCCAGTCCGTCACCGTTGGATTGCAGCATACCCTCGCAGAACTTGTCGATGTACTCGCCGAACACAGCCTTGCCCTCGTCGCAGGACATCATATCTCCCACAGTGCTGTTAAGGTCAAACTGAACAGGCAGCTTAGCATCGGTATTGACATAAACGGGCTTTGACAGCCTTATATCTCTTGACGAAGCGCCTATCAGTATCTCAAACTCGCCGTACTCAACGAACCAGTCGCTGATGGCGGTTTCATAATAAGCAAAGGCTCTCTTGTCAAGGTTGAAAACCACTCTCCTGGTCTCGCCGGGCTTTAAGCTAACCTTTTCAAAGCCTTTGAGCTCTTTGACAGGTCTGGGCACCGAGCTTTCCTTGTCCCTTACATAAAGCTGAACTATCTCCATACCCTCTCTGTCACCTGTGTTTGTTATATCGCATGATACCGTAAGTGTTTTGGTATCTCTTATCTCGTCAGAGGACAGGGTGAGGTTTGAATACTCAAAGCTTGTGTACGAAAGTCCGTAGCCGAAGGGGAACAGCACCTGCATATCCTTTTTGTCGTAGTATCTGTAGCCTACGAAAATACCCTCTCTGTACTGAACATCATCACCCACACCCGGGAAGTTGAGGTATGAAGGATTATCGGAAAGCTTAAGTGGGAAGGTCTCGGCAAGCTTGCCGCTGGGGTTTACCTTGCCGAAGAGTATATCGCAGGCAGCAGCGCCCACAGCCTGACCGCCCAGATAGACCTCCAGCAAGCCCTTTATGTCGTTTATAAAAGGCATCTCAACAGGTGAGCCGTTGTGGAGCACGACTACGATGTTATCATTCACCTTTTTTATCTCCTCGATAAGCCTGAGCTGGCAGTCGGGCATTCTCATGTGGGTCCTGTCATAGCCCTCAGACTCAAAGGCATCGGGCAGACCTGCAAAGATGACCACCTTGTCATTTCTCTTTGCGCACTGTACAGCCTTTTCAAGAAGCTCCTCGTCTGTTCTGTCCTCGTCGGTGATATAGCCCTGCTCGTATTCCACCTCGCATATATCCTTTACGGCTTCAAGCGCTGATGTCACCTTGAAGGAGTTTATATGAGAGCTGCCGCCGCCCTGATATCTGGGCTTTTGCGCAAACAAGCCTATAAAGGCTATCTTCTCGTTCTTATCCAGCGGCAGTATGTTATCCTCATTTTTCAGCAGCACCGAGCACTGTGCCGAGATATTTCTTGCCAGCTCGTGCTGAGCCTCCATATCCCATTTAGCTTCGGTCTTGCTCTCCTCAGCCTTGTCCACCAGCTCCAGCACACGCTGCACGCACTTGTCCAGCTCCTCCATTGAGAGCTCGCCGTTGTTCACAGCCTCAACTATCAGCTTATCGTTCTTGCCGAAGCTTGCAGGCATTTCAAGATCAAGCCCTGCCTTAACGCCCTCGACCCTGTCATCAACAGCTCCCCAGTCGCTCATCACAAGACCCTCATAACCCCATTCGTCACGCAGCACATCAGTCAGCAGCCACTTGTTCTGGGAAGAGTGGAAACCGTTTATCCTGTTGTATGAGCACATTATCGTCCAGGGCTTTGCGTTTTTAACTGCGCCCTCAAAGGCAGCAAGATATATCTCCCTGAGAGTTCTTTCGTCGATCTTTTCATCAACAGTAAGCCGTCTTGTCTCCTGATTATTAGCCGCAAAGTGTTTGAGCGATGTGCCCACACCCTTGCTCTGCACTCCCTTTATGTGAGCCCCTGCCAGCTCTGCGGCAAGATAGGGGTCCTCTGAGAAATACTCAAAATTTCTGCCGCAGATAGGCGAGCGCTTTATATTGCAGCCGGGTCCCAGAATGACAGAAACGTCCTCAGCCTGGCATTCCTCACCCAGAGCCTTGCCCACAGCTTTAAGGGCTGTTCTGTCGAAGGAGCAGGCAAGCGCACTGGCGGTAGGGAAGCACACAGCCTTTATCGCCTGATTTGGGTTTTCGGCAAGATCAATATTTTTTCTCAGCCCGTGAGGACCGTCAGAGACCATTATCTGCGGTATATCAAGTCTCTCCACAGCCTTTGTGTGCCAGAAATCCGCACCCGAGCAAAGTGAAGCTTTTTCCTCCAGGGTAAGCTCGTCAAGTATCTTTTTGATGTTCATAACAAAAAACCTCCGTATTCTATTTTTCAGCGTTATCAGCTGTGATATTTTTTATAAGCCTTTCCAGCGAGTCTGCAAAGCGTATGTCGTTTTCCTTAATTCTTTTCTTTGGACCTTTCAGCCGCTTGCCGCTGTTTCTCAGCTTTTTTGCGGTGTATCTTGAAAGCAGCAGAGCGTCGATGTTTCCCTCTGTGTAGGCCATTCCGTTCTGGTCCAGTGCGTGAGCTCTTTTTGAAAGGCAGAGTGCTGCCAGCCCGTAGTCCTGAGTTACAGCTATATCATCTGCGCCGATAAGGTTAGCAAGCTTTATATCCGCACTGTCCGCCCCCTTGTCAACGGTTATCACCGTGACTTCCTTAGCGGAAAAATTGTGTGCTGTATCGCATACAATGGTAACAGGCAGCTTATATTTATCGGCGATAGCTATGGTTATATCCACCACAGGGCAGCCGTCGGCGTCAATAAATATCTTCATCAGTCTTCCCCGTTGCCCTCGATGTAGAAGGTGGACTCCATATCTGCAATATGCACCGCCAGTGCCAGCGGGTACATTCCCAGCGCCCTGCCTATGATGTTCACGTTCTCCTCCCCCGAAAAGCCCATGTGCCAGCGTATAGCCATTGCCTCCTCACGGGTAAGGCGCATATAGCTGCTTACTATGTATACCGATTTCTCGCCGTGACCGTAGGGCAGGGTATCGTGATATTCGTAAAACGGCACCTTTTCCCACTGCCCCGTTTCATCGTTTTTTCTGTTGCGGTAGCTTACCCTGTACAGGTTCACCTTGCAGATATCGTGCAGCAGCGAGACTATGGCTATGCTTTCATCGGGGTAGCTCAGTCCGTATTCATCGGTGACCCTGGTGCGCTCCAGATAATCTTTAAGGCAGTCATAAACATTAAGGCTGTGCTCGCACAGACCGCCCTCGTATGCGCCGTGGTATCTGGTAGAAGCAGGGGCTGTGAAAAAGTCGCTGTTCTCGCTGAGAAGGAAGTTCAGCAGCTTATCAGACCCCGGTCTGGTGATATGTTCCTTGTAGATCTCTACAAATCTGTCCTTATTTTCTGTTAATTTTGACATATACGTTCTCCCTAGTAAAAATAACTAAAATTCTTTTCCTATTATAACATATTTTTCTACATAAGAAAAGTATTTTTTATAAATTTTTTAGTCTGCTATTGATTTTATGCTTAATATGTGATATTATTTATAAGTCGGAATATATCCTGCCAGGGTGCAGGATATGCTTTGATATGAGATTTAAGACGGATAATATTTTTATGGCTTAAAAAGCCTGCCGAAAGGGGTAAATATATTTATGTGCGGAATTGTTGGTTATGTTGGCGCAAGAGAGTGTACCGAGGTGCTTCTCAATTCGCTTTCCAAGCTGGAATACAGGGGCTATGACTCAGCAGGCATAGCAGTTTTTGAAAACGGTGAGATCAAGACCCAGAAGTCAAAGGGCAAGATCGCCGACCTGGTGGCTAAGATGGACAGTGAGGGCAAGCTCATGGGTCACTGCGGCATAGGTCACACAAGGTGGGCTACCCACGGTGAGCCTTCGGATATAAACTCTCACCCTCACGGAAATGCCAATGTTACTATCGTTCACAACGGTATTATAGAGAATTATAAGAAGATCAAGGAATTTCTTGAAAAGAAGGGATACGTTTTCGAGAGCGAGACTGATACCGAAACAGTGGCAAAGCTGCTTGACTGCTTCTATGAGGGCAACCCCATCGCCACCATACAGAGGGTGCTCGATGAAGTCGAGGGCTCTTATGCTCTGGGTATCATGTTCAGGGACTATCCCAACAGGATATATGCTGTGAGAAAGGACTCGCCGCTGATAGTTGCAGTGGGCGACGATGAAGCCTTTATCGCCTCCGATGTTCCTGCGGTGCTCAAATATACCAAGAAATACTATCTGCTCGATCAGGACGAGATAGCAGTGCTTGACAGCGGCAGGGTAGAGTTTTTTGACGACCACGGCGCACCCATCAAAAAACAGCTGCTGGTGGCTGATTTTGACGAAGAGGCTGCAAAGAAGGGCAACTACCCCCACTACATGATAAAAGAGATACACGACCAGCCCACAGCGATAAGAACAACCATAACCCCCAGAATAACCGACGGTATGCCCGACCTTGAAGAGTGCGGCATGACCTATGACCGCCTCAGAGACTATAACAACATTTTCGTTGTAGCCTGCGGCACAGCTATGCACGCAGGTCTTGTAGGCAAGTATGTTATTGAGAAGATAGCAAGGATATCGGTAACAGTGGACGTGGCTTCCGAGTTCAGGTACAGAGACCCTATACTGACCGATAAGGACCTCGTTATACTTGTGTCCCAGTCAGGCGAAACTGCCGATACTCTTGAAGCTTTAAGGCTTGCCAAGAGAAACGGCGCTGATACACTTTCTATTGTTAATGTCAAGGGCTCGTCTATCGCAAGAGAGTCTGATATGGTCATATATACCCATGCAGGCCCCGAGATATCAGTGGCTTCAACAAAGGCTTATATGGTGCAGCTTTCGGTGTTCTACCTTATCGCCTTTGCGCTGGCTTATGCCAACGATAAAATGACCGCTGAGGAGTGCAGAAGGCTCACAGCGCAGCTGCAGGCTGTTCCCGAGCAGATAGAGGAGATACTTAAAACTCCCGAGGACTGCCAGTATGTGGCATCACAGCTGGTGAATGCCGAAAACCTGCTGTATATAGGCAGGGGACTTGACTATGCACTGTCTATGGAGGGCTCGCTGAAGCTCAAGGAGATATCTTATATCCATTCAGAGTCCTACGCAGCAGGCGAATTAAAGCACGGCACTATCTCACTGGTGACTGATGAAATGCCTGTTATTGCAGTAGCTACCCAGAGAGACCTTTATGACAAGACCATAAGCAATGTCAAGGAGGTAAAGGCAAGGGGCGCTTATGTTGTGCTGGTAACACATGACAGCAAAGAGGTGGATAATGACGTAGCAGACTGCAAGATAGGTCTGCCCACCATTGATGACCTGCTTATGCCTATGACTGCCGTAGTGCCGCTGCAGCTTATAGCTTATTATACCTCTGTGCTCAGGGGCAACGATGTTGACAAGCCGAGAAAGCTTGCCAAGTCGGTAACAGTAGAATAATTACTTTGGACAGCCGGATATCCGTATTTCGGCTGTCTGTTTTGTGAGGAGCGTTTTTATGAGCAGATACAAAGCGTATGTTTTCGATTTTGACCTTACGCTGGCAGATTCATCAAAGGGCATACTTATATGCTTCAAGCATACTCTTGAAAGGTTCGGCTATGATATACCCGATGATATGACCATATACAAAACCATCGGGCTCACTCTTACCGACGCATTCGATGTGCTCACCAATATCCCTCAGAACCCTCAGCGTGAGGAGATGAGGAAGGTTTATGTTGAAAAGGCTAACGAGGTGATGTCGAAAAATACTTTTTTCTATGATGACACCATTGCCATATTGCAGACGCTCTGCCAGGCGAATGTGAAGATAGGCATAGTCTCCACCAAAATGCGCTACAGGATAGTTGAAAGCTTTGAGATGCAGGCGCACTGCCACCCCTATGACCTGATAATAGGACTTGAAGATGTTGATGCACCCAAGCCCGACCCCCAGGGGCTGGAGCTAATGATGAAAAAGCTGGGGACAGACAGCAAGGACGTGCTTTATATAGGCGACAGCTATATAGATGCCGAGACCGCAGTGAATGCAGGTGTGGATTTTGCAGGGGTGACCACAGGCTCAACACTAAAAAGCGACTTTGAAAAATACCCGAATGTGTATGTGGGCGAGTCGCTGCTGGATATATTTCAGCATATATGAACCAAATGTAAAAACAATCATAATATATTGTGAAAAAACCTTGCCTATTTACGAGAAAAATGCTATAATATAATTTGAATATTATGCTTTGAAATGACTTCGATAACGGGAAAGGAAAGCAGTATTATGGTAAAAAGTATGACAGGCTTCGGCAGAGAACACGTTATTGCCGAGGGCAGAGAGATCATCGTTGAGATACGCTCTGTAAATCACCGATATTATGAGTTCAACGCAAGAACTCCCAGGACCTACGGATATCTCGATGAAAAGCTGAAAAGCTTTCTCAAAAGCGGTATTTCAAGGGGCAAGGTAGAGGTAAGCGTTAATATATACAATCAGGAGGGCACTGACGCCGAGATAGAGCTGAACAAGCCTGTGGCACTGGGCTACCTCAACGCCCTCAGGGGCTCGGCTGAGGAGCTGGGGCTCGATGACGACCTGGTGCTTTCAAACCTCATAAGACTTCCCGATGTGTTCACTGTTGTGAAAAAGACAGAGGACGAGGAGGTCATCTGGAACCAGGTGAAGGCTGTGGCACAGTCGGCACTGGATAAATTCGTACAGATGAGGATTACCGAGGGCGAAAAGATGTATGAGGATATCAGCTCCAGACTCGATTTTATCGAGGAGACTGTGGGTAAGATAGAGACCCACCAGCCGTCGGTGGCAGAGGGCTACAGGGAGAGACTTTATGAGAAGATAAAGGAGACCCTTGACAGCGCCGATATAGATAACATAGAAGAGCACAGGATACTTACCGAGGTGGCTATATTTGCTGATAAGGTGGCTATCGACGAGGAGACTGTAAGGCTGAGAAGCCATATATCCCAGTTCAGGGAGCTTATAAAGGCTGAGGAGCCTGTGGGCAGAAAGCTGGACTTTCTGGTGCAGGAGGTCAACCGTGAGGTGAACACTATAGGTTCAAAGGCTAACGACCTTACCATTACCAGAATGGTGGTCGATCTTAAAGCTGAGATAGAGAAGATAAGGGAACAGATACAGAATATCGAATAAGGGGAACGTGTTATGCAGCTTATAAACATAGGCTACGGCAATATGGTATCATCATCAAGGATAATAGCAATAGTTGCGCCGGACTCAGCCCCCATAAAAAGGCTGATACAGGACGCAAAGGATAAGGGAACGCTGATAGACGCCACCTACGGCAGAAGGACCAGAGCCGTGCTGGTGACTGACAGCGACCATGTGGTGCTGTCGGCAGTAGCTCCCGAGACCATAGGCGGCAGAGCTGCTGCAGATGAGGAGGACGATGACGGTGAGTGAAAACAACGCTAAGATCATAGTTGTGTCTGCACCCTCGGGCTGCGGAAAGGGAACTATTCTGCATGAGGTATTCAAAAATACCGATGCGTTCTATTCGGTGTCCTGCACCACCAGAGAGCCGAGAGATGAGGATAAGGACGGAGAAACTTATCACTTTATGGACAGAGCAGGCTTTGAAAAGATCATTGCCGAGGACGGCTTTCTGGAGTATGCAGAGTATGCTGACAATTACTACGGCACACCCAGAGCCCAGACCGAGCAGAACCTTGCAGCAGGCAGGGACGTTATTCTGGAGATCGAGACCAAGGGCGCTTTTCAGGTAAAGGAAAAGGTGCCTGAGGCGGTGCTGATATTTATTCTCCCCCCCTCGGTGAAGGAGCTTGACAGAAGGCTGCACAAGAGGGGAACTGAGAAGGAAGATGTTATCGCCAAGCGTATAGCTGAGGCGGTGGGCGAGATTGAAAAATCTTATAAATACGATTACGTTATCATGAACGATGCCCTGGAGGACGCTGTTGCTGATTTCGAGACAGTGCTGAAAGCAGTGAAGCTCGGTGACAGCTCGGCAGACAGGTTCAGGGCTGACAGTGAATACAGTAAAAAAATGATCAAAGAGGTGCTTGACAATGCTTAGACCTGCAGTATGTCAGATTTTAAAGAACAATGAAAGCTATTATTCTCTTGTTATAGCTGTAGCTAAAAGAGCGAGAGAGATAACAGACAATGCCTGTGAGAATGAAACGGTGCTTGAAGAAAAGCCCGTTAAAACAGCTGTGGACGAGTTCGCAGCAGGGGAATATAAGATAATCGAGGATCCCAGCCTTAAAGGCTAAAGCTTAGTTTCGGGAGGTCGCAGAGAATGCGGGGCGGATTTATGGTGGCAAAGGTCTCACTTAACCATGCGGCTTACAGCTTTGATGAGGAGTACAGCTACCGCGTTCCCCGTGAGCTTGAAAAAGCTGCAGCGTCAGGAGCAAGGGTGCTGGTGCCCTTTGGCAGAAGCAATAAAAAGTCTATCGGCTTTATTACAAGCATCTGCCGTGAAACAAGCGGTAACGATGCCTTAAAGCCCCTGCTTTCGGTGCTGGATAAGGAGAATCTTATCACAGACGAAATGATGAAAATGATCTTCTGGCTGAAGGAAAATACCTTCTGCACCTTTTATGACGCTTACAAAAGCGTGGTGCCTACAGGCTTTTCTTACAGCTATGTGGTGCATTATGAGCTCGCCAATACCTTTATCGACGAGGAAACGCTCAGCGATAATGAACGTGAGATCATTGACTTTATGAGAGGCGCCGATAGCCGCAGTCAGATAGATAAATACTTTGATTTCAGAGATCACCCCGAGAGAAAACGCTATGCCGATATGCTGATAGACAAAGGCTATCTGGAGGAAAACGGCGGTGTAAAGCGCAGGATAGGCGACGAGAACGTGAGAATGGTCAGGCTCTCGCAGCAATATCTTGAAAATGACGAGCAAAAGCTAACACCCAAGCAGATGCTGGTGGTCAGGCTGCTAAAGGAATGCGGCAGCGCATCGGTCAAAGAGGTCTGTTATATGACGGGCTGTACGCCTACTATCATCAAAAGGCTGTGCAGCAAAGGGGTGCTCCATGAGTTCAAGTTTGAGGTAATGAGGAATGCCGTCGGTGAGACCGACAGCAGACAGAGCCCTGACGATATAAAGCTCAATGACGAACAAACACAGGCTTTTAACGGCATTATGGAGCTTGTAAGGGCAGGCAAGCCCTCGGGCGCTCTGCTTTATGGCGTTACGGGCAGCGGCAAGACCTCGGTATTCATCAAGGTCATAGATGCGGTGCTTAAAATGGGCAAAACGGCTATGCTGCTGGTGCCTGAGATATCGCTGACCCCCCAGACGGTTGAAAAATTCAAGACCCTTTTCGGTGAGGATATAGCCTTGCTGCATTCATCGCTTTCGATGGGGCAGCGCACCGACGAGTTCAAAAGGATAAAAAAAGGACAGGCGAAAATAGTTATAGGCACAAGAAGTGCCGTGTTTGCGCCTTTGAATGATATAGGGATAATAATTATTGACGAGGAGGGCGAGCAGTCCTATAAGTCTGACTCGTCACCCAGATACCATGCCAGAGATGCGGCGATACAGCGCTGCGGTCATCATAACTGCGTGCTGCTCATGGCTTCGGCTACACCCTCTCTGGAGACGTTTTATTACGCTAAAAACGGCAGATTTCACCTTTTCAGGCTTGAGCACAGATACAGCAAGGCTGTGCTGCCTGAGGTGGAGATAATAGATATGCAGAAGGAGGTCAGCGAGGGCAATGACAGCCTGCTAAGCAGAGCTCTTGCCGACAGCATGACTGAAGCTCTTGAAAGGAACGAGCAGATAATACTGCTTCTGAACCGAAGAGGCTTTACCACCTACATAAGCTGCGCAGACTGCAGGCAGCCGATAGTCTGCCCCAACTGCAACATACCGCTGACCTATCATAAAAAGAATGACAGATATATGTGCCACTACTGCGGCTATACTATGGATAACCGCTGCAAATGCCCCAACTGCGGCTCTGATAAGCTGAGATCTGGCGGCGTGGGCACGCAGAGGGTGGAGGACGAGATAGCAAGGCTTTATCCAAGTGCTAAGATACTCAGAATGGACGCAGATACCACTTCATCAAGGTATTCCTATGAGGAGAACTTCAAAGCCTTCGGCGAGCATGAGTATGATATAATGCTGGGCACTCAGATGATAGCCAAGGGGCTAAATTTTCCCGAGGTCACGCTGGTGGGAGTCATATCTCTTGACAAGGCGCTGTTCACGGGGGATTATAAAAGCTATGAGAGGACCTTTTCCCTCATGACTCAGGTGGTTGGCAGAAGCGGCAGAGGCTCTAAAAAGGGCAGAGCTATGATACAGACCTTTGTGCCCGAGCACTATGTGCTCAACCTCGCAGCCCAGCAGAACTATGACGAGTTTTATGAGGAGGAAACGGCGCTGAGAAAGGCGCTGATATATCCCCCCTACTGCGATATCTGCGTTATAGGCTTTTCGGGAGTTATGGAGAGCAGGGTGATAAATGCTGCCGATACCGTTACAAAGCTGATAAGGGATTATCTTGACAGCAATGATGTGAGATTTCCCCTGAGAGCTATAGGACCTGCGCCCTGCACCCTTGAAACTATCAACGGCAGGTACAGGTACAGACTGATACTTAAAACCAGAAATTCTCCGCAATTCCGTGATATGATAAGGTATGTGCTGAGTGAGTTCTATAAAAATAAAGATCTTAAAGATATACGCATATATGCCGATATAAACGGCGATATAGGGCTTTAGTGAAAGGACAGAAGTAAAATGGCGATAAGAAATATCCTGAACAAAAGCGATGAAACGCTGCATAAGGTGTGCAGACCCGTCGAGAAGTTCGACCGGAAGCTGTGGACATGGCTTGACGACATGGCTGAGACTCTTGCAAAGGCTGAGGGCGTGGGTCTTGCTGCGCCGCAGGTGGCTATTTTAAGGCGCTTTTGCATTATAGATGTGGGCGACGGCAACGTGTATGAGCTTGTAAACCCCGAGATAACATGGCAGTCTGAGGAGACCCAGAGAGTTGTGGAGGGCTGTCTTTCATGCCCTAACGAGTGGGGCTATGTTACAAGACCTATGAAAATAAAGTTCAAAGCCCAGGACAGACACGGCGAGTGGTATGAAATGGAAGTCGAGGAGCTTTTTGCTCAGGCAGTCTGCCACGAGCTGGCACATCTTGACGGACATCTTTTCACCGAGATAGTTGAAGAATTTGTCGAGGTCGAGGAAAAATGAAAATAGTTTTTATGGGGACCCCCGATTTTGCAGTGCCTACTCTGAAAAAGCTGTGTGAAGCAGGGCATGAGGTGGCTGCGGTTTTCTGCCAGCCCGATAAGCCCAAGGGCAGGGGCTATAAGGTAACTCCGCCCCCTGTTAAGTTTTTTGCGCTTGATAAGGATATACCCGTCTATCAGCCAAACAGCCTTAAAAAGGACGCAGAGGAGTATATAAAGATACTTGAAGATATCGCACCAGACTGCATAGTGGTGGCGGCTTACGGCAAGATACTGCCGAAAGAGGTGCTTGATCTGCCGAAATACGGCTGCGTGAACGTTCACGGCTCGCTGCTGCCCAAATACAGGGGCGCAGGTCCCATTCAATGGGCAGTGCTCAATGATGAAAAGGTTACGGGCATAACCACCATGCTAATGGGCGAGGGTCTTGATACAGGCGATATGCTGCTGAAAAAAGAGACCGAGATAGGCGAGAACGAGACCGCCGCAGAGCTTTTTGACAGGCTTGCGGATATCGGTGCCGAGCTTGCGGCAGAAACTCTTGAAAAGCTTGAAAAAGGCGAGGTAACGCCCGTCCCTCAGAACGAGAGCGAGGCAAGTTATGCGCCTATGATAACAAAGGACCTTTGTAAAATTGATTTTAACAACAACGTGAGGAAGATACACAAGCAGATCTGCGGTCTGTCTGATTATCCATGCGCAGTGACCACTATCAACGGCAAAAGGATAAAGATATACCATTCGGAGATAGTTGACGGAAGGTCGGATAAGCCTAACGGCACGGTGGTCAATGTGAAGGACCTTACGGTGGCTTGCTCGGACGGGCTCATAAGGCTCGCCGAGGTGCAGGCTGAGGGCTCTAAGAGAATGAAAACAGCCGACTATCTGAGAGGAAATCCTGTGGCTGAAAATACCGTTTTGGGAGTATGACAAGCTGAACAGCTTGACATATTGGAGGCAATAATTTTGAGCAACACCAGAAAATTTACCGTCAGGCTTCTGACAAAGCTGGACGAAAATTCTTCTTATTCTAATATACTTCTGGATCAGTCGCTGCTAAGAAGTGATTTTGACGACAGAGATAAAAGGTTTATCTCGGCGCTGTTCTACGGCGTGCTGGAAAGACAGCTGACCTTGGACGCTGTTATTGCAGAGCTGTCGAAAAATCCTGCTAACAAGCTCAATCATACCGTCAGGAACATTCTGAGAACAGGGATATATCAGCTTAAATATATGGACTCTGTGCCCGACAGTGCGGCGGTCGATGAAGCCGTCAAGCTGGCTAAAAAGAACAGAAACCCCGCTGTTGCAGGGTTTGTGAACGGTATGCTCAGAGAGTTTATTCGCAGAGACAAGGCTCTGCCACAGGGCAGGGACAGGCTTGAAGGACTTTCGATAGAGTATTCCTGTCCGCTGTGGCTGGTGAAAAAATGGCGTGATGAGTACGGCGAAAAGGTCTGTACCGACCTGCTTTCCACCTCACTGGGGCAGGCACCGACCACTGTAAAGCTGAACACCTTGAAAGGCAGTGCTGAGAGCACTTTTGAGCTGCTGCTTAAAGATAAGGTCACCTTTGAAAGAGTCGGCATTGTTAAGGACGCTGCGAACCTGTGCTTTTCGGGAGCTGTGGAGCAGACCGAAGCCTACAGGCAGGGCAGGTTCCATGTGCAGGATATTTCAAGCCATCTGTGCTGTGCAGCTCTTGACCCGAGAGAGGGCGATACCGTTCTGGATATGTGCTCTGCCCCCGGGGGCAAGACCTTTACCATTGCCCAGCTTATGAATGATAAGGGAAGTGTGCTCGCCTTTGATCTTCACCCGAACAGGGTAAGGCTCATTGAGCAGGGCGCTGAAAGATTAGGGCTTACTTCGGTAAAGGCGGCTGTAAATAATGCCAAGGTGTTTTACGCTGCGCTGCCTGCCGCTGATAGGGTGCTTGTTGACGCTCCATGCTCGGGGCTGGGAGTTATAAGAAGAAAGCCCGAGATAAAATATAAAGACCCCAAGGACTTTGAAAGGCTGCCTGAGATACAGTACGAAATTCTGGACACTTCATCAAGCTATGTCAAGTCCGGCGGTACGCTGGTATATTCTACCTGCACCGTTTCAAGGGCTGAGAATGACGAGGTGGCTGACAGGTTTTTGAAAGAGCATGAGGATTTTGAGGCTGCACCCCTCGGCAGCGTGTTCGGTGAGGACAGTGATAAGACCAGACTTACCATCACTCCCGAAAAATACGGTTCAGACGGCTTTTTCATAGCTAAATTCGTCCGTCGGAGGTGACAGTATGATCTCTTGCGACGATAACGGAAAAATAGATATACTCGGGCTGCTGCCCGAGGAGCTGGAGGAGCAGATACTGCTTCTGGGCGAGAAGAAGTTCCGTGCAAAACAGATATTTGAGTGGCTGCACGTCAAGCGTGTGCCTGATTTTGACAAAATGACTAATCTATCTGTACAATTACGGAATCTTCTGAAAGAAAAATTTTGTGTAAAATCACTATTTATCGTAAAAAGGCTTGAATCTAACACCGATAATACTGTAAAATATCTATATAGGCTTCCCGACGGAAACCATGTGGAGACTGTTATCATGGAATACAGCTACGGCAATACCGTCTGTGTGTCAACACAGGTGGGCTGCAAAATGGGCTGTCGGTTCTGCGCCTCGACCATCGCAGGGTATAAAAGAGACCTTGCGTCGTCTGAGATACTTTCGCAGATATATACCGCCGAGAGAGACAGCGGCAGAAAGATATCGGGCGTGGTGCTCATGGGTATAGGCGAGCCGCTGGATAACTATGATAATGTGATAAACTTTTTAAAACTGCTCAGCCATGAGAAGGGAATGAATATGTCGCTAAGGCACGTCTCCCTATCCACCTGCGGCATAGTGCCGAGGATATATGAGCTGGCAGAGCTCAAGCTTGGGCTTACGCTTTCAATCTCGCTGCACGCCTCAAACAACAGGGCTAGAAGTGAGATAATGCCTGTGAACAACAGGTATGATATAAACGAACTGCTTACGGCTTGCAGGTATTACTTCAAGGTCACGGGCAGGAGGATATCTTTTGAATACGCTCTTATAGACGGGCATAACGACTCGCGCGGGGACGCACAGGAGCTGGCGGCGCTGCTTAAAGATTTTGTGTGCCATGTAAATATTATCCCCGTGAATAAGATAAAAGAGCGTGATTACAGGTCAGACAGAAAGGCTGCGGCAAGGTTTCAGAAATACCTTGAACAGCTTGGTATAAATGCCACGGTAAGGCGGACTCTGGGAGCGGATATCGACGCTGCCTGCGGTCAGCTGAGACGTGAATATGAAATCTAGTGAAGGGTGGTGAGCTGCTTGTTTTTGGCATCGGCTTCGGACATAGGACAAAAAAGAGGTGAAAACCAGGACAGAGTTGTTGCTGAGTTTTTAGGCGAGAACATCTCGGTCGCCGCTGTGTGTGACGGCATGGGAGGAGCTGCCTCGGGCGGAGTTGCCAGCCAGGTAGCTGTAGACGCCTTTATCGGCAGGGTCAAGGAGAATTTCAGACCTGATATGAATGATAATTCTGTGAGAAATCTGCTTATGAACGCTGTGCATTACGCAAACACGCTGGTTTATGAGAAGAGCCGTGAGGATATGGATAAAAACGGCATGGGCACGACCTGCGTGGCGGCGCTTGTGAACGGCAAGAAGATATTTGTTGTAAATGTGGGCGACAGCAGAGCTTATCTGCTCAATAACAGCGGTATCAGGCAGATCACTACAGACCACACTTATGTTGAAATGCTTTATCAAAGCGGTCAGATCACCGAGGAGGAGCTTAAGCTCCACCCCATGCGCAATGTGATAACCAAGGCAGTGGGCGTTGAGCCTGATGTTGAGGTGGATTATTTTGAGCTGGAGGAAACAGGCAATTTCTCAGTGGTGCTCTGCTCCGACGGCTTGTCGGGCTACTGCAGCGATGAGGTCATATATACTACCGTGTTCGGCAATAATCTTGATGAAGCTGTCCATAAGCTCATTGATATCTCAAACGAATGCGGAGGAAGGGACAACATCTCAGCGGCGATAATCGCCAACTAAACGGGATAACAACAAACAAATATAAATATAGGAGTTGAATTAAATGGATTCTAATATCGGCAGGAAGCTTGACGGCAGATATGAGATCACCGAGCTGATAGGCGTAGGCGGCATGGCTGACGTTTATAAGGCAAGAGATGTCATGGAAAACCGTGATGTAGCCGTTAAAATTCTAAAGCCTGAGTTTTCGGGAGACGAAGAGTTCCTGAGGCGTTTCAGGAACGAGAGCAAGGCGATAGCAGTGCTTTCTCACCCGAATATCGTGAAGATATTCGATGTGGGCTTTACCGATGAGATACAGTTTATCGTCATGGAGTATATCGACGGTATAACTCTTAAAGAGTTCATAGAGCAGCAGGGCGTGCTGAAATGGAAGGACGCACTGCACTTTATCACTCAGATACTGAGAGCTTTGCAGCACGCACATGACAAGGGCATAGTCCACCGTGACATAAAGCCCCAGAACATAATGCTGTTTACCGACGGCACTATAAAGGTCATGGATTTCGGTATCGCCAGATTTTCACGTATCGACGGCAAGACCCTTTCCGATAAGACCATAGGCTCGGTACACTATATATCCCCCGAGCAGGCTCAGGGTGAGATGACAGATGAGCGCTCGGATATCTACTCAGTAGGCGTTATGCTCTATGAAATGCTCACAGGCAGAAAGCCCTTTGACGGCGAGAACGCTGTGTCTGTTGCAGTAAAGCATATGCAGGAGACAGCTGTAAGCCCCAGAGAGATAATGCCCGCTATCCCCGAAGCCCTCGAGGAAATAGTTATACACGCTATGGAGAAGGAGCCTGCCAACAGATACCAGTCGGCAGCTGAGATGATAAGGGATATAGATACCTTCAAGCTCAACCAGTCGGTGGTGTTCGGTTATAAGGAGGGTGCAGCTCCTGTGGCTGATAACTCAGCCTATTATCCTGTTATCAACAGTAATGAGCCTGAGTATCAGGACGATTACGATGATTATGATGACGAAGAGGATTATGACGACGAGGACGACGATGACGACGAGGAGGATAACAGGAAGCGCTCATACGTAGTGCCTATCCTGCTGGCAGTTACTGTGGCTGTCGTTATCGTGGCAGCCTGCATTATCGGCTGGGTCGTTATAAAGTCCTTTGCAGGAAATACAGGCGGTATCCATACTGGTACGGTAACTCTGCCTAACTTTGTGGGCAAGAACATTGTTCAGGTTGAGCAGGACTGGAAGGATAAGCTCAAGTTTGACCTTGTTAATGAGTATAACCTGGAATATGATGAGGGTATCATCTTCTGGCAGAGCCAGTCGGCAGGTAAGTCTGTTAAGGAAGGCTACACCATTACCCTTAAAGTAAGTAAGGGCAGACAGATGGCTGTTGTGCCTGATATGACAGGCAAGGACCAGGAGGTAGCACAGAGTGAGCTGGCTGCTGCACACTTCAACGTTGTCCTCAGGACCATGTGGGACGATAATGTTGCCAGCGGTCTGGTTATCAAGACTGAGCCTGCCGCAGGTACAGAGTATCCTATGGAGGGCACTGTTACCCTTTATGTAAGTAAGGGCCCTGTTGATACACAGGTAAAGGTGCCTAACGTTGTAGGTCTTACACAGGAGAAGGCTATAGCTGCACTGAAGGAGAACAAGCTGGTGGCTAAGGTAGAGACCATAGCTCACGACGGCGATAAGGGTAAGGTCGTTGACCAGTCGGTAGAGCCTGATAAGAGAGTTGATAAGGAGACTGAGGTAACTATCTACGTTTCTACAGGTGAGACAGACCCTGTTGACCTGACTATCACAGTTCCTATGCCTGAGGGTATGAGAGGCTCTTACTCTATCGAGGTATACAAGAACGGCAACGTAGTTTCGACCCAGACTATCGGCAACGGCGAGTCTGTTGCAGGCAACTCTGTAAATATCGACATCACAGGTAAGAAGAAGGAGACCCTGACCATCTCCATCAGAAATGACGAGTCGGGCAAGACTGTAAACTATGCAGTCTACGAGGTAGACTATGACGAAAAGACCATTACTCTCAGCGGCTCGCTGAACGAGCAGGGACTTATCGACATCACTCCTACAACTACTTCCACCACCACAGAGTCGACCTCTGAAACAACTACCGAGGAGGAGACCACCACTACTGAGGCTCCCGAATATACAGAAACAACTACAACAACACCTTATGTTGAGCCCGAGGAGACTACTCAGTCCGAGGAGCAGCCTGCCGACAACGGCGGCGGTGACACAGGCAACACCGAGGGCGGCGGAGAGACAGCCGAATATTGATGTATGAACGGTATTATAACTAAAGCTATCGGAGGTATCTACACTGTAGACACCTCCGACGGTGTTTATGAATGCAAAGCCAGGGGTATTTTCAGGAAGAGGAATATATCCCCAGTGTGCGGCGATAATGTTGAGATAACCCTTGACGGCGAGGGCAGCGGTGTTATCGAGGAGATAAATGAGCGCCGCTCCCAGCTGATAAGACCGCCGCTGGCTAATTTAGATGTGCTGGTGTTCGTATGCTCGACCTGTGAGCCTAAGCCTAATTTTTTGCTGCTGGATAAGTTTATCGCTATAGCTGAGTTTAAAAAGATAAAGCCCGTGGTGGTTTTCACCAAGGTGGATAAGTATTCGGGGGAGGAGTTTGTCTCGCTCTATAAAAAAGTGGGCATTGAGGTCTACAGCTGCGATAACAGCACGGGGGAGGGCAGCGAGCCTGTAAAAAAGGCTTTGCAGGGCAAGCTCTCGGCTTTTACGGGCAATACGGGCGTGGGCAAGTCCTCACTTCTGAACAATATGTTTCCCGAGCTGGGGCTGGCTACCAATGAGATAAGCAAAAAGCTTGGCAGGGGCAGGCACACCACAAGGCACGTGCAGCTCTATAAGCTGGAGGGCGGCGGATATATCGCCGATACCCCTGGCTTTTCAAGCTTTGATACCAACAGGTATGATATAATCTTCAAATATCAGCTGGCTGACTGCTTCTGCGAGTTCAGGGAATACCTTGGCAAATGCAGGTTCCCCGATTGCAGCCACACCAAGGAGAAGGGCTGTGCGGTGATCGAAGCCGTCAGGGAGGGCAGGATATCTCAGTCGAGGTTTGAAAGCTACACCCAGATGTATGAGGAAGCCAGACAGCTAAAGGAGTGGGAGTATAAAGATGAATAAAAGCTGTGCTGTTTTTTGCGGAGGGGACCCTGTGAGCAGGGCTTGTGTTGAGTCTACAATGACGGCGGGAGCTTACATCATCTGCGCCGACAAGGGGCTGAGGCTGGCTGAGGGGCTGGGGCTAACGCCCGACCTTATCATCGGGGATTTTGACTCTATCGACCAAAGACCCGTGGGAGACAACGTGCTGACCTACCCCGTTGAAAAGGACGACACCGACCTTATGCTCGCAATTAAGACCGCCCTTGAAATGGGTTACGACCGCTTTCAGATATACGGTGCACTGGGGGGCAGGCTTGACCATACGCTGGGCAATATACAGTCGCTTATGTATCTTCTCACAAGGGGTGCATGGGGCGAGATTATCGCCGATGACCAGCACATTGCCATGTATACAAAAGGTGAGTATAGGTTTTTGCGCAGAGAGGGCTGGTCGCTTTCGTTTTTTGCCTATTCGGGGGAGGTATCGGCTTTCAGCGTTCACGGCACTAAGTATGAGGCTGATAACTGCCTGTTAAAAAACGACTTCCCCCTGGGTATATCAAACAAGGTGACGGCTGGTGAGGCTGTTATGAGCTTTGGCCATATGATCACGGCGGCCCGCAGCCGCTCGGTTTGGGGTCCTTATACGTCCTGCGATGCGCCCCTTTTGACAAACCGCGACCGGGAGGAGGACGAGGTGGCCTGCAGCGGCCACGGTGATCTGTTCCAGGATCATCAAGGCAACTGGTGGGTGGTGCACCTGGCCACGCGGCCCGATGGCAAATGGTATTCACATATGGGCCGCGAAAGCTTCCTGCTGCCCGTCACCTGGTATCAGGATTGGCCCAGGATCGGCGATGGTCGCTCCCATCTGCAATGCGAGGGCCCCCTGTGGCGGGAGCAGCAGCCGCTTGCGGCCTGGCGGGCTAATTTCAGCCGCCGCGCGCCGCAATGGCTGTTTGTGCGCAGTCCGGAGCTTTCGCGCTATCGCTTCCTGGGGGACAGGCTGGAATTGCAGCCCGCCACAGAGCGCTTGTCCGATCCGCTGGGCAAGCCCACCTTCCTGGCGCTGCGGCAGCTGGATATTGATTGCGTTGCCGAGGCTGAGATCAGCTTCGCGCCGCGCTATGAGGGCAGCGAGGCCGGGCTTACCATTTACATCGACCAGAGCGGGCATTACACCTTTGGGCTTGTGCGGCGCGGCGGGCGCTGCGTGCTTGCCGTGCAGCGCCCAGGCGATACCTTTGCGCCCATCCTGCGCGATATTGCGCCCGGCGTGATCCGCTTGCGGATCGTGGCGAGCAAGCGGGAATACGCGCTGTATGCGGCGTCGGATGAGGCCGATTATCAATACATTGCTTCTGTTCCCGTGCTGACCTGGCAGGAGGCTGGACGCTGCTTCACCGGCACGCTGATTGGCCTCTACGCGCAAAGCGAACAGGCGGATGAAGCGCCTGCCGTCATCCGCACGTTTTGTATGAAACCGGGAAGCCCCGCGTAAAATCAAACAAAAACCTCTACCGCGGTATTGCTTTTGCCTTTTTTGCTCAGGCTGTCCACGCCTGCGTATTTCATGCGCCCAAAGCCGCGCACCGACAGGATCTCGCCGGCCTTGGGCGTATAGCTTGTATCGCGGCATTCGCGGCCGTCCACAAATACGCGCCCCTGGCTGAACAGCGTCTGCGCGTCGCCGCGGGACAGCTTGAACACGTGGGCGATCAGCGCGTCGGCCCGCACCGAGGAAAGCTGCACCACGCGGCGCTCCAGCGTGAACAGCGAGCCCTCGGGCAACTGCTCCATCATCGCGTAGCGCACGGTGGTGCGGCGCACCTGCGTCAGGCTCTGGGCGATGTACGGCGCGATGCGCTCCTCACAGAACAGATAGGCCGCCTCCTGCCGCACTACGATATCGCCCAGCAGCTCGCGCTCGAAGCCCAGGTTCATCAGCGCGCCCAGAAAATCGCGGTGCGTCAGTTGCTCCGCAAAGCGCGCGCTGGCGGGGCTGATGCGCACACAGGCGATGGGAAAGGGCTGGTCATAGCCGCATCCCTCCGCGCTGCCAAGCCGCAGTATTTTGCGCTCGCAGCCTTCGGCCCCGCCGAACAGCGTATAGGGCGCGCGCGGCAGACGCGGCAGGCATTGCTGCAGGGTGCTGAGCGCCGCCAGGTCCAGAAAATGCGTAAATAAATAGATGCCCTGGCTTTCATACCGCCTGAACAATTCGGCAAATCGTTTTTCCAGCGCGTCTTCCATGGCCGCCTCCTCAGTCCGCCCGGGGCAGGTTCCACTTGAACACCGCCGACAGGATGCGAATCACCACCACCTCGGCGGCCCCGGCCAGCATGGCGATCATCTGACCGGCATAGGGCCACAGCAGGGCGCACAGCAGCGCTCCGGCCAGCGAAGCGCAGGCGTAAATATGCTTGACGAAGATGTAGGGCATGTCTCCCGCCATCACGTCGCGCAGCACGCCGCCGCCAACGCCCGTCAGCACGCCGACGAACACCGCCAGAAAAACGCCTGCCTGCGGCTGGGCGGCGTAGGCCATGCTGACGCCCACCACGGTGAAAATGCCCAGGCCCAGCGAATCCATCACCAGCATGGTGCGCTGGTACAGCGCGTGCGTGCCCGCCAGGTAGTGGCGAATGGGTTTAAAAAACACGATCACCGCCACGCAAACCGCCGTGATGGCGTAAACCGGGTTGCGAAATGTGGCGGGCGGCGTAACGCCCAGCAGCACGTCGCGGATCATGCCGCCGCCCACGGCGGTGGTCAGCGCAAGCACCGCCACGCCGAAGATATCCATCTTTTTACGGATGGCCAGGATGGCGCCCGATACGGCAAAGGCCACCGTGCCGATCAATTCCAAAATAAAAACATACGTATCCATTGCGTGCCTCCCAAGTCTCCTTTGGATTATACCCTGTCGCCCATTCCTGTGCAAGCACATATACAAAAAAATATGAAAGACCGCAGGAGATGGGCCTCTTATGCAGAATTGAATATAGGAATCCAAGGAGGAATGCCCTGTGAATACGATGCATCTGGCCTATGCCGTGGAGGTGGAGCGCTGCGGCTCCATCACCCAGGCGGCGGAAAACCTGTATATGGCCCAGCCCAACC
>CALCRR010000237.1 GCA_937894495.1 uncultured Ruminococcus sp. | reverse complement strand
CCGAGATTTACCCGGTGTCCCATAGTGGCCAGCGGTGACGAGCTGATCTTAGAGCAGATAGAAAAGCAGCTCAATAAGCTGGAGGATGTGATAAAGGTGACGGTGCTAAAGAGTGACCAGTCGGTCACGAGAGAGCTCATGCTGGTAAAGATCCATGCAAAGGAGCCCAATACCGCGCTTTTGGATCTGGTGTCGGACTTCCATGCCAAAAAGGTGGATGTGGACTATGCGCATGAGTCGGTGGTCATCGAGGTCACAGGTACACATGGCAAGCTGGATTCGTTTCTGGAAAATTTAGAAAGCTGCAATTTTGAGATATTAGAGCTCGCGCGTACCGGCATTACGGGACTGACCCGCGGCACAAAGGATCTGGTACTGGTCAATGAAGATGGCGAGATATCTCGTACATTATAAAGTGCATTTTTAAAAAGGAGGAAATCAAAAATGTCAAACGAAGCAAGAATCTTTTATCAGGAAGATTGTGATCTGTCCTATCTCGATGGAAAGACCATCGCGATTATCGGCTATGGCAGCCAGGGACACGCACATGCACTCAACCTCAAGGAGAGCGGCTGCAATGTCATCATCGGACTCTACGAGGGCTCCAAGTCATGGAAGAGAGCAGAGGAGCAGGGATTTAAGGTGTACACGGCTGCAGAGGCTGCAAAGCAGGCAGATATAATCATGATCCTTATCAATGATGAGCTCCAGGCTGATATGTACAAAAATGACATCGAGCCCAACCTTTCTGCAGGAAATATGCTTATGTTTGCGCATGGCTTCAATATCCATTTCGGCTGCATCAAGCCTCCCGCAGATGTGGATGTTACCATGATCGCGCCCAAGGCTCCCGGACATACTGTCCGCAGCGAGTACCAGGCCGGCAAGGGAACTCCCTGCCTTATCGCTGTTGAGCAGGACGCTACAGGCAATGCTACCGAGATCGGTCTTGCATATGCACTGGGCATCGGCGGAGCAAGAGCAGGCGTTCTGGAGACCACTTTCAGAACAGAGACCGAGACAGACCTCTTCGGCGAGCAGGCAGTTCTCTGCGGCGGTGTCTGCGCTCTCATGCAGGCAGGCTTCGAGACTCTTGTTGAAGCAGGCTATGACCCCAGAAATGCTTACTTTGAGTGTATCCACGAGATGAAGCTCATAGTTGACCTTATCTATCAGTCAGGCTTCGAGGGTATGAGATATTCTATCTCCAACACAGCTGAGTACGGCGACTATGTAACAGGTCCCAAGATCATCACCGAGGATACCAAGAAGGCTATGAAGAAGGTTCTTTCCGATATTCAGGACGGCTCGTTCGCTAAGGAGTTCCTCCTTGATATGTCCAGCGCAGGCTCGCAGGTACACTTCAAGGCTATGAGAAAGCTCCACGCTGAGCACCCCTCTGAGAAGGTGGGCAAGGAGATCAGAAAGCTCTACAGCTGGAACAACGAGGAAGATAAGCTCGTTAACAACTAATAAAGATCATTGCCGCTTCGTCTTTATGACGAAGCGGTTTTTTGTTGTGGGGGAGTGTGAGCTTTGCTTAAATCAGTTTAATAATTCACCAAATAATGCGTTTTTGATAGTCCATTCGGTCATATAAGTTAATAATTGGCATTGTGAAAATTCATAAAATGTTAAAAATGTAAGAGTATAATATACAAAGAAATTTTTGACAGGTGTAAAAAAATAAGATTACTGTAAAAAAATACGATAACTGTATGATTTTTGTAAAATGAGTGTATTAATATGAAAAAGCTTTATATATTTGATCTGGACGGTACCCTTGTCAATTCAATTTTCGATCTGGCGGACGCCATGAATGCGGTGCTTGAAGCCCACGGCTGGGCTGTTCACGAGGTGGAGGAGTATAAATACTTCGTGGGCAACGGCACATTAAAGCTGGTTGAGCGTGCTGTTCCGCCCGAGCAGCGCAGCGAGGAGAGCATAAAAAAGCTGCATGAGGAGTTTGCCGAAAATTACGCAAAGCGTGCCACAAACAAGACCCGCCCCTATGAGGGCATACCGCAGCTGCTGGAAGTGCTGAAAAGCAGGGGCTGTATGCTGGCGGTGGCTTCAAACAAGCCCGACAGATTTTCTAAGCTTATAGTCGATACGCTGTTCGGCAGCGAGATGTTCGACTATGTATCGGGCAAAAAAGAGGGCGTGCCTACCAAGCCCAGTCCCGAGATAATGCTTGAGATAATCAACGCCCTGGGGGTGGACAAGTCCGAATGTGTACATTCGGGGGACTCGGACGTTGATGTGCTCACCGCAAAAAACACGGGGATCGAGTGCATAGGCTGTACCTGGGGATTTCGCACTGAGGAGGAGCTTTTAAGGGCTGGGGCTGACTATGTGGCGCATTCACCGATGGAGATATCGGAATTGATCTGATCTGGAGGACATGGCAATGAAGGATTTTTACAAGCAGTTTGTTAATGAGGAGCTTGATGAAAAGGGTACGCTGAAAAGCTTTGAGCTCAGGCTAAAAGATGATTTTAATTTCGGCTACGATGTTATAGATGAGCTGGCAAGGCTTTACCCCGAGAAGAATGTCCTTCACTGGGTCAACGACCACGGCGGCGATAAAAGGTTCAATTTCAGGCAGATGTCGCAGCTGAGCAACAAGTGTGCGAATATGATGCTGGACCACGGCGTGAAAAAGGGCGATATGGTGCTGGTGGTTCTCAAAAGGCACTATGAGTTCTGGATACTTGCCTACGGTCTTATAAAAATAGGCGCTGTGCTCATACCTGCCACCAGCCAGCTCATGCCCAAGGATTATATTTACCGCTTTAATGCGGCAAGCGTTTCATATGTTGTAGCTACCTATTTTGATGAGGTGGCAGACAGGATAGACATCGCCTGCGAGAAGTATGACGGCATTAAGGAAAAGTTCATCACCAGAGGTCAGAAGGACGGCTGGACCGACTTTATGGCAGAGCTTGAAAAATATCCCGATACCCTTGAAAGGCAGCCCCTGACTAAAGATGACTATATGCTGGCGTATTTCAGCTCGGGCACCACAGGTCAGCCTAAAATGGCTATACACGCAAACGAGTATGCGGCAGGCTCAATAACCACCGCAAAGCACTGGCACCATGTTGATGAGAACACAGTGCACCTCACCGTGTCGGAGACAGGCTGGGCTAAGTGCGCATGGGGCAAAATGTTCGGTCAGATAACCTGCGGCGCAGAGCAGTTCATCTACGATATGGACAGGTTCAACCCCGATAAGCTGCTGACCGTTTTGCAGAATTATCACATAACCTCGTTCTGTGCGCCCCCCACCATGTACAGGTTCTTCATCAAGGAGGGGCTGGGTAACTATGACCTTTCAAGCATAAAATATTCCTGCATTGCAGGGGAGGCTCTGAACGCCGAGGTATTCAACAAGTGGAAGGAATACACGGGCCTTGAGCTTATGGAAGGCTTCGGTCAGACCGAGTCGGTGGTCATTGTGGCTAATTTCTTCGGCATGAAGCCAAAGCCGGGCTCAATGGGCAAGCCCTCGCCCTTTTACGATGTTGATATCATCAAGGAGAGCGGCGAGTCCTGCGGCGTGAACGAGACAGGCGAGATAATAATCAGGGCAGAGCGGGGCAAGCACCCTGCGCTTTTCAGAGAATACTACCGCAATAAGGAGCTCACCGACCAGGCATGGCGCGGGGGAGTTTACCACACGGGGGACACTGCATACAAAGACGAGGACGGCTACTTCTGGTATGTGGGCAGGACCGATGACCTTATCAAAGCATCGGGCTACCGCATAGGACCCTTTGAGATAGAGAGCATTCTCATGGAGCACCCTGCGGTAATGGAGTGCGCCATAACTGCGGCAGATGACGAGATCAGGGGCAAGGTGGTAAAGGCGACCATAGTTCTCACCAAGGACTATCAGCCCTCACAGGAGCTGAAAAAGGAGCTGCAAAACTACGTGAAGAAGTCCACAGCGCCCTATAAATACCCAAGGATAGTTGAATTTGTGGAAGAGCTGCCCAAAACCGTCAGCGGCAAGATAAGACGCAAGGAGATACGTGATAACGATAAGGGTAAGCAGTTCTGACAGATGTCAGAGGTATGGAGTCTTTAGGGTGTGTTGACACTAAACTGATACGCGGATTTTTGAGATATTTTTGTTCCGTTCTAGGCAAAGATCCGCAGTTGGGCTGTCGCCCTGCAAGGATCTTTAACGACGAACGGTACAAAAATATCCAAAAAGACGTGTGTTAGGCTTAGTGTCAACACACCCTAAATAAGGAGCTGGATAAAAATGATGTATGCATATCTGACTTTGCCTGATAAGACCGAGATAGTTCACTCTGAGATGCAGCCTGATAATACGGTCAAAGTATATTGTGAGAGACCTGACGAAAAAGACGGATTTCACAACGCCTATTGCATTTTGCCCTCATACAGATGGGAAAAGATAAACGGCTTTTCGATAGACGAGATAAACAGCCTGACATCACTGATAGAAAAACACGCTCATCTGATAATAAGGCTTTCTCAGGAAGGAGGCATTGACAATGCCTCAGGTCTTTAAGGTCGGCTCATATATTGTCTACTTCTGGTCAAATGAATTTGATCCTCTCGAACCTGTGCACGTTCATGTAGCAAAGGGCGAACCAACAGCAAATGCTACTAAGATATGGATAACAAAAAGCGATAATTGCCTGCTGTGCAATAATAACTCGCATATACCGCCAAGGGTTTTGAGAAATATTATGTCGGTAATATTGCTCCCCCAACTAAACCTTGCCAAAAATGCTTGACACAAATAAAAAAT
>CALCRR010000236.1 GCA_937894495.1 uncultured Ruminococcus sp. | reverse complement strand
CTTCGCCTGCGCTGTGGTTTGCCTGATACATGATCGTCATAAATGTATTAAATCAATCTTGTCCGCACTTTTTTATGAAAGGATAAATTTGAGTAGGAAGGTCAGGTAAAAAGTTCTCCTGTAGAATAAGATTTGGCAGGCGTGAAGACGGCTCACTGGGCATTATCCCTGAATTTGATTGATCACTCAGGCTGTTGCATTTGATTGCAGCAGCCTATTTGGTTTTCGAGAATTTATGTCAGTCTGGATTTTCTTATAGAATAGAATTAGGATCTTGTGCAGATAACTGGAGACATAGTTATGAGATCAATTTAAGCTATGGAGGAATGTGCTATGACAATGACAAAGGAAGTCAAGAGAAACGTTGAAGACCTGTTCTGTCGTTCCGATTATGAGACGCTTGCAGCACTTCGCAGGTACATCAAAGATATTGACAGACAGGAATATGAGAAGCTGCTGCTTGATGCCCAGTATGACCTTGACCTCAGAGCTGAGGAGTATATTGAATACCGTGAGCACCTGTTTGAGTTCTTTTCAAGATACGGCTTTACTTTCAAGCATGCCTGGTGATACACAGTCAAGGAGGAAGATCATGAAGATGCAAGTAATGAGAATGGCAGGAAGCGATATTCCATCAGAACTGGATCTTGAATGCCGATATAATGTAGGAGATAGGATCAGGCTGGTCTACGACTATAACAACTATAGAAAGCAGGACGTTGCAGAATTTAAGGTCGTAAAGATCTATGTCAATGGACTTATCTCCCCAGCAGAAGTATGGCTCTGGCTTGAACCTCTTGACGAACTGTATGCACGTAGGAACGGCTCAAATAACTTTGAGGCTAAGTATGAGACTGTACTTAAGAGGGAAGTAACTACTATCTAAAACAGGAGGAATTATCATGAATACCACTAAAACCTTATCAGACTTTTCGGTCAAACTTCTGAACACTGACAGATACGACTACCGTTTCGAGGGTCGCTTATATGCGCTTTCTTCAGATGAAGCCAAGGCTCTGATCGAGTATCTGAGCAATAAGCTGATCCTTAATAAGACAGAGAAGGAAGTTCTCAGCTACTGCGAATGGCTGCTCGAACCCGGTGGATACGATCCGGACCTTGAGGACGAAAGAAATCACTATGAGGATCCGGCTGACTACTACGATGACGAGTCCCGTGATGAGGAAGATGACGAAGACTACTACTATTAATCTTATCAAAAGCTCTGCATTGCAGGGCTTTTTTGTTTTACTGAATAATCGTATACAATACTAAGTGGATCACGTTTTGATGACTGGAGAGTTATTGAACAGGATCACATTTAATTTATGGAGGAATGACTATGAAGTTAGACGAACTTGAAAAGCCCGAAAACAAGATCACCGATTTTTATATCGGACAGACTAATGCTTCTGGAATAAAGGCAAAGAGTAAGAAAGAGTTCTTTGAATACCTCTCGGATCTTATCACAGATGCAGAGGAGAACGGGAAAACAACATTTGACATCACTATAGAAGATTAAGGAGGAAAACTATATGCCAAACTGGTGCTATACAACTTACAGATTCAGAGGAAATAAGGATGAGCTCGATGTTCTTCACGACAAGATCGTTGAATGGATTTCCTCATCTACTATGAAAACCGACTTTGGAGATCCATGGCTTGGAAATATCGTCATAGGGGCAGGTTTCAAGGACAGGATCGATAACCCTGATCAGGATCTTAACATCAGGTGCAGAGGAACGTTGGCAGATATCAGTGACCTGAGCTGCGACAACCACGGCGACTACTCATTTGATCTCTGGACCGAGACAGCATGGGCTCCCATGGCGAAAATGTGGGATCTTGTTATTGAGGCATTGGAACTCAAAACAGTAGGTTTTACCTTTTCTGCAGAGGAAGGTGGCTGTGAGATCTTCTGGATATACGACCCTCACAACTACGGAGATTTTAAGGACGAAGAGGTGTATATCGACGCTTCGGGAGACAACAAGGTCGAGGATATATGCGGTTACTATACCAAGAAAACTGCTATCGAGATCCTCAACGAGTTCTTTGGAACGTCATTTGAAAAGCTTGAGGACTTTGAGACTCTCTGTGAAGAGTATGAAAGCGAGCATGAGGACAGCTTTATCAGCATCCATGAGTTTGAGTTCGATAATGAGCTGGGGGATTAAGGAGATAAACTTATGAGTCAGTACAGAATTTTTGTAAGCTGCAACGAGTGCGCTGAAGAAGTCGATGAATACCTTGTAGAAAGTGATGCTCGTATGCAGGACGTAGTGAAGGCGATGGCTATTTCGGTCATTACCGACAGAGAGCTTTCTCCCAATAATGTTGAGAGGATAAGCTTTGATTCAGATGCTTTCAGCAGCAGATACGTTTGCATCATTCAATGCGCTGAGTATCACATTGCTGTGTGGTGTCAGACAGAGGAGCCTAAAAAGATCACGCCCGATTATCTTGATCTCGCACAGACGCTTCCTGATGATTGGAGTATTGAGTCTGATGAGGATAGCGAAGAATACGACAAGTTTTTCAATATTCTTTACGGAGATGATTGCAATGACGAATAACTATTTCCTTATTTCTTCCGAGATGGGCGATAATATTCAAATCGAGGTCTTTGACAGCTACCGTGCTGCTTTCCTTGAGATGAACGCTCGCATAGACAACTGGGACGACTGCGGAGATGTGTCCTTTACCAATAACACGGCTACTGTCTATAACGAGCGCAGCATGTGGACCAACAAGTACAGAATAATTACTATCGAAGAACTGATGTCGATGAGTGAGCTTATTAAGAGTTTGGAGGAATGACATATGGCGGATATTACAAAGACCAAAGACGGATATCTGATCGAAAGGGAAGGCGTACCGACTGTATTTCTGAGTGATCAGGACGCTTTCGAGGTAATGAAAGCTGTCGATAGACAGTATCACCTTCAGGATGTAAAAAACAAGCTGGAGGAAGATGATTCCATTGACGAAACAAAGGTGACTGAAGAGGAGATACTCGATATCTGCGTTGAGTACGAAGACAGGCTAGAAAATGACGATTCCTGGAGCTGGATGCTCGACGATATCATTTCCGATCATGTTTTTTGTTATCAGGAAGATGAGGAGGAATGACTTATGGCAAACTTTAAGATCAAGGATATAAGAACTTGTACCGAAGAAGAGAAACTGACCCAGCTTTCAGAGTTCAAAGGACAGCTGATCGACATATTTGAGGATTTCCTCAATGAGAGGGGAATCGTTATCCCTAATTCGGAGAGAGACGAAGATGAGGATCTTGACCCCGAAGAAGCTGCCAATATCTACGGCAGCGACTATGATTTATTGGCTGATAAGCTAATGGACACACTTGAAAGATGGGGACTTCTGAAACCTGAGATCGCTGTAGACACACCTGCAGGACAGCTTGTGGCTTATGCCGGGACTGATGCAGCGAATCCTTCTGTTGGGATAATGCTCAAGCCGAAGGACATCGAGGGCCAGGAGATCGACCTTGCATTTGCTGAAACTAAGTGTAAGGAGCTTCTTGATACCGATGAAACTGAGGACACCGTTAGCCTTTATGTCTATGGGGATCCATATGATGAGGACTATACAAAGAAGTATAGGTTTTACAGAGATGATGTGAATAAAGCGCTTTCAGACAGTTAGTATGATAAGTATAAGCCCTGCAGCGATGCGGGGCTTTTTTGATTGTTATTGCTTTCAGCTATAATCCCATTAGATCTATTTGATGATAATTGGAGTCATTATAACAGATCAAATCTATATTTAACGGAGGAACAACATATGGGATTAGACATGATGCTTTACAGGATCAGCAAGCCTGAAGACATTAAGGCTGGTGAACACATCGACTATCAGAGGAAGAATGAGCTTTCAGATAAGATCGCTTTTGAGAAAGTCGAGTGTTCTGATTTGTGTGAGACTGCACTCAACAACTCTATCAGATGCTTTAGTGAAGAGAAATATCTTGACCTGAAGGGAGCTTTGAGAGACCTTTATCTCATGATCGACCCCTCTATAAGTGTTGAAACGGCAGGGGAGTATGCTGATACTTTCAGATGTACAGGTTCAAGCTATAGAAACTGGGAGACACATCAGTCCATGAGGACTAACGATGAAAGGGCTAGAAAAGCACTATTGAGTACACCGGGTAGCGATGAAAGCAAAGAGCTCATACTGGAGGATACAGGCTATTGGCAAGTGAAAGCTAAAATCGAAGACGGTGGCCACGTTGGGATAACCTACACCTGTACTTCGGCATACAAGAATGACTATGACGGGAAGTATCTGACACAGAAAGTCGAGGAGGTCTATGCTTTCAGGATGGAGAAGGTCGCATACCAGCGCAAGGGGCTTAATGGTCACGGCTGGGATCTGCTTCCCGAAAACTGTTGCTTCTGTGATGATTATGATACGGTAAAACAGATGGTGGAGTTCGGCGGGTTATCTTCGGAGTTCACGGAAAGCTGGGAAGATGGGAAGACAGTATTCGTTCCGTGGTGGTAAAAAGGGAGATAATAATATGAGAAACGAACTTAGAGAATACGAAAAGGCATTTGTTGATACGATGGTGTCATACAGAGTATCAGCTGATGAAGGAAATTATACGGAAGGTTTAGGGCAGCTTATAAACGCTCTTGAACTTGCTGTAAACAGCTACTCAGTCAACTATGATGCGATCATTGAAGCGATCAAGGAGTCTAAAGAAGGTTATTCAAACCTGATCCAGCTTTCCTATGAGTGGATAGAATTCTGGAGTGATACCAATGAAAATAATACTGATCCTCGGAATGCAGCATCGACCAGGTTATGCAGGACTCTTGCGGCTCGTATCAGAGAGTCTTTTGGGGAGATAGGGAACGGCACTCATTGGTACACCGGGCTCGACAGATACGTTTTGAGTATGCATAAAACACTTATCCAGTCGGCAACAACGCTTTTTGTAAGGGTATTGGCTGATACAAACAGTGTCGTAAAGGACTACGTTATTATGAAATACGGCACTAAGGATTTCAGACTACCGATGATCTGATGGAGGAATAGATATGACAATAAAAGCAATTGAGACAAAAACCTACGAGATCGACCTTACCAATGAAAGCTACAATAACGCAGTTGAGTTCGCCTCGGGAATGATATAGCAGGGTACTGCTGAGCCTAAAACTCACAGCATCGAGTATGTTCAGGACTTTCATCAGATACCGAACGATCTGGCTGAGAAGATACTGAACAGTGTTATCGACTATGTGTGTGAGCAGGAACAGAAGAAGGAGCCTTCTATCAATAAGCTTATTGACATGGGCTTCCCTGCAGAAGCTTTGGTAGACTATTTCGGATTCAATCTTCATGATGTAGCAGATGCGATAGGGGAGGACTAACAATGAACGGAACACCATTTCAAAATACGAAGATAGGACAGCATTTCTTGCTGAGAACAATGCCTGAAGTGGCAAAACAGCTAAAAAGGGTAGCAGATGCACTGGAAGCTCAGAATACTGATGCTATGAACAATCCCTCTGATCCATGCAGCTTCTGTAAAGGCGGTAAGGTCATGATCGGCGAGACTACGGAAACAAAGATATTCATCAACACAGGTGAATCAGGTCAGGTGAGGACACTTGAAACAGAATGCGTCCCTTGCCCGAATAATGCTGAATGCAGTCTGAAAAATGTTCCCACCAGAGCAGCTTTTCTTATTGAGTTCTGTCCGATATGTGGGAGAAAACTTTGAAAAATTATTGACTATGGACCTTTTTTATGGTAAAATAGGAGCATAGCAAAATATGCGAGGGAGGAGGATAGACTATGAACCTGGCAGACTGCTATATCATGTCCAAAGACGAAATTACAGCCAAATGGGAAAACGGTGAACTGACTATTATAAATGATGCACTGCTGCCTTTGTTTCTGAAAAGGGTCCATAGTGTTGACCTCTGGCTTGAAACCAGAGCGATCGACTCCCACAGAGCCAATTCAAGGCTGCTGAAAAAGGCATTGAGGCTCAGGGAGCGTGATGACATCTCTACGGTACTGAACGTTAACGCCGCTACTATCACTGACACCTACTGGATAAAACCGCTTGACAGTGATCTAACCTACGATGATGTTCGTTTCAGCGACGATTATTTTTCCGAACTGGCTCTTAAAGGAACCTATGACAGCTTTAACAATGCCGCAAATCACAAGAACAGCCGTACTCCAGAGCTTACCAATGTCGGAAGCTTCGAGAAATGCTGGAAGCTCATCGACGGCAAATGGCAGATGTATAAGCAGGCCAACAAGGAAGAACAGTTTTCAGAGGTCTTTATCTTCAAACTCGGAAAAATGCTTGGAATGAACATGGCAGAGTATACCCTTGGCGAGGACTGCGTTATCTCAAAAGACTTCACCGACGCTGGAACAGTCATTTTTGAACCTGCATTCACCTTTATGGGAGATAATGAAGACTATGAGGACGTTATCAGAACTCTGGAAACTCTGTGTCCCGATGCTATCAAGGACTATATCCAGATGATCTTTCTGGATACGATTTGTTTGAATCCTGACAGACACACAGCTAATTTCGGACTTCTGAGGGAGCCCGATACTGGTAAGATCATCGGAGCAGCACCCTGCTTTGACCATAACATGGCACTTGTTTCAAGAGGATATCCTAAAATGCCAAGCGATAATGACCTATTGATAAACTTATTTAATGAGGTGATCGCCGAGCATCAGGAGTTTTCTGAATTTATTCCTGAGATAAGCAAGGAAACGCTTGACGAGATTGCGGCTTCGATCGACCTTGACGTTGACAAGGAATATGTGACAAAGCTTATTTTTGAGAGATACAGAATGATAATAAGACAGTAATTTGTGCGAAGAGCTCACTGCGGTGGGCTCTTTTTTTGTTTATGCAAGATATCAATTATAATAGTATTAAGATCTTTTTTGATGACTGGAGTCAGAATTAGATCAAAATACAATTTTAGGAGGAAACACTATGTACGGATACGGAGCAACCACGTTAAGGATCGAGACGACAAGACTGATAGGGGAGTGTCTCCACGCTGACTATCATTATTGCGGTTGCGGATTTGATTACAGGTTCAGAATCAGGAATAACACGGGACTATATGTAACAAAGTGGGCAGAAGGCACACAGCGCTCCTCAGGTTATCCTGATAACTGGGAAGTCTACGAGCTTACGTTCAGAGATGAGAACGACGATAGGGGAATAATCGGTAAAAGTCTTGGCTTTGATCTGGATGAAGCAGCTGTAGTCCAGTTAGCTATGAATATCAGGAACAGTTAGGAGAATTATGAGATCTATAATCACTTTTTTAAGAGCTCACCACGGTGGGCTCTTTTTTTTACCAGTATTGAATATAAAAGAATTATATGGTATAATAATTCAGAAAAGCGACTTCTAAAAACAATGGCATTTAGATAATTACGACAAATTTCAATAAGATATTTTGTGCATAAAAGAGAAAGCAAAAATTTTCTCAAATTATCCAACCAAACCGCCCTCTGCTTTCATACTGTTATGCAGGGCTGAAAGCCAAAAAGCAAATGTCGGATAACGAAAGGAAGAATACTATGACTGATGAAAAATGGCGGGAGCTTACCGCAAAGGCGATCAAGGGTGACGGCACTGCTTTTGAGGAACTCTACAATGCTTCAAAACGCTCGGTGTACTTTATCTGCTCGAAGATGCTGAACAGCGAGGACGATGCAAAGGACGCTGTGCAGAACACCTACATAACGGCTTATCAGAAGCTTAACTCTCTTGATGACGGGGCAAATTTCCTCAAATGGATAAACGGTATTGCAGCTAACAAGTGCAAGGAGTTTTTCCATGGAAAAGCTTTAGGCTCTCTTGATGAAAAGCTCGAAGAAGGTATCGAATTTGCCGATGAGGAATTTATCCCCGAGGACTATGTCACCGATATGGAAAGACGAAGGATAATAATGCATATCATCGAGACCGAACTCAGCGATGTCCAGCGGCAGACTGTGATACTTTACTATTACAATCAGCTTACAGTATCGCAGATAGCAGATGAGATGTCCTGCCCCGAGAATACTGTTAAATACCGCCTTTGCGCCGCCAGAGAAAAGATAAGGGAGGCGGTGCTTATCTACGAAAAAGAACACGATGACAGGCTGCACGCTATTATGCCGATACCTGTCCTTACAAGAATATTCCGCACCGAAGCGAAGCAGATCAGCGTACCCGACATACCGCTGCATCTGCCAAAGGCTGCTTCTGCCCCTGCGAATACAATACTTAAAAATGCAGGAGGAAGTAAAATGAAAAATGCGATCACAGGAAAAATTATCGCAGGAGTACTCGCACTTGGAGTTATTGGCGGCGGTATTGCAATAGCCGTAAACAGCAGCAAGGACAAAGAGCCTTTAGAGGTCAAAGCACCCGTTCAGGTCGAGGAAAGCAGCACACCGACAGAGGTCACCGAACCGATAGCAGAAGAGTCATCGGAAGCACCTGTTACGGAAACTACAATTACAACAACGCTGCCTGAGACCGATGCTCCCGATACAACGTTGGAAACTGTTCAGGAAACACCTACAGACCCTCACGATGGAATGGGCTATATGGTTTATGATCTTGGTGACAGCTCAAATTATATACTTTATTATGACGAAGAAATGTGGGTCGAAAAAGACAGGCAAGGCTCAAGCAGAGAACGGATCCTTGTTGACAATGATGACAACAGGGGTTATCAAATAACCATTCTGGGCGGAGATTGGATGGGTTACAGCTCGGACCCTGTGTATATCGGCGGTACGCTTGAAAGCGATATTCTTTACAGAGCCGAAGAAGCTGCAACGCTGTATGATCAGGAAATGACCGACCTTAAAACTGAAGAAATAAACGGATATACTGTTATTAGCGCGTGCTCGGTACTCACAGAAGAATATGCTGCTGTACCCGAATACAAAAGGTATTACTATATTATTGTCGATGACCGCAAGGTCGTGACTATCGAGCTTTTGCAGTTTGAACAGGAGTTTGATGACGTGCTTGAAGAAATGAACAATATCCTGAATAACTTTGAAATACATAAATAGGTCATTATATTCGACAAATAATATGATCAAATCAAGATATAAAAATGAAGGGAAATTATGATGGAGCTTATTTTGGAGAACAGAAAATTTTCATGCAGCGTCAGTGATGATCATATTTACATCACACGCTACGGCAGGACCTTTGATGTGACCTCCGGAATGGTCGGAGCAGATGATAGACAGTTTACGTTCATTAATGCCAAGGTCGGCAACGGAGAGCGCACATTTGTAATAGAACATGCTTTTTCCATTACAAATGTTATCAAAGCGTTCCAAAATGGGGAAAAGGCGAGCGACCATGTGAAAATGTGGAGTGCGGAAGATTTCTGCGAGCTTATCACAAAGAGCTATATGCAGGCTACGGCGAGATACTATGCTGCTAACGAACTGCTTGACCTGAAAAACAATGAGTGGCTTGCTGAACGTGAACAGCCGATCGACAGGGATTCTTTTATGGAAAGCATCATGCTTCAGGGAATAGAACCACGTAAAGACGGTACTCTTAAACTCTGGTGCAAGGCTGATGATCTGTTTTCCGGCTATAGCATCATTGTTCGTCTTAACCCTGATTTTACTTTGGTCGATACAGAACTAGCATGACAACAATGGCAAAATATCGAAGGAGAAAAGAATTACTATGGATAAAATAACTTTTACAACACCTTTAAGTGATGATGAAGCGGATGAATATGACAGAAGAATGGAAGCCCTGTTCGGGGGCGGAGCAGAGGAACCTGAACGCTTTGAATCGGTCGGTGTGTCGGATTATGTTGTGGTTGCGGCTGAGGGTGACAGGACAGTTGTAAAATCCGCATACAACACCCTTATGCAGATACCGTCATTCCGGAAGATGGATGCTGAAAGTAAGGAACAGTTCCGTGAGAAAATGAACCTCGAAGCCACATGGGAATATATCGAAGCACTGAAAAGCATCATAGAATATAAGGATAAAGAAAATGATAAACTCCGCCGTGAACTGTCTGATGCCAAGAAGGAGATTACGGTGCAGATGAGTACGGATAAAAGGCTCACAAGCGAGATGAATATCGAGGGTGTGATGAAAACTGATGTGGAATTACGATCAACTCCTACAGGGGTTTCGCTTGCCCGTTTTACCTTGGGTATCAACAGGGGTGGTAAGGAAGATTTCATTAACTGCACAGCCTGGCGGAATGCTGCAGATTATATAGTGAAGTACTTTAATAAGGGTGACCGTGTGATAGTCACAGGTATTACGGATGGCCTTAGAGTCGGCAATATCAGGAAAAAGGGCGGAACGGAGTAAAACATCCTCCGAGAAGTGAAAATGATATGAAATCAGATAGGTAGAATACTATGAGTGAATTACTGGAAAAATTGAAAGAATGCTACAGGCTGTCAGAGGGCAGTATGCAGTGGCATGATTATTATCCCAACAATAATCCGAGATGCGGGAAAGAAGGCATTTACACATTCTTTTGGCTTCCGAACAGAAAAGAGTGGGATTTTATCAAATACACCATCAAATATCAGCACCCTATTGATAATGACGGCCGGATACATACGGAAGAACCTGTAAAATATTATGTTCTGTTTGAACATAGATCTAAGCATGGAATGAAGAAGACTATCCCCGCTCCGGACAGCGAACATAACCCAATGGCAAAGGAAACGGACACAGAATTATCTCCATATATCGTAAATGACTTCGGAAGCTTTTGCTTCGTTTTTTCTGATGAGGAGACCGCAAAGGAGATAGTAAAAGCAAAGCTGAAAAATATGATCTACCCTTATCTTTCGATATTAAGCGATGAAGAAGGGGTACAGTGGAATCAATTTATGGAGAAATATGAGAATACATAAGCAGATCTATTAAGAAACAGATGGGGCGGCTTTCAAATTATCAAAGAACAAAACATAATATATTGATCAAGAGCTCACTGCGGTGGGCTCTTTTCTTTTGGAACAATTATCATATATAATAGTATAAGGAGCAAGGCTCCAAAATCATCATCGGAGGTCATATAATGATCAAAGGACACAATCCAAACAGGCTTCAAAAGGGTCTGTTGAAGTCAAACGGCTACGACTGGTCTGAGTGGCTAGTCATCAAGGTATTTTCAGACAGTGTTCTATTCAGAAACAAGAACACCGAGCAGTCTATTACACTATATTACGATAATTGATCCATCAAAACAGCTTCTTTCCGGAGGCTGCTTTTGTATTTTGCTCTTTTCAACTATAATACAATTAGCCTTATGCACCGATAACTGGAGTATAAAAGCTGAATATACGATGAAAGAAGGAATTCTATGAACAATGGGAGAAAAATGGTGGATAGCATAAAAGAAAAATATCCACCAGGCACAAGAATACGGCTTATTAATATGGACGATCCATTTCACCCCGTACCGGACGGGACTCTTGGAACGGTTCGATTGATCGACGGGATAGGTCAGCTGCATATGGACTGGGACAACGGCAGAACACTGGCTCTGAATGTCGAGGTGGATAGATTTGAAGTTGTTAAGAGAGGAAACACATATCCATGTGGATAGCAATGCTTAAGAACACCGCTGTCTGGTGGGTAGTGTTCGGGTTTGTTACTCTCATCTGCCTGATAATAATCTACTTCGACCAGAAGAATGAAAGGGCTGAAAAGAGAGCAGAAGAAAGCCACAGCAAGTTTGTGGAACAGACCTCACGGTATCTAAATAACATCATGTCGAACAAAAATTGAGAAGAATAATGCTATGGCAAATAGGTGAAACAACTCAATAATAATTATGAGTTTAGTGTTGACTGCAAAGAATAGATATGATATAATAATATAAAAGAACTAGCGAGAGGTCATATTATGAGAACATTGTTAGAAACTCTTTTATCTGAAAAAAAGAATAAAAACAAGAACGGCATCTATCATAGGTTTCAGATCGATTTTGCATACAATTCCAATCATATTGAGGGCAGCCGGCTGACTCATGACCAGACCAGATATATTTTTGAAACTAAAACGATAGATACTGAACACAGTGAAGCCGTTATAAAAGTTAACGATATCATTGAGACTATAAACCATTTCAAATGTTTCGACTTTATCCTGGACACAGTTAATGAACCATTGACCGAGGATTATATCAAAACACTTCATGGTATGCTAAAATCAGGCATATTGTATGACGATGTTGATGTTGTGGTCGGTGACTATAAGAAATACCCAAATGAAGTTGGCTTTCAGCAGACTACAGAGCCGGAGAGAGTATCTGATGAGATCAAAAGGCTTACAGAAAAGTATGGCAGCTCACAGCTTGGCTTGTATGAGATAGCTGCATTTCATGCTGAGTATGAGAAGATCCACCCATTTTATGATGGAAATGGAAGAACAGGCAGGCTGATAATGTTTAAGCAGTGCCTGCAAAACAATATCGTTCCGTTTTTTATTGACGAGTTTTCCAAGGTGTTCTATTATATGGGTTTAGAAGAATGGCATAGGAACAATTTCGATGAAAGACTTATCAATGTTTTCTTAGCTGCCCAGGACACTACAAAAAAAATCTTGGATTATTTCCGCATTGACTATGACAGCAAACACGAAGAGTATAAAGATATTATTGCAAAACGTATAATAACTGAATAACACGATCCTGTCATAGACAGTCTCATTTCGATGAGGCTGTCTTTTTTTTGATGCCATCACTTTTCCTCTATAATACCATTAGGATCTATGTTTTGATGACTGGAGTCACATAAACTCGATCACTTTTATTTTTTAGGAGGAAACACATATGGGATGGACAGGAACACACGCAACATACTACAAGTCCCGCAATGGCAGACAAGTCGTCGATGTTAAGGCAGAATGCGATTCTTACTGGTCACATGACTACGGAAGATTCAGAGTTCTTAAATCTGCTGTTGTCGGCAGCGTTTACTATGCAGCAATCCAGATCTGCCGGGAATGGCCGGAAGGGAAGGAGCATACTCCGGAGAATCTCGTGGACATTCCTGAGTCAGAAAGGGAAGTGTTCGGCGTGGTCTTTCTGACTACTGTTGATCACAAGGACTATTTCAACTTCACTTACAAGGAGATCAGCGAGGAAAGCGGTCCATGCGAGGATCATTGCCCGATAGGTATTATTGATCTTCTCACACCCACAGATTCGGAATGGGCAAATTCGTGGCGGGACAGATGCAGGGCTTATGCCAAGAGGAAGAATTCACCCAATAATCCCGCAAAGCTGCCTATTGGCACCAAGATCAAGTTCACAGACCGAAACGGCAAAGAGATCATTCTCGAAAAGAGAGCACCGGCTTATCAATTCAAAACCGCATGGTGGTATGAAGCCGCCAGCGGATGCTACTGCTCCAAGAAGAGACTGCCGGAAGAGTTTGAGATCATAAAGGAGAACTGACTATGTATAAGGTAAAGATCATATTTTCAAACGGCAACGCCAGATACTATGAGGGATTCGAGACTTATGAGACTGCCTGTAATGCTGCGTACAATTTGTTTGCTGAGAACCTGAGTATGGGTGCATACAGTTTCAAGGTCATAAGATAGGAGGATAAGTTATGCTGCCAAAGGTACAGATAGAAGCAATGCTCTATGCTACACTCAATGAACTCCAGAGACGAGAGACCGACGAGAGTCTTGAAGGTACGCTAAAGGTCAGGCTTGTAACCAAGCTCGATGTTTTAAGCGATATCCTGCATATCCGACCCACTCGGCATTATTATAAAGTTCAGAAACATAATTCACCATCGCCCAGAATTCAACATCTATACGCATACAAGGTAACTCACTTTTACTATAGAATACACGCAGCGCATTAAACAGCTCGGTCTCACGGCAGCTCTCTACGACGCTAAGAACTGCTTCACTCCAAACGCTGAACTCAATGTCACCGATAGGAGTCATCACTCCATCACAATATTCCTTAACGACCCTCTTATGATACAAGATCTCAGTCCTTTTGGTTTTTCCTGTTCCATAAAGGTATTTTAGGTCGTTCTTATTGAAGCTATCAGCTGGTATCAAATGAATCGAATCGATTTCCATAGTAAACTCTCCTTATCATCAGTTTAATTTGATAGAAAATGACCACTAAAATCAGTTTAATATCTCATTTTTAAGCTCTTAAATATTACAATTTCTTTGCTATATTGCAGACAAAGTATTGAAATCCCCAAAAACGGGCTTTATGAATAATTAGTTAAGTTGATTTTTAGGCAGATTTGAACTATAAGTCGTGTTTAGGTCATTTCCCGATATTTTTGCAAATTCAAAAAATTATCAAACTATTATCAAAGATAAGATATTTTCTAAAATCCCCAAAAACGTCGTTATAAATATTAAGTAAGTATATATAAAGCGTTGACAGTCTATTGAAATCCCCAAATCCGAATATTTTTATATCTCAATAAGTAAAATTCTTATAAAGCCACACCTGCATAGTGTTTCAATAAGATTCGCCAAATCTCGAAATGTTACTCAACTATTAAAAAAGGCAAGATATTTTATGGATTTTCCCCAAAACTATTCTCCAAAGGTCATTTTTGGGGATTTAACAGTTTAATAACCATTTGATAACCATTCGGCAATATCTCGAATTTTCAAAAGCGCCTATTTACGCGGTTTTAGAAAAAGGGGAGTTTTGAATGCCCCAAAACAGTAAAAAACCACTATGTCATTGGGCACTCCCTCTGTCCCCGTTTTAGGGCAAAAAAATGTCAGTGTAAAACTCAATAATTTTAAGCATTGGGCGCAATTTTGCCCCAAAAATCATGTAAGAATATTAAACACAAATTGTGGTAGACCCCAGAGGCCCATTTCGCCTCCGGACCCTCCATTAAAACAAAAGAAGGAAAATCATAAGAAGAATTAAAGGAAACAACAACGATAGCATTTAGTTAACTCGCAAAACAAATTTAAGTTAAAAAAGGGAAGTCGCAAATCTCCTTTTCCTTGACAATTCAAGATAAAGAGTTTATAATAAGGGAAAGA
>CALCRR010000235.1 GCA_937894495.1 uncultured Ruminococcus sp. | reverse complement strand
TGTAGGTAATTTTGATTAAATTTCATTTCGCCCCACTATAACTGTGTGGAGATTTCCAAAACTTTACATTTGTGCGGTTTACCACATAATTTTGTAAACCATTTTCTTACCTCTTACTTCTTACATCTTACCTCTAAAAGCCCCTAGCACTCTAACGACTAGCGATCAGCAGCCATCTCAATAAAGAAAAACAAAAGGCACTTTTGTCAGTTTCCCGACAAAAGTGCCTGAACTATCGTACCACGTCAAGCGGCTGCGCTTACAGTGTTACCTTCTGGTCGTCTGAGCCCTTGCCTGCTACAGTGTAGTAAGCAACGCCCTCCTCAGGCTTAACATAAACAGTAACAGCCTTGGGAGCTCTGTGGCCCTTTGCCTTGTAGTCAGCCTTTGCAGCCTCAACAACAGCAGCGATATCGACCTGCTTGTCAGCATACTCGATAACTACGCTGTCCTTCTCAACAGCCTTAGCAGCTGTAGCCTTAGCCTTTGAAGCTGTCTTCTTGGCTGTGTCAGCAGCCTTCTCAGCTGTTTTCTTAGCCTTTGTAGCTGTCTTCTTAGCTGTATCAGCAGCCTTCTCAGCTACTACCTTAGCTTCTTCCTTAACCTCTGCTGCAACCTCTGCAGCCTTCTTTGCTTTTGGCATGATAATATCTCCTTTTCTCAGATTATTTCTTGTCTACTGCCTCTTTAAGAGCCTTAGCTGCCTTGAATGCAGGGACCTTCTTTGCAGGAACGTGTACAGGCTCCTTAGTTGCAGGATTGATAGACTCCTTAGCTGCACGGTCTCTTACCTCGAATGTACCGAAGCCGGGGATCGCAACCTTATCGCCCTTTTCAAGAGCTTCTGTTATTGTGCTTATAACAGCGTCAAGAGCTGCTTCAGCGCTTTTCTTTGTGCTGCCGTTCTTTTCAGCGATAGCAGCAAGCAGTTCAGCCTTTTTCATTTTAACTACCTCCGTTTTTATTTTTCCTTCATGTCAGCAGCCTTTCCTCGCTGCTGTTTTGGGGTTTATTTTATGATGATATTATAACTCATACCGACCGCTTTGTCAATTCAAAATGCCCTGTTTTCGGGCTTTTGAGCTAATCTTTGTAGACTTACCTAAAAATTTCTTGCTTTTTGAATAGATATTTTGTGTTTATTCACACATTATTTATGTTATCCTGCCTGCCGGCAGAAAATACAAATTGCATTTGTAAGCCGCGGCTAACACGATAATGCGCATACACGCACTTTTTCAGCTGTGAGGTTTTTTGTCTCCCTTTAAATTATTATACCGCATACCGAAAATTATTCACGGTTGATTAATTTTTGGCGTATCTGCCCACGGGGGAGCTGCCATTATAAAGTATATGCATTTTTAAAGCGGTACTGACCTATCACGAATTTATTGTCGGTGATACTTCCGGGCAGCTCTCTTGATGTTATAAAATCCTCACTGACGCTCACAAAAAACTGCCTGCCCTTTTGCTCCACCAGATAATAGGCATCCTTGTTGGCAAAGCTGTCTGCCATATCAAATATCCCCGGCTGCACGATAAAGTCGAGCACCATCTCAGCCTTGCTGAGAGCCTTTTGTCTGACCAGGGCATAAATGCAGTCAGCTTCGGGATATTTTGCGGCGCAGCAGGCATCTTTGGCGCTGCGTGCCTTGCCGCCCTTGCGGTACTGTGAAAGCTCTATCGGCTCTCTCAGCTCGGTAAGAGCCTTGCCTTCGCCGTCGTCTAAAAGGTAATCAACGCTCACGCTGAGAAGCTCTGATATAGCTTTCAGGTTGGCGATGTCGGGCAGCCCCTTGTCAGTCTCCCACTTTGCCACTGCCGAGCGTGATACGCTGAGCTTTTCTGCCAGCTGTTCCTGAGACAGCCCTGTCTTTTTCCTTGCGTCTTTAAGCTTTTCACCTAATGTCATAATGATGACCTCCCATACAGATTTTTAAATTCGCCGCAGGGGTACCTTGGTCTTTGCCTCTGTTGACCTCCCGAGCAGACCCTGCCGCTTATGCATTGCGAAAGCGTTCTGCTTTCTGAGAATATTCTACCAAAGCAGGCTGTAACATTCAAGGGAGCAGATGAAACAGCGATGTTACTTTGCGTAACACCGCTGTTAGGCGCTTTTAGAGGTAAGATGTAAGAAGTAAGAGGTAAGAATGCTAGTCGCTAGTCGTCAGAGGGCTAGTGGCTAGAAAACCGTTTTATCAAGTTATTCGGTAAATCACACAAATACACAATTTACCAAGGTTCGCGCAGCGTCACAAAATACTAGAGGTCACGAAAGCGCCCCCAGCTACTAGAGGCAAGAAGCAAGAGGCAAGAAATTTTCTAACCTCACAAAGTCTAAAAAGAGGACTCTTGCTTCTTGCCTCTTGCTTCTTGCTTCTAGATGCATAGGTGGGGGAAGAAAAGGGGCTTAGCCCCTAAGATAATCCTTTGAGGGCAAAGATCCTTCTCAGGCTCTCGTCTATGCGCTCTTCCTTTATGTCGCCCGACTCTACAGCCTTTTCAATTGAGCTCACAGCTTTGTTCAGGTCCTCGGGCATAAGCAGCATATCGCAGCCTGCCTTGAATGCCAGCAGCGCAGCCTCGCCGTCGGGGTAGTTATCGGCTATGGCGCCCATTTCCAGCGAGTCGGTTATGATAACTCCGTTAAAGCCCAGGTTTTCACGTAGCTGCTCAGTTACCATAACGGGCGAAAGGGACGCAGGCTGTTCGTCAACGCCCTCCATAGTTATGTGACCCACCATTACCATATCCGCACCTGCCGCAATGCCGCTCTCAAAGGCGAGATACTCCTGCTCTTCAAGCTCCTCAAGGCTCTTGTATGAGTAAACGCTGCCCAGGTGGGAGTCGTCATTGGTATCGCCGTGCCCGGGGAAGTGCTTCAGGGTGCAGGCAACGCCGCTGTCCTTAAAGCCCTTTACTGCCGAAGCCACCAGCCGGGCAGACTGCTCAAAATCGTCGCTGTAGGCTCTTGTGCCGATGACTGTGTTGAAGTAGTTCGACCAGGTGTCAGCCACAGGTGCAAAATCCAGATCAAAGCCCAGCTCGGTCAGGTATGTGCCTATGGTAAAGGCGTTGTCGTAGGCGGTCTCCTCACCCTCGTCACGGTAGTAATACATATCTGCAAACTGGGTGAGCCCCAGCATTTCGGCGCACCTTGCCACAGTGCCGCCCTCCTCGTCAACGCTTATGAAAAGCCTCGGCATACCCAGCTCCTTGGCAAAATCCTTGGTCTGGGTGAGCATTTTCTCGGTCTGGTCAACATTTTGCAGGTTGTCCGAAAAATAGATGATACCGCCCACAGGGGTCTCCGCAAGGGCTAGCTTGGTCTCCAGCCCTGCGGTGGTCAGGGTCTTGCTTTTATCTCCAGCCAGCTCCTCGGGGGTAACTATAAACAGCTGGCAGACCTTTTCGTGCAGGCTCATTTGTGAGATACGTGCTTCGACGGGGTCAACAGGCTCAGGCTCGGGTTCGGGCTCGGGTGCAGGCTCCTGCGGCTGAGAGTCCTCAGCGTCGGTGGTCACATCATCGGCGTCGGTGGTAATGGCGCTGATTTTTGAGCTGCTGTCCTTTGATACCTTCTTCGGCGAGTCCTTCGAGCTGTTCTTTTTAAGATAAAGCCCCCCGAATATCGCCAGCACCCCCAGCGCTGTACACAAAAGCACCGACATTATCTTTATTATGCGCCTGAGCGCAGCTTCACTTGTCATTGTTTTTTACTCCTTTATCTGGTTTATTGCAGCCCATCGCAAAGCTTTTCAAGGGCTGGTCTTACGGTCATTCGGCTGAGCTGTCCGGTCGTTTGATAAACTCCTTTATATCCTTGCTTATCCGCTCATACTCAAAGTCATGCACATAATGTCCGCAGTCGAGCTCCACTATCCTTTCGTTTGCAATGCTTTCGGCAAATTTCTCTGTAAAACCTCTCCAGGTCTCAGTGTCCATACCTGTTCCGCCTGAGCCGTCGGATACGAACAGCAGCATAGGCGTTTCGGGCATATCCTTGCTGCGTATCTCCTCACAGGCTTTAGCTGTGTACAGACCCTCGCTCAGCATATTATCGTTTGCGGCTTTTGTGTATATGATCTTTCTGTAGACAGCGATCTCGTCATCTGTGAGCTCTCCCCTGTTTATGAGAAAATCATCGCCCATCAGCCTGAAAATACCGCATTCACGCACTGCCTGCATGATGACAGATGCCAGCTTATCTGAATTGGGGCTTGCGTCATTTATCACATCATATGCCTCGGGGACAGCCATATCGAGCCCCACAATGGCTTCTACCTCATCGGGATATTCCTGCGCCCACATAAGTGCTTCAAGTCCTGACATTGAGTGGGGGCAGAGTATGAAAGGTCCTTCTATACCCAGCTTTTCCAGCGCTTCTCTGTCCTGGCGGAGTATGGTATCAAAATCACGCTCGCCGTCAACGATATCGCTGAAACCGTAGCCGAATTTCTCAATGACCACCACCCTGTTATCGTCTGAAAGCCGTGAACAGATGGTCTTGAAATCATATATAGGCGAAGCTGTTCCCGAGCCCGACATAAAAACCAGCGTGTGATCGCCCTCACCCTCGGTGTAAACACACATCTCACTGCCGTCTATCTCCACCATCTGCCCGATGTGGTCTTTCAGGTCTTTCCTGTCCTTTTTCAGCAGCATCTGATTTATAATGGTCATAATGATAAGAAAGACCACTATAAGTATCAGCAGCCAAAGCAATATTTTCCCTGTGATCTTCAAGGCTTTTTTCATGTTATCCTGTTCCTTTCGGCGCAGAAGAAGCAATGCTTATTTTATGGTATATCCGCATATTATTCTGCCTGCATTTTCACTTATCCTGCCTCATGCTGATCTCCAGCTGGTCAAAGGGTATGGTTATGCCGTTTTCGTCAAAGGCCTCCTTGACCTTTTTTAGCAGATCAAAGCGCACCGCCCAGTATTGAGGGGTGCTCACCCACGCCCTCATAAGCAGCACTATGGCGCTGCTGCCGTGCTCCCACATGGCGATAAGGGGCTCATCGGGAGTGTGGAGAATGCGGTCGTCTTTGGCAAGTACCTCACGGATAATGCTCATAGCCTTATTGTGGTCATCAGAGTAGCTTATGGAGAATTTGAGCTCCAGACGGCGCTGCTCCTCAGCGGTGATATTTATGACGGTCGACTTAGCCACCGAGCTGTTTGGTATGCACACCGCACGGTTGTCGATGGTGAGCAGCCTGGTATAAAGCATGGATATCATATCGACAATGCCCTCGTCAGAGCCTACCTGTATATAATCGCCGCATTTAAAGGGCTTTGAGAACAGTATGACAAAGCCCCCTGCCATGTTTGAAAGGCTGTCCTGCAGTGCCAGACCTATGGCAAGACCTGCCGTGCCTATTGCCGCTATTATTGAGGACATGGGGACTTTCAGCGCCGACAGCGCCATAACTGCCACCAGCACGGTTATAGTCACCCTGACCATTGACATAAGGAACTTGTGTATGGTGGGGTCAACGTGCTTCATATTAAGCCCCTTGCCCATTATTTTAAGGGTTATGCGGCTGACGATATGCCCTGCGATGACTATTATCAGCGCCCCCAGCAGGTTGGGCAGCATATCCTCCAGCCGTTCAAGAAATCTCTCTGCAAATGTCATTTTTATAATCCGCCTTTCTGCGAAAGGCACCAATAGGGTTATGAAAAAAGG
>CALCRR010000234.1 GCA_937894495.1 uncultured Ruminococcus sp. | reverse complement strand
TTATCTCAAAATCAAGAAAACGGTGGTCCTCCCTCATATAGCCTGCCGTGACATTGTTACCAAAGGCGTCAACAGTCTGTCGGGTTGAGACATGGGGCGAGATATTCAGGCTGCATGACAGTATATGCTGTGTGTCGGTCTCAGAGGGGATAATGCGCAGAGCAAAGCTGTGATCGTGAACATAATCGTCAAAGGTCAGCTTGGTTGAATAATAAAAGTTCACACGCTTCATACAAACACCTCCGCAGTTTCAAACAAATGCCCCAGGCTGTCTATCGCCCTGTCGGCACCGCTCCTGTAGTCCTCCTCTGTGCCGAGTATCTCCACCAGATCGGAGAGATATTTCGTATTGTAGCGGTAGGGCGTGTCCTTCGGCACACGGTTCAGGTTTTTCATAAGCCTGATAAACTCCTTCTCCACAATGGCAAAAGGGTATTTCAGCCGCATATAAAGGTCGAGCCGTTCCACTGTCTTTCCGATATAGATGATATTCCTGATCTCGTCATCAAAAATATGCTCGTTGACGCAGCCCCAGAAGCTGTAGATAATATCCTCCAGCGGCAGCAGCGCCAGCCTGACGTTATCGCTCTGTCCAGCCCTTGAAAGGGTATCCTTTGCCATTTGTAGAAATGACAGCGAGTCGGTGGATATCTCTTCACGCAGAACTATGCCGTTATCATAAGCTCTTTCAAGACTGTATGCCGCTGAATGAGCATTGTTTTCATCAAAAAGCAGACTGCGTATAAAATCCCTGTTGTCAGAATAAATGTCGGGCAGCCCGAAGCAGTCAAGATAATCGGTGTAGCTGTGGGCTGTGCCGATCATTTTATCGAACTGGTGTCCCAGCGCCTTTATGGTCGTAAAAAATCTTTCGGTATAGCGTCCCAGCCAGTAAAGGCGGTCGCTGTGTTCTAACGAGATAGTACCCATGTGTCTTTAAATCCTCCTCCTTGAGATGAGTTCACCACGAATGAGTCCGGGTTGCGTGAAAACCTGGTGAGCCCCGATGCCCAGACCTTTGTTTTTTCTCCCGAAAGCACAAAGGCTCTCAGGTCTGCCTTGCGCATTACTGTTTCGCCGTTATCAAGTATCGGCAGGTCAAGAAAATCAATGACCTCCTGTGCGATAAAGCGCCTTGGCTCTGCGATTATCGTCCTGCAAAATTCCTCCAGCTTTTCCTTTGTCAGATCTCTGCCGAAAACCACACCGTAGCCCCCTGCTTCGGCAACGTCCTTTATGACCAGCGTATCGAGATGCTCCATAACATACTTCATATCCTCTTCATAAAAGGGCAGATAGGTCGGCGCATTTTTAAGGATAGGCTCCTCGCTTAGATAGTATTTTATCATCTTCGGCACGAAGTAATATATGCCCTTGTCGTCAGCCACACCGTTGCCCGGGGCATTTATTATACCCACATTGCCGCTTCGGTAGGCTTCCATAAGATTTGGTATGCCGATAAGCGACTGTGGCAGAAAGGTCAGCGGGTCAAGGTATTCGTCTGCTATACGGCGGTAAAGTACGCCTATCCTGGTCTTGCCGCCCGAATAGGTGCGGTGGTAGAGGATATTGTCCTCAACAAAAAGCTCGTCATTCTGCACCAGCACCGAGCCTGTATGCTCCGCAAGATATGAATGCTCAAAATACGCCGCATTGTACCGCCCGGGAGTAAGTATCGCCCTGACTCCGCCGCAGTTTGCATACTCCATAGTTTCGGTGAGAAGCTTTGCATAGCCGCGGTTATCCACCACAGCGTTTTCCTCAAAAGCCTGTGGTGCTGCAATACGGGTAAGATCCCTTGCGATAAGCGGATATGAAGCCCCCGAGGGTATACGCAGGTTATCCTCCAGTATGTACCACTCCCCGTCCTCTGCCTGCACAAGGTCAATTCCCGAGATGTGGCTGTAAACCTTGTTTTTAGGGTCAATGCCCTCAAACTCGGCAAGATAGCCCGATGATATGTAGATAAAGTCCTCGGGGATAATGCCGTCACGCACTATCTTTTTATCGTGGTAAATATCAAAAAGGAACTCATTCAATGCGTTTACACGCTGAACAAGTCCCTTTTCCATACGCTTGAAATCCTCTGCCGAAATAACTCGGGGGATAGGGTCAAACGGGAAAAACTGTTCATTGAAAACGCCGTTTTTGTATATGCCGAACTTAACGCCGTAGCGGCGCAAAAGCTCGTTTATCTCTCTTGCATTGCCCACTGCCTTTGTGAACTGTGTATGCTGTTTCATTTTATATCACTCCTGTCATAATTATTTTCATAAAAAAACGGCGCCCCTCCAATGCAGGAGAAGCGCCGTTGCTTATTTACATTTTTTATTCTATCATCTTCATTTTATTTTGTCAAGCATTTTTCTGATTATTATGTAAATATGTCGGAATTACGCAGCATTGTTTATCTCACCGGGCAATATCTAAACAAATGCCACCGAGCCTGTATATATGGGGAAGTTATCCTCAGCCTTTGCCACAGCTTCTTCAAGGGTCATGCCGTAGAAGTTCCCTGCCGAGAAATTTCTGCCCGACTTCTTATCATCAATAAATGCGCCGACTACCACGCCCGGCAGAGAGCTTTCGGGTGCATTGGGAGCAGCAGGACCGCCAAGATCTGTTCTGCACCAGCCCGGGTCTGTGATATTGATACAGATATCTGTACCCTCATACTTGGCAGCCAAGTCCATAGTCACCTTATCAAGAGCTGCCTTGCTGGCTGAATAACCTGCCTACTCAGGCTCAAGACGTATTCCGCTGGTGGTGTTCACTATCCTGCCAAAGCCCCTTTTCTCCATTTTAGGGAGAAAGTGATAAACTATCATCATGGGTGCAATGGTATTTATCCTGAAGCTCTCCTCATAATCAGATGGGGGAGTTTTCAGATACTCATTTCTATAGGCGATCTGGATACCTGCATTATTGAGGATAATATCAACAGGCTTTCCCAGAGAGTCTATCTCTTCAAGCATTTCTTTCACCTGTGATATGTCAGAAAATTCAGCACCAACAGCGTAAGCTTCAACTCCTAAAGCTTTTACCTCACTGAGCACAGCTGCGCAGTGCTCCTTAGTCCTGCCCTGCAAAATAAGGTTGCAGCCCCTTTCAGCCAAAAACAGGGCAGCTCCCCTGCCAATACCTCTTGCAGCGCCTGTTATCAGCGCCCAGCGTCCCTTTACTTCAACCATCAGAAGCCCTCCTTTGCCTTATCAAGCGCAGCTATCACCCTGTCGCACCACTTATCGAACTCATCATCATCATTCTGATACTCAGGGTGGTCGAGGATATACCTCACCGTCCTGCCTATACCCTCATGTGCAGAGATCTCACACTTAAAATCAGGCACAAGGGACTTTATCTTGGAGTTATCAAACTGAACTGAGTTTGCCTTATCGCCGATAAGACTGCCGATAAAATCATAATTACTCATATCTGCAAGGGTCTGCGACGATACGTAATAAGGCTTTAACTCAACCCCCAGCGCGTCAGCGATAGCCTTATAGATCTCGTTCCAGCTTACACTTTCGTCAGAGGTTATATGGAAAGCCTCACCAATAGCCTTGGGGTTGCCGATAAGCCCCACATATGCCTTTGCAAAATCGCTGTTGTGGGTTATGGTCCAGAGGGAGCTGCCGTCACCGTGGATAATGACCTGTTTGCCCTCCTTTATGCGCTTTACCACCTGCCAGCTGCCGCCGTTGCCGTGAACGCCCAGCGGCACGTTCCTCTCGTCATAGGTATGGCTGGGGCGCACGATAGTCACAGGGAAGCCGTCCCTGCGGTAACGTTCCATAAGGTATTCCTCGCAGGCTTTTTTGTTGCGTGAATATTCCCAGTAGGGGTTTTCAAGGGGCGTTTTTTCGGTTATAACATATCCCTTGGGGGGCTTCTGATAAGCCGAAGCAGAGCTTATATAGATAAACTGCCCGGTCTTATCCTTAAAGAGCCTGAAATCACGCTGGAGCTGTTCAGGCACAAAACCTATAAACTCACCCACGCAGTCAAACTCCATACCTTCAAGCTTTTTGGCAGTACCCTGCTCGTCACCGATATCAGCAATAATAGTTCTGACATTCTCGGGCAGGTCAATTTTTCTGCTGCCGCGGTTGAGCAGATAGAGCTCATGCCCCTGCTCAGCCAGCAGTCTTGTTATTGCCATACTGATAGTTCCCGTGCCGCCGATAAAAAGTATTTTCATGGTTATTCCTCCTATACATTTGTATTTGCTGCGTATTGAAAAGACGCAGGCGATAAGCCTGCAAGCGGGCTTTAGCTCCGCCGTCCATGCGATTGCATGGGCTTTGGCTTTATTATAACACATACTATAATAAAAATCTACCCGTTTAGGTCATAATTTACAGTTTGTACCAATTTAAACCTGATAATGATACTTGCAGTCAGAAAGTTGTGATACCGCAAACTGCATTTTAATAATACGTATATTTCTCAATAAAATCAAAAATTGACTATTTGATCAAAAAGTGGTATAATTAATCCAGAACCCATGCTTATCGCATGAAATCCGGAGCAAAAGCTCCGCTTGCAGGCGCTTCATGTTATAATAAACGCATAAAATATCTTATTAAAAGGAAGATGAAAATGGAGTTTCTCGATATAGTTGATGAAAATGGCAAGCCCGTGGGCGAAACTGTTGACCGTGAGACCGCCCATTTAAAGGGCATAAGGCACAGAACTGCCCATCTATGGCTGCTGAGGGAGCATGGGGGCAGGGTGCAGATACTGCTTCAAAAGCGTGCTGAGCACAAGTCATCTTACCCCGGGTGCTATGATATTTCAAGTGCAGGGCATATCCCAGCCGGAGTGGACTACGTTCCCTCGGCGCTAAGGGAGCTATCCGAGGAGCTGGGGCTGACAGCAAATGCCAATGAGCTTATACCGCTGGGCATGAGAACTATAATCAGTGATGACGTTTTCTTCGGTAAGGAGTTCCACGACCGCCAGGTGTCAAAGGTTTTCGTGCTATGGAAGGACGCTGACGAAAGCTCGATGACTCTACAGAAGTCAGAGGTGGACGGCGTTTTGTGGATAGACTTTGAGGAATGCTTTGATAAGGTCATAAACAACAGCTTCAAGCACTGTATTATGCTTGAGGAGCTCCAGATGATAAAGGATTATTTACAGGAAATGAGGTCACTATGAGCTGGATCAAAATAGATGAAACTACATACAGATATGAGGACAAGGGCGTGAGGTTCTTTCTGCTGACAGGCACTGAATACGCCCTGCTTATCGACAGCGGAATGCAGGTACACAATGCCTGTGAGCTGGCGCAGCAGGTGACTGACCTGCCGATAAAGCTTTTTAACACCCACGCAGACCCCGACCACGTGGGCAGCAATGAGGAATTTGACACGGTAATGATGAACCCTGCGGAGCTTGTAAATTACCGCAAGCCCCACTCTTCCCAAAGGATAATACCTGTTTATGACGGTGATATAATCGACATAGGCGGCAGAGAGCTTAAAGCTATTGCTCTGCCCGGGCACACACCGGGGAGCACTGCGCTGCTTGATAAATACAGCGGTATGCTTTTCAGCGGAGACCCTGTGCAGGACGGCAAAATATTCATGTTCGGTCCCATGAGGGAGCTGAGCGCATATATACTAAGCCTGAAACGGCTGCTGAGCTTTGAGGGGGATATCAAGAGCATTTACCCCTGCCACGGCAGCTGCCCTGTAGAGTTTTCACTTATCCCCAAGCTGATAGAGGGCGCTCGGAAGGTGGAAAACAGAGAGATAAAGCCAGAGCCTTTTGAGATGTTCGGGCATAAGGTGGCTGCATATGATATTGGAGCGGCGGTGCTGCTGTGTGACGAATGAAGATTTTTCAAAGGGTGCAGTCTGGCGGATAACGCTTTCTCAGGCGATACCCCTTATGCTGGCGCAGCTGGTGCAGATACTTTATAATATAGTGGACCGCATTTACATAGGTCACATGGACGGCGGTGACAGCATGGCGCTGACAGGCGTAGGTCTGACCTTTCCCATAATAACCTTTATCGTAGCCTTTGCAGCGCTGTTCGGCGTTGGCGGAGTTCCGCTGTTTTCCATAGCCAGCGGTGCAGGCGACAACGGCAGAGCCGAGCGTATAATGGGCAATTCCTGCGGGCTGCTGCTTATAAGCTCTGTAGCTCTGACCATAACAGGCTATGTTTTCTGCAAGCCTATACTTTATCTGCTGGGGGCGAGCGACAGCTCATATGTCTATGCCTTTGATTATCTTAATTTCTACCTGGCAGGCACTGTCTTTTCAATGCTCACAACGGGGCTCAACAGCTATATAAGCGCCCAGGGCTTCCCAAAAACAGGAATGCTGACGACAGTTATCGGTGCTGTGCTCAATATCATACTCGACCCGATTTTTATATTTGTGCTCAGGCTTGGCATATCGGGAGCGGCGATAGCCACTGTCATAAGCCAGATAGTATCAGCGGTCTGGATACTCAGCTTTCTCATAAGAAAAGCTCCCCTGCCGCTGAGAAGAACCAATATCCGCATAACCCCCGATATCACAAAGAGCATCTGCAAGCTTGGTACCTCAAACTTTGTTATGCAGGGCACTGCCTGCTTTGTTCAGGCTGCCTGCAATTCAACGCTGCAGTCCTTCGGCGGAGATATTTACGTGGGCATAATGACGGTGCTTAATTCTGTAAGAGATGTTTTCTTTCTCCCCATAAGCGGACTGGTAAACGGTGCGCAGCCTGTTATGGGCTATAACTACGGAGCTAAAAGATATGACAGAGTCAGACAGTCGATACGCTTTAACACCTTTGCAGGCGCTGCATACACAGTCACTGCATGGATGCTTATCGTGCTTTTTCCCTCATTCTGGTTCAGAATTTTCTCAAACGACGCTGCCCTGATCGAGCCGGGGGTAGAAGCGATAAAGATATATTTCTTCGGATTTATTTTCATGTCCTTCCAGTTTGCAGGGCAGTCCACCTTTCAGGCGCTGGGTGATGCAAAGCACGCTATTTTCTTCTCAATGCTGAGAAAGGTCATTATAGTCATACCTCTGATGCTGATACTCCCCCGTGCAGGGCTGGGAGTTAAAGGCGTTTTCATCGCCGAGCCGATCTCCAACATCATCGGCGGACTTGCCAGCTACATAACAATGCGCCTGACTGTGTATAACAGGCTAAAAACAGAATAAAAATGCTCGGTCTTTATGCAAAGATAACGGCGAGAGTGGGACTTCCCTGCTCTCGCCGTTTATTATCTCTGTATAGTCCTTCATATCTTCACCCTCTCTTTTTCACCCAAATTGCAGGTCGTGAGAGCTTTCCGCCGCATTTCGGGCAGTTCAGCAGAGGGTATTGCAATTCGTTAATGTCAAGATCGTTATTGGGATACAGAGCAAAGTATGTGGGATTAGCGACAAAAAATACCGTTTTGCAGCTTTGACAGGCAGCATTTTCAAACTGTACTCTCTGAAATCCATTCCCTGAATTATACATATCAACAATAAGAGGCGTATCATTCTCGACGCCCTTGTTGAAATAATAACCAAGATAAAAGTTCTCGCCGCCGTATTGCTTGTAAAATTGTATCTTGTCATACCATATCGTATGGTTTCCCTGACTAAGCTTCTTTGAGAACCATGTAAAGCTGTCAACCTTCTTGTGCAGATCGTCAAGCTCATGGGGATATACGATGTAGACCGTCTGTCCGTGATCTGTTATTGTCAGCATAATTTTTTACTCCCGATATCAGATACATAAGATCAGTAATGATCCCATGTATCTTGATCTAATTACTGCTTTATCTTACGCAATTATTATACACTATCAAAGCCAATAAGTCAACTGGAGGTGATCATAGAAAACAAATACAGTTTTAAGCTATTGTATAATTACCCTGACTATGGTATAATTGATGTAAAGCCTGATATTATTTGAAAATAACTTGAAATGAGTGAGATATATGCACTATGTAAAGGCAAGATCGCTGCTGACACGCTGGAACGGAATGAACATCTACCGCGGCTGCACCCACGGCTGTATCTACTGTGACAGCAGAAGTAACTGTTATCATATTGAGCACCGGTTTGAGGATATAGAAGTCAAGATCAATGCTCCCGAGCTTCTTGAAGAGATACTGAAACGCAGGCGGCAAAAGATCATGATAGGCACAGGCTCCATGAGCGACCCTTATCAGCCCTGTGAGGAAAAGCTTATGCTGACAAGAAAATGCCTTGAGCTCATAGACAGATATGAGTTCGGCGCCACTGTTATCACAAAATCTGACCGTGTGCTTCGTGACATTGATCTGTTTGACAGTATCAACCGCAAGGGCAAAAGCGTTCTGCAAATGTCGCTGACGAATGCGGACGATAAGCTGAGCAGGATAACAGAACCGAACGTCTGCCCCACAAGCAGGCGGTATGAAGTCCTGAAAGAGTTTCAAAAACGCGGTATACCCACCGTTGTATGGCTAACACCGCTGCTGCCGTTTCTCACCGACAGCGATGATAATTTTGACAGGCTTATGGAATACTGCCTTGACGCAGGAGTGAAAGGGATAGTATGCTTTAACATCGGAATGACCTTGCGTGAGGGCAACAGAGAATACTATTATCAGGCGCTTGACAGACATTTCCCCGGGCTGAGCAGGCAGTATATAGCGAAATACGGCAATGCCTATGATGTGGTGAGCGACAATAGCTCACGCTTTATGGGGCGGTTTCACGAGATATGTGAAAAATACGGTATAATACACGACCCCGAGCAGTGCTTTGCTTATACCGCTGAGTTCCCCGAAAAATATGAGCAGATAAGCTTTTTCTGACAGCTTTACAGGGTGCAAGTAAAACATACACTTATTATCATAACGTCATTTTTTCAGTACCGTTATTTTGTTTGAGATATTAGAAACCGCAGGTATTTTCGACAGCACCTTATATACCGAAACAAACTCAGCCATACCCTCGGCAAGGGAATGGTCTCTGACATACTTGAACGGCGGTATGAGCTTTTCAAGCTCCCTGCCGTTTTTTATGCCCCAGGTGAATTTTGCGTTGCTTTTATCTATGGACTTTTCCTTGATATGTGCAGCCATAAAGGGGTTCATTATCTCCACCAGAACATAAGCATGGCTGAATTTTGCATCTATTATCTCAAATATCCTCTTTACGTCTGTCTCGTTCAGGTACATAGTCAACCCCTCGATAATAACTAGCACGGGTTCACCGTTGTATTCTACCCTTTCAGCCCATGCGCTGTCCATTGCAGACTCGGCTATCTGGTAAATGGTCGGGCCCTCCTCCTGCAGAAACTGTTTGCGTACATTTATCGTATCGGGAAGATCAATGTTATACCACCGTGCATACTTACCCTCGTTACGATAGCAGCGTGTGTCAAGACCGCAGGCGATATTTACCGCAACTGCATTTTTATGCTTATCAAAAAATTTCTCCGCAAGCCTGTCGAGAATGATAGTGCGCGCAATAACGCCGCTGCTCATAGGTGCGTCCTTGTCGGCAAGTGAAAAATCATAATCAAGCTTATTTACGATCTCGACTGCCTTTTCATCTTGAATGACCCCATCGGGCTTCCGGGTCTCTCTCGCCCGTGCATACATAGTTTGAAGCATAGTTTCGGGAACTGCACCCATTGAGACCTTTATTTTTTCCATAGTATCAAACGCCTCACGTTCATATGAAATATTTTTTACAGCTCTACGCTTTTTTTCCGCAGACCATAAATAAATTGTCCTTCTTATCTGCGGTGATATCAGTAAATCCTGCAAGCTCCATTTTTTCTTTTAATTCTTCTGCCGTATACCTGGTCATACACGGGACTTTCTTTTCCCAGTCGATATCGGGGTCGCCGTAATTGTTTATTGCGGCAAAGCTGCCCCCTTTTTTAAGGCAATTATAAATACTAGCAAACGCCGTATCTACATCATTCCAGAAAAACACAGTTTCAAAAGCCGTTACAAGGCTGAGACTATCAGGCTTGCAGGGCAGATTTTCAGCGCTGCCTTGCAGTATTTTTACTCTTTTGCCGATCTCGCCGCTGTTGATCTTTTTCGCCTTTCTTACGCTTTCCTCAGAGATATCCAGCCCGATAAATCTGCCGTTATCGCTCATTTGCAGCATACGCTTTATGTTATAGCCACCGCCGCAGCCTATGTCGAGTATGTAACCCTCCTGCGGAATTTCAAGCTTTTCAAGCGCCCACTTTGCCATTGGCAGATGCTCCCTCTCCATAGTTACAAGCATCATTCTGCCGATGATGCCTTTGGGATTTCCGAAATTATCTGTAAAACTCATAAAATCCTCCCGATAAGTAATTGCAGCCTGCTCACTTTTTCGCGATAACTGTCAGCCACGGCTTTGACTGATGATGATCGACCTTGACTGCCGAAAAGCCTGCCGCTTTCAGAGCCGTTTCAATATCCTCAGCGGTATAGCACTTCATGCCCTCTATGATCTTCTCAAATTTCAGGCTTGCAGCATCTGTGCCGTCCGACTCGTTGACGATCATAAAAATACCGCCCTTTTTGAGAATACCTGCGACCTGTGTAAAGCACTTCACCAGATCTCCCCAGAAGTATATCGTCTCAAAGGCAGTGGCAAGGTCAAAGCTTTCCTTTTCAAGATCAAGAGCTGAAACATCGCCCTGTCTGACCTCACATCTCCCCTGCTCCATCAGTTCTCTGTTATACTCTGCCGCCTGCTGCACCGACAACGGCGAATAGTCGATAGCCGTAACCTTAGCTTCGGGATATTTTTTTAGAAGCTCTCCCGCATTTCTTCCGCCGCCGCAGCCAAGCTCGGCTATATCGGCAGGCTGTGTCTTTTTAAGGTGTGAAAGCCCCCAGTCTGCCATTTTTGCATGACCCGAGTTCATACCCTTAATCATCATTTTGCCGAGTGTGCCCTCGGGCTTTCTTGTCTGGTTAACATATTTTTTGAAAAGTCCCATTGTTTTCCTCCGATCTGATCTGTTAAAACAGCAGCGTCTGCGGCAATTCTTTTGCTTATCGCCGGTGTAACGCTGATATTTGTTGTTACTATATAAAGTTAGTTATATCTAACTTACAGACATTCTCTTGCATTTTCATACACTGAGATAAAACAACTGCAAAAAACCTGATACAGCAGAACCTGTTAGTAACAGCTAACTACATTATACCACATATTTATCAGCTTTTCAATACCCCCGAAAAAAGAAAAATTATTTAATAAAAAGTGCGGCATACCCATAAAAAGGTATGCCGCAAACTGTTACTTAGTTATCTTTTCTTTCAGCTTCTCCATAAGCCTTTCAAAACGCTCGCTGCCGTTAAACACCTCGCAGAATTTGTTTTCGGGCTTTGTGATGATATCATATATAGTATCATAATTCGTATTGGTATCCATTTTGAGGACTTTTATCTGATCGTCGTCCATCTCGGACAGCCAGCAGGGCGCATATTTTTCTGCGCTGGGACGAGTTTCGTAACTGTCGGCATGGTCGTATGCAGCTTCAAGCGTATCGAGAGCCTTTTCCTTATCGCCGAGCTTTAAATAGAACACTGCCTGCGTTGCCGCATTGACTGATAATTTACCATGGAAAAAGTTTGGTTTGCCGCCTGTTATCAGCTCTGTCATGGCATCATCTGCCTTCAGTATCTCTATTTTCTGCTCATATGTGTAGCTATCATCACGGGATATTTCCCAGAACAGGCGGTGCATCATCTGTGTCATGCTCCAAAGCAGTGCCGACTGCCTGCGTGCCAGGGCTTCCTTACCCTCGTACAGATCAGCTAAAAATCTCTCTCTGGTGCAATATACATTCGGCAGCGACATGACCAGCTTTTCACCCTTTTCTTTATCGTGCAGATAATAGACGTACTGACCGATAAGCACCTGTTTTGTAAAGTTATTGTCATCAGTGGGCTTATAGTATTTCAGCGCCCTTTCGCACAAGGTAATTATCTCGTCCGACTTTTCTTTTTTCAGCTCCTCGGTGTCTGCCTTTCCCTGATGAAAATAGAAGGTCTGCAAGGCAGATGCTAGATGAGTAAGCAGCTCAGGCTCATTGGGATAAATTTTGATCTGCTCTCTGAGATATTTTACCGTGCTCTCATGATCTCCCTGCTCCTGAAAAACGTTGACCTGCTTTAGTATTTTTTTGACCTCGTCCTCCTTGCGCTTGATATCCACCCCAAGCAATTTGTCGGTGGTCACATTAAAGAAATTCGCAAGTGCAGGCAGCTGCGAGATATCGGGCGCTGTTCTGTCGCACTCCCACTGGCTCACCGACCGTGAGGTTATGCCTAGCGCCTCGGCAAGCTGTTCCTGGGTCACGTCCTGCTCCTGTCTGAGCTGTCTGATAGTTGCTCCTATTGTCATTCATATCACTCCTTGTCAAGTTCAAAAGCGCCTTTGTTGATATAATTATAGCGAATTACAAAGAGTTTGACAAGGAAGTATTTGTGGAGTCGGGGTATAGCGATACTTTGATTTTAATGGAGTCTCAATCATTTAACTCTTTCTTCTGCTTCTTTTTATCCTCATACATTCTGTTATCCGCAAGATTATATATCTCTGAAAATGACATATCATCGTTCCATTCGGCTGTTCCTATGGCGCAGGAGTAGCCGCTTCTGTCTATTGCAGCACGTATTTTATTTATAGCTCTTTCAACTTCTGTCATATCTATATCCTTGAACAGAACACCGAACTCATCGCCGCCCAGCCTGTATAAATGGCTTTTTATCGGGATACTGTGGAGTATTACATTAGATACCTCCGATATCGCCTTGTCTCCTGCCTCATGTCCGTATGTATCGTTTATCTGTTTCAGACCGTTCATGTCTATTTCTGTAAAGGCAGTTATACGATTGCGCTTGGACTCTTCAATATCTGCAAAAAAGCTCATTCTGTTGAGAACTCCCGTCAGGTTATCCCTCTTGAAATGCTCCATATGAAGATACAGATAGTAAAATGCCAGCATGAGCAAAACAGCGCTTATCAGCACTCCCCTTGTTTTGAGGATTATCTCTGATACCACACCTGTCATAACAGCGCTCAGTGAAACAAAAAGCAATACGCCCTCCTGTTTATAGCCCTGTCTGTATCTTTTGATAGCTATTCCCACAGCTGTGAAGAAATATGTAAGGCTGGTCACATGGGGAGTATACGACAACAGCTCACGGTGAAGCACATTGTTCTCGTCTATCCAGAATACTCTGTCGGTAAAGGGAGCTGAAAGTATCACCAGCGTATTGAGCACCGCAGGGGCAAATAGAAATACCTTCTCCCGTGTCGTCATTCCGTTCCTTTTGAGTATAAAGATAGCTGACTGCAAAAGAAAAACTCTGATAATATAGCCCGCCATTATAAAAACTGTATGTATCCTGTGGGGCTCATCAAGCCCTGAATAGTAGTAGTCAAAATTATCGGTTATGGTAAGTGCAAAGGTAAGGCAAAGCGAATACAGATAGTAATTGTTTATCTTTTTATCATAAGCCTTGTTATTCACCATAAATATTGCCAGATAAACAAGCGTGGTAATAGCAATAAAATCGACATGAATTATCTGATTGAACAGTTCCATAAATTATCCTCTTAACTTATTTTTTTATTTCCAATTTTGCAGGAGTCTGAATATTTTACCCCTCCGATAAACATAAGCAGCCAGCCTAAGCTCTCAAAGCCAGAGCCGATACCTGCAAAGGGCAGGGGAATAAATTCCAGCAGCTGCCCTATCCCTGCTGTGACCAAAGGGGCTGCCAATATCCACAAATTTGATAGTGGTATAGTTTTTCTTATTATCAGTGCTATCCAGCAAATAGTCGTCACAACATCAAAGGCGACAAAGAACAATGCAAAGGGTGCAGCTTCAACAAGAAACATTCTTATCCACAGCTTTGTTGCCTTATCCACATCTCCGCCGACAGCTTCATAAAGCACATTGAAATGCTGAATAAGCCCACCGCAGGCTATATGAAAATACATAAATGACACACAGCCTGTTCCGAGTCCTGCGTAAAAAAGCCTCAGCCACGTTCTGTCAGCCTTACTTTCATTATTGCTGTTTTGAGCCATAAGCAGCTGTATAAAAGCCACGGCAGCCACTGCATAAAGCACACAGCCTAAAGCTCCCGTTATGTTTGAAACAGCAATGCGTTGGTCGGAAATTTCAAGCCAGCCCGAGCTGACGATATCGTTCAGGGCTTTACTGTCAGAGGGTTCGATACCTATGCAGTAGTCCCCTATCATACAAAGTATCATAGCAGGCACTGCCAGCAGCATTCTTTTTCTTATTGTGTCAAACCTAAGGTCCATTTTTATCATCTTTCTATTTTTTAGACTTTATCTGCGGCGCAAGCAAACTGCGCTGAATATTCATTATCTTTTTCGTGTTTTTTCTTTAGAATGGGAATATTGTCTTTGTCTCATTTTAGGATAGGAGCGTTTGTCTGTGGATAATAATATGAAAGCAAAGGAATTAACTCCACTATCAATTTCGCTAAACTTTAATTTCGTGCAACATAACTATCCTGCCCTTTGTATTCTCAGCAGCGTATACAGCACAGTTGCCTATGTACTTAGACCAGTAGCTGCCATTGGAGTTCGGCGTAAGGTTTTCTAAAATACCTTTCATAGCTATAGCATGGGTCGAGATAAGGATATTTCCATCATTTCTGCATATTTCAGCAAGAAAATCACCTGTGCGCCTGACCACCTCAGCAAGGGGCTCCATACCCTCAGGCGCAGGATTATTTATAAAATCGCTGAAAAACGCCCTCACTTCATCAGGCATATTTTTAAGGTCAGTACCCTCATACTGCCCGTAATCTATTTCGATAAGGCGGTCATCAATAGTTATCTCATTGTGGGGAGCAACTATCTCTGCCGTTTGCACCGCACGTTTAAGCGGACTTGAAAATACATAAGAGAACTCTATCCCACCCAGCATTTCTGCTGCTTTTTCAGCCTGCTTTATCCCCTCTTCGTTGAGGGGATAGTTGCTTCGCCCCTGCAAAGCATTTGCCTTGTTAAGTTCAGTTTTACCGTGACGGATAATGTATATCATAGTATTACCTCATTGTTAAGCCGTGTACAGCTTATTAATGTACCACATTAGTTATTATACCACTTTTCCGATAGTTTTGCAACCATTAATTTTACAGCATATTACATTTTTTCCATAAAAAATGCCCGACCTCATAAGCCGAGCATTTTAACCTTCCGTTTATTATGTTCAGTCCGATTTTTGTCAATATAGCTGCGGCAGCTACTCCGCTGCCATTGCCTATGCAGGATTGAACTTATCCTTGCCCTGCTTGCACCTGGGGCATTTCCAGTCATCGGGCAGTTCCTCAAAGGCTGTTCCGTCATGCTCGTCGGGGTCATAGATATAACCGCAGATGGAGCAGACATATTTGCCTGTGGTCTGCTTTTCAGAGAGATCCACCTCTGCCAGAACGGTAGGCACAGGGTCATTCAGGTCAATAACACGCTTTGCTTCAAGGTTCTCATATCCCTGGGGAGTGTGAGTACCGCAGTAAACCGTGGGGTTGCTGCGCACAAATTCTCTCACACGGTCAAGAGTCTCCCTTGCTGCGTCCTTATCATCAAAAACCACCGAAAGCTTATTATCATACAGCGCTTCGTCCACATAGGTGATATCACCGTGGAGCATATAGTAGAGTCCGTCGTTTTCCGCGATAATAATGCTGTTGCCGTTGGTGTGACCCTTAGCTTTGATAAAATAAATGCCCTCAGCGATCTTCTTGCTTTCGGGGAAATTGTGATAAGCCCCGTCGGTATAATCCACAGGAACGATGTTGTCAATACCCTCTAATTCAGCCGCACCAAGCTCGTCACGGTTTACAAAAATCTTTGCATTTGGGAAATTTGCAATGCAGCCCGAATGGTCATTATGCTTGTGAGTAAGCAAAATTTTAGTTACCTGCTCTGGCTTGTAGCCCAGCGCCGCAAAGGCTTCCATATAGCTGCAAATATCCTTGCCTGTGTAGAGCAGGCTGTTCTCGTCAGGCACCTCCTCGGGGGTCCCTTCGGGCAGACCTGTGTCAACAAGAATTACCTCGTCACCTGTGTCGATAAGGTAGTTTTGCAGGCTGCCGCGGTAGCGAATGTTCTTGTCGAACTTCTCCATACCTTCCTCGCCGCCGAAAACAAAGGGCTGGGAATAAAAACCGTCTTTTCTGAATTTTACTGCTTTGATCTCCATAATGACCTCCTTATAATAAAGGCTGCCGATGTCATACCGACAGCCCTTTTGATTATTTACTTCTCAGCCGGCTCCCACTTGCACCTCACGGGAGAAACGATAGAACCGTCCTTTTTCATAGCTGCCATAGCCTTGTCTACTACCTTTCTGTCAAGACCTGTCAGCTCGGCGATCTTGCCTGCATTCAGCGGCTCACCTGCCTTTTTCATAGCTTCAAGTATCTGTTCCTTTTCTGCCATTTTTGTGACCTCCTCAGAGTGATATTTCTTCCTTATTATGCTCATTAGGTGAAGCATTGATAAGCCTTTCGGGAGTGATCATGACCGCACATCTGAGCTGCATTTCGCCCTTGAATGTCTCTTCGGTGAGCTTTTTATAATGCTCATATGCTTCGCCCTCATGCACAAGCTCTGCCCTTCCCTTTATCTGATAGGCTTCCCCTGTCAGGGCATCGGCACAGGCAACAGCTACCCTGCCGTTTCTCCTGATATTTTCAAGAGTGGTATCAAGCAGTATTGCACCAATTGCAAGTCTGCCGTCATCACACACACGCTTGAAGCCTACGGGAACAACATTCGGCTCATCGCCGATGGTTGCGATATACCACAGGTTTTCCTCAAAAAGCTTTTTAACATTGTCATGGAGCATTATCCTACCTCCATACGTACAGCCGTATTATCCCAGCTGTTCTATCAGGTAATTCTCATAACCTATCCTGTTGATGATACCCAGATGCTGTGATACCCACTCACGGTGCTCAGCCTCGCACTCAACAAAGCTCTCAACCAGCTTTCTGGTTATCGAGTCATCTGTCAGCTCACTTGCGATACGCTCCAGCTCCTCAACGCCCCTCTGCTCGATAAAGCCGTCATGCCAGTCCTGCAAAAGATCCTTGATCTCGTCAAACAGGGGCTGCTCGATATAACCGATCTCAGGCTTACCGCCAATAGCTACGATCCTTGCTGTGCAGTTCTTAGCCTCTTCAAGCTCCTCATCGCCCTCCTCCTTGCAGCGGTCAGCGAACTTGCCAAAGCCCTGTGCACGGAAAACAGCTTCGTGGATATAATATGCCTGTGAGCTTGAATACCAAGCCTTTGCGTAGGTGTTGAGCATTGTGATCTTTTCTTCGTTTGTCATGATAAATACCTCCGTTATGATGATTTTCGGTCCTTTGCCGTAATTTCATCATAACAGAAAAATCGCCGTCTGTCCATATGGAAAAACTTCGGTTTATAAAAGCCTTTTACATTTTTTCAAAATTATAAAAATTCATCGGGATAAATATACTTTCTCAAAGGCTCAGGCAGGCTCTTATCCCATATATCTACTATCTGTTCAGCGCTGTAGCTGTTCTGCCCCAGCAGCCATTCAAGCATGAGATTGACAATGCCGTAAACATAGACCTTGATAAGCCCCCATGATCTCATCTGAAAGGTGCTCGGTCATCAGCCGCTTTCTTACAGCAGCCACCATCTGCTCGGTATTTATCTTCTGTACCAGGAACAAAAATGCGTCATGGCCGCTGGTATGCTTCAAAGCATTGACAACAAAATCCTTATTGCTCCAATAATACTCAGCGGCTTCGCAAAGTGTATTTTTCCAGTCATGGTCAGAATCGCCAATTTTTGATATGAAGGGCTTTACATCACGCACATATATCCACACTATAATGTCATACTTATCCTTAAAATGATTATAGAATGTAGGTGCCGACATAGCGCAGTTATCGGTAATTTCACTGACCCTTATCTTATCGATGCGCTTAGTTTTGGCAAGCTCTAAAAAGGACTCAGCCAGTATATCCTTTGTGGTTTTTCTTATCATTGCTGTCACCGATCAATTACTTTATTTACACTGATTATACCACAATTGACTAAATAAGTCAATAAAATAACTCCCTGTATTTTTCATCTTAAAAATAACTTCCCCCACCTGCGGCAGAGGAAGCTGATACCAATAAAATTGCTCAGATAAGTTTATGTTTTTATCATAATTCTTGACCTGTCTGCTGAAAATAGTCCTCCAGCAGCCTGATATACTCACCGCTGTGCTCATGCAGCAGCTGAGAATGTCCCAGCTCGGGTATGACCATTTCCTTTATCTGAGGAAGATGCTCTGACAGCAGCTTGAATGACTTTTCGGGAATAGGCTCATACTCCCCTCTTATGCAGAGTATCTCTGAGCTGCATTCTGATATCTCGCCGGATACCCTGTACCGATATACCTCAGTGCAGACGTTTTTAACTGAAGTCCCGGTCATACCATCAAACAGCATCTGCACCACCGCAGTATTGCCCTTGCCGAATATTTTTTCCACCAGCCTGTCAGGAACTTTGCCGCCCATTTTAATATATTTTATGCCAATAGTGCAGGTCACGATATTGACCCAGGTCTGCAAAGATCCCACGTCAATGCAGTACACGCCGTCAAGCAAGATTTTCTCGGCACGGATATTGCCGCGGGTCATCAGATGAACGCATATGGTCGCCCCCAGTGAAAGCCCCGTAAGCCCGAATATCTCGCCGCTATAATGCTTTATCACAAACCGCTCGATCTTTTCGGCTTCCTTATCAAGAGAGATAAAGCTGTTACCCTTGTCGGCTTCGTGACCGTCAAGATGAACGAGGACACAGTGGTAGCTGCTGCTGAGCTTTTTGACGACCTCGCTGTAGCATATCTCGGCTGTGGTGCATGAGCCGTGAATGAAGAGTATAGTCGGCAGGTCACGTGAGCCTGACTCGGTAAATCTCATTTTAAATTTCCTCCTATGACGGCTCCTTAACCTTATCCCCTACCACCCAGTAGTCGCAGACAGGGTCGCCGTTTGCGATAGTATGCTCTCTGTAAAGCCTGCCGTGCTGCAGCCTGAACATGACCTCGTCGGTCGAGCACAGGGCAGGCATAAGCTCCATTATACCTTCCTTTTGGCAAAATTCGCATATGGGACATCGGCTGAAATAGTAATAGCTGCCGTCCTTGTGCGCCTTTTCATCGAAATTGACTACCCAGTTCACAGGATAAGCCTTGCCGTTATTTTTATACCAGCTTTCGTATTTTTTCATATCATTATACCACTTTTTCGGAGACTTGTTCAGGTCGGTCATACCAAAAAATGTGCGCATAAGCTTGCTTTCCAGCACATCGGTCATTACCTTGTCCATCTCGTTTGCAGGTATCTTCTTACCGCTGCCCAGCCATGCAGCCGCAAAAACATAGGCGAAATATGCGTTTGAAGCCATCGGATTTCCCTTACCCAGGTCGTCAGCCTTTTCAAGCAGCCGCCTGTACTCCTGCTTGCCTTTTTTAATTGAGATATCAGCAAGCTCTCTGCCGTATCGTTTAGTTATGCTCTTTTTTATGAGCGGTGCAAATAATGTCCAGTATATCCCAACGTATTTCATCGTTTCTCCCCATTCGTTTTCTCATTGATTGATACTATCCACTTGCAGATAGTATCCAGTGCCAGCTTGCCGTTGCCAACATTACAATGGTTCTGTGCGTCCTCCTTGGCGGTAAAAAGCCTGAATGTCAGGCTCTTGGTGTTTGTCAGCATATCAATCTCTCTGTCAACCAGATGATAGTCAATAAAATGGTCCTCGCTCGCACCGAGGATAAGCATATCCTGGGTTATCCTCTTTGCAACAGGTGCAAGGTCGTAGAGCTTCAGCTTGCGTGCATAGTCATAAGCGTCCTCGGCTTCATATGCAAAGCAGCCGTGCTTCAAGCCCCAGTCGATGACAGGCTCCCTTTGCGCCTTTTTGCCGAAGATAAAGTTTATAGCCTTTCTTGCTTTAAGCGCCATAAGAATATGAAATGCCTTTTGTATAACAGGCTTCTGCATTCCCACGATAACGTCCTGAAAACAGGGGAACACCGACCACGCCACAACCTTGGTTATGCGCTTGTCAAACGCCGCCGCTCTCGGTGCTAAATATCCCCCGAGGGAGATACCCACGATCGTCACATCGGTGAGTTTAAAGTGGTCGAGCACCGCCTTGACAGGCTGCTCCCACTTATGGGTAAAATGCATACCCTGCACCCTCATAACTCCGCCCTGCCCGGGACCCTCAAACATATAAACCTCAAACCCCTGCTCCTGCAAATATAGCAGCGAGAACAGAAACTCCTCAAAATAGCTGTCGTTGCCACCATGCAGCAGTATCGTGCCTTTGCTTTTGCCAAAGGGCTTTACGTGCATGACAGGGAGCTTTACGTTTTTGTAGGGCACCTCTGTCAGCTCTATCCTTGCATTCTCGCCCTCGAAATAATCGGCGTAGTATTCATAGAAAAGCTTTGTGGCGAGCTCATAGTATCTGCGCTTGTCGGGGTCGCCGTCATACATAAAGAACTCGCTCATGCGGTAATAAGCTATGGCATTGTCTGTGCGTTCCTCACTCATGGCTTTATCGCCAAGCTTTATCAGTTCACGCTTCCAGTCGGCGCTGGTCTTTATCTTTGCAGCTATGGGTTTTACGTCTTCAAGCCTGCCGCCGTCCCAGTTTATCACACGGTTGAGCTGATAGTCAAAATTGCGCTCACGGTTGAGCTTATAAACCCCTCTTTTTAAAACGACGGGACT
>CALCRR010000233.1 GCA_937894495.1 uncultured Ruminococcus sp. | reverse complement strand
CTTCACTTAAATTCTCTAACCGTGACTCACGTATGCCGCTGTATCTGGGATGCAGGTTCTATCAGTGTGAGATCGACTATAATTCCGACGATTTCGTTACAGTTGCAGGCGAGCTTGTTGAGAATAAGCTCAAGCCCGGCGTGCTGGGCATAAAGAACTGCTCCGACAGGAAGTGGAGAGTCAGGATGCCTGACAGGATCTACTACGATATCGAGCCAGGTAAGGGCTTCCCTATCTGGAAAGGATTAGCTATAGATTTCGGCAGTGTTACCGCCGAGTTCTGATATATGAATAAAAAACTAAGAAAACCATGAAAGGGAGTTTTTAGCTTATGAGCAAGAAAAAGAAAAACAAAGCAGCTGAAGAGATCGAAAAGACCGAAGCAGTCAGCGAGGATATAATGGATATAGACGATATGCTCGATTTCGATGACGACGATCCGCTGGGCGCTACAGCTGTATCAAAGAAGAGCCTTGTTATCTTTTTCCTGATAGATACATCAGGAAGTATGAGAGGCAAGAAGATGGGCGAGCTCAACACCGTTATGGAGGAGCTTATACCTGAGATAAGACGTGTGGGCGAGGCTGACACAGACGTTAAGATCGCTGTTCTCACCTTCTCGACAGGTGTTAAGTGGATGTACAGCGAACCTATCTCAATAGAGGATTTTGAGTGGGCAAGACTTGAAGCAAGCGGCGTTACCAGCATGGGTGAGGCTTTTGAGGAGCTTTCTGCAAGAATGTCAAGATCAAGCTTCCTTAATTCGCCTTCGCTGTCGTTCGCACCTGTTATCTTCCTGATGACCGACGGTTATCCCTCTGATGATTACAAGAAGGGTCTTGAGTCGCTGAAATCAAACAGCTGGTACAAGTTCGGACTCAAGGCTGCCCTGGGTATAGGCAACGAGGCTAACGACGATATGCTGGCAGAGTTCACAGGCTCTAAGGATACCGTTGTACACGCATATTCAGGTAATCAGCTGGCACAGATGATCAAGATAGTTGCCGTTACTGCATCGCAGATCGGCAGCAAGAGTATGACACTTTCTGACGATACCAATAAAGAGCTGGAAGAGGAGGACGTTTATGCTGCTAAGCAGAAGCTCCTCGGTCAGCAGATACAAGAGCTTGTGGGTACCGACGGAGACGATGACGTTTCCTTCGACACAGGCTGGTAAGCAGGAAGGGGTAGTAATTGATGTTCAAAGGATTCAGCCGTTCTGTCATGGGTGCCAGCCATGAGAAGAAGGGTATTGTATGCCAGGACAGCTCCGCACATAAGGTAACAGAATATTATGCCGCAGCTGTTGTCGCTGACGGTCACGGAAGCAAGAAGCATTTCAGAAGCAACATAGGCTCACAGTGCGCTGTTGAAGCAACACTGGAGACCATTGAGAGATTTTATGAGGACCCTGAGGAGTTTGAGACAAACTTCCCCAAGAACCATAAAATGATAATCAAAAAAATACAGAAGCAGATAATCACTCTGTGGAACAAGAAGATAATGGCTCACCTTGAAGAGCACCCCGTTAACGCAGGCGAGAGGAAGAAGTTCACTCCCGATGAATTTCAGGCTATCTCACCCGAGTCCTACTACGGTACTACTCTTATCGCTGCGGTGGCAGCAAGGGGCTTCAGCTTCGGTCTGCAGATAGGCGACGGCAGCCTTGTCTCGGTTTTTGAGGACGGCGAGACTATCATGCCTATGGATTATGAGGAGGCTAACCCTGCAAACATAACCTCGTCGATGTGCAACACCAACGCTGCGGCTATGTTTGAGAGCTTCTACATAGAGAACAAGCAGGTCATAGCTATGTTTGCATCTACCGACGGCTTGTACACATCATTCGGCAGCGACAATGATTTTCTCGATTATCACACCATAATCTCCACCCAGCTGCCCGATATGGAAAAATTTGAAGCTGCGGTGGTCAAGAACCTGGTAAAGAGATCACACTACGGCACTGAGGACGATATCTCTCTGGCTGTGGCTGTCAACGAGGATCTTCTTAATGAAAAGCTGGATGTTATCAAGCAGAAGGTCGCTGAGAACAAGCAGCGTGCTATAGAGAGAAAAGCCAGCCTGCTCAACAAATAAAAATTAATGAAAGAATGGTGTATTTATGGATATTGGAAGATTATATAAGATAGCCATGGATTACGCAGATAAGGTCTGGGCTGAAAGAAGCGACTACGTATCTGCATACTTTTCCACCATTTCGGTGCTTATTTCGGGTAAGGGTCACATTTTTGTAGGTATCACGGGTATTACTGTGAGCTACGGCGATGTTGAGAAGCTCTACTCGGAGACAAACGCTATATCTGCGATGATGATAGACGGCGAGACCAAGGTCAAGCAGCTCATCACACTGAATTTCAAGACCAGAAGATTTGTAGATCCAGACAAGAAAACTCTGGAGCTGCTGCTGGATCTTGATGACGAGAATACCGAGTGCGAGATACTTATCTCACCCGAAGAAGCTGTAAAGCTCCCTGATAAGCTCAAGGAGATAGAAGAAGCTGAGCAGAAGGCTCTGGAAGAAGTAGCTGAGGAAGAAGCTCCTGCCGAGGAGACTGAGGAAGCTGGAGAAGCTGCCGAGGAAGAAGCTCCTGCTGAGGAGACTGAGGAAGCTGAGGAAACTGCCGA
>CALCRR010000232.1 GCA_937894495.1 uncultured Ruminococcus sp. | reverse complement strand
AGTGCGGCAGGTGGGGGAAACACCCCGTCCGGCGAGGACAAGGTTCGCGCAGCGTCGCAAAATACTAGAAGCCACAAAAGCACCCCCTCCCCTCCGGGAGGACTCGAGTACCTGCCCACTCCACAATAGTGCGATAGGTGGGGGAATTATCCCGTCCGGCGAGGACGACAGGTGGGGGAATAAAAGGTCTTTACATTTTTAAGTGTTTATGATATAATTAGATAAACATATTTGTGCCTGAAAGGAGAGTTTATATGGATCAGCTTATTAAGCTTCTCAGAAATAACGCAAGGACCACTAATGCCGAGCTGGCAGTTATGCTCGGAAAGAGCGAGCAGGAGATCGCCCGTGAGATAGAAGAGCTGGAAAACAGCGGGGTAATAAAGGGCTATGCCGCCATTGTCGATGAAGAGACCTACGACCCTGACTCGGTAACAGCCCTTATCGAGCTTAAAGTCACGCCGCAGTCACAGTCGGGCTATGACGAGATAGCAAGAGCTATAGCCGCCTATGAGCAGGTGGAGTCTGTCAGGCTGATGTCGGGTGCCTATGATATACTTGTGTCTGTTACAGGCTCAAATATCAGGGAGGTATCAAGGTTCGTGGCTGAAAACCTTGCCGTTATCGACTCGGTGCAGTCAACAGCTACCCATTTTCTTCTCAGGAGCTATAAGGTGAACGGTATCTCGGTGTCGGGGGACGATGCCGACGAAAGAGGGCTGATATCGCCATGATGGATTATGATAAGATACTTTCAGATAAGATCAGGAGCATAAAGCCATCGGGCATAAGAAAGTTTTTTGATATTGCCCAGCAGCTGGAGGGGGTTATCTCCCTCGGCGTGGGTGAGCCCGATTTCAAGACCCCCTGGGTGATCAGGCATGAGGCTATAAATGTTCTTGAAAAGGGCAGGACCAACTATACCGCCAATGCAGGTCTTGCTGAGCTGAGAGAGGAGATATCCCGCTATTTCAAGCGCAGGATAAATGTTGAATATGACCCCGAGGACGAGGTGATAGTCACCGTGGGCGGTTCTGAGGCTATAGACCTTTGCATAAGATGTGTTGTCGAGCAGGGCGATGAGGTGCTGGTGGTTGAGCCTTCGTTTGTGTGCTACAGCCCCATAGTATCGCTGTGCGG
>CALCRR010000231.1 GCA_937894495.1 uncultured Ruminococcus sp. | reverse complement strand
GCCCCCTCGCCAAAAAGAAACAGAAGTTTTAGGGAGGGGGTTTGGGGGATGACCCACAAACCGCCACCGAAGAGCAAAAAGGGCAAGACATATTCAATGACCGGTTTTCATAGATTAATATAAAAACAGTTTTATTGATCTATGATATCACGGGGTGAGGTTATTGAAGAAGCAAAGCTTTTTAAAGGGCTCGGCGATACTGGTGGGCATGGTGGTCATCACCAAGGCGCTGGGGCTTTTGTATAAGATACCGCTGGCGAACATACTCGGGGGCACGGGCATGGGGTATTTTTCGGCGGCGTTTTCGGTGTTCACGCCTGTGTTTTCAATAGTTGCGGCAGGCATACCCTCGGCAATGTCAAGGCTGGCGGCTGAGAATGCGGCTTTGGGGAGATTTTCAAACCTCAGGAAGCAAAAGCGTGTGGCACACCTGACCTTTGCGCTTTTCAGCCTTTGCGCCTGTGTGCTGATGATACTTGCAGCCGAGCCGCTGGGCAGCGCTGCTGTTAAGGAGCCTGCGGTGAAATACGCCCTTATTTGCATAGCGCCCTCGGTGGTGTTTTGCAGCATAATGAATGTCGAGAGGGGCTATTACGAGGGGCTCAGCAATATGCTGCCCACCGCCCTTTCAGAGGTGGCAGAAACGGTCTTTAAAATAGTTCTTGGTCTGGGGCTAGCCCTTTTTACCGAGAGATACGCCCTTGACTCCTTTGAACAAAGGGGCAGAGTTTTCGGCATAGCCTGCCGTGACAGCCTCTCTGCCCACGATACAGCTTTGCCCTTTATCGCTGCGGCTGCTATCCTCGGCTCCACCCTTGCTTCGGGCATAGCCTGCCTTATGCTGCTGGTGGGAGCTAAGATAAAAGGGGACGGTATCACCGAGGATATGCTAAAAGCCGACCCCGTTACCGACAGCCGCAGGCGCCATGCAAAAACTCTGCTCACGCTATCCCTGTCCATCGCCTTTGCCGCAGTTATAACCACCATGACGGGCATGATAGATATGCTCACCATTGCCCCCTGCATAAAGCGTGCCGCCCTTAAAAGCCCCCATATTTTTGAAAAATATTACTCTATGGGAGTCAGCCCACGTCAGCTCCCCACCTTTATGTACGGCTCCTACGAGGGGCTGGCAATGCTTATCTACGGGCTGGTGCCCACCCTGACCGCCATGTTCGGCAAAAGCGCACTGCCCTCGCTGTCAGACGCCTGGGCGAGAAGGGACAAAGCCGCCTTTGCCGAAAGCCTGCAAAAAATGATGACCGTTTCAGCAGTCATCGCCATACCCTCGGGGCTGGGCATATGCGTGCTGGCAAGACCTGCGCTGATGTTCCTGTTCGCCGCCAGAGCCGCCGAGGTGGAGGCTGCCGCAGAGCCGCTGGCGATAATGGGGCTCTCGGTGGTGTTCTTCGGACTGTCGCTGCCCTGCTTTACGGTGATACAGACCCTGGGCAAGCCTGCAAAAGCCGCCGCAGTCATCGCCGCAGGGGGAGTTATAAAGCTGCTTTTAAACCTGGCGCTCATTAGCATTCCCGAGATAAATCTCAGCGGCGCAGCTGTCTCAGAGCTGGTATCTTCGGCTTTCGTCTGCGTCCTCACCCTCAGAGAGGTCTACAAACTTGGGGGAGTAAGGTGCAGCCTGCTGGAGACCTACATAAAGCCCTTGTATGCAGGTGTGATGTGCGCCGTCAGCGCCAGACTGACCTATGATTTTATAGATAAATGGAAAATTGTGCCAGTCAACTATCGCCTTGTGACCCTCACCGCCGTGACCTTTGGCGGCATTATGTACTTTATTTCTTTATATTTATTGTGCGAAACGCCGAAAAATATAATAAAGTATGCTTTTTCCAAAAAAAAGTGAAAAAACCCCTTGAAATTTTCTTGAAATTGAGTTATTATAATAAAGCACCACATTTTTGTTGAAAGGGGAAGCAGTATGAGCGACCTGTCGGTTGATGAGCTTATCAGAGAGCTGCCGAAAAAGCAGCGTTACGATATTAATGATCTGGTGGATCTGGTGTGCGTGCTCAGGAGCGAGAACGGCTGCCCCTGGGATAAGGTGCAGACCCATAAGTCTATAAAAAAGGACTTTCTTGAAGAGGTCTATGAGGTGCTGGAGGCTATCGACTGCGACTCTCCCGAAATGCTGAGGGAGGAGCTGGGCGATGTGCTGCTGCAGGTGGTCTTTCACACGGTCATCGAGCAGGAAAAGGGCGATTTCGTGCTGGAGGACGTTATCACCGAGCTTTGCCAGAAGCTCATAGTGCGCCACCCCCACGTTTTCGGCGATGTTCAGGCTGACTCGGTGGATAAGGTGCTCTCAAACTGGGACTCTATAAAGAAGGAGACCAAGGGACAGGAAAGCTACAGCGATACGCTCAAAAGCGTGCCGAAGAATTTTCCTGCACTTATGAGAGCTCAGAAGCTGGGCAAAAGGGCAAGCCGTGCAGGCATAGATTTTGACAGAGACGAAAAGGGCAGCGAAAGCGCTTTGTTCGACGCTGTGAGCAGCCAGCTGGAAAAAGTGAGGACAGCCGCCGAGAAGGGCAGCGACCCCTCGGGCGAAATGGGCACACTGCTTATGCTCTGCGCAAACCTCGCCAGAAGGCTTGACTGCGACGCGGAAGAGGTGCTTGCAGACACCTGCAACGAGCTTGTAAAACGCTTTGAACAGCTGGAGGAGGATAACCCGCAGCTCTCAGAGCTGGGCGCAGGAGAGCTGTACTCATACTAGATCAGATATTAATGAATAAGCAATTGTTCGTTAAGATAAATAAATTATTGGAGGTTTAAAAACATGACAAAGGCAGAACTTATCAATGTTATCGCAGAAAAGGGCGGTTATTCAAAGAAAGAGGCAGAGAAGGCACTCTCAACAGTAGTTGATTCCATCACAGGCGCACTTGAAAAGGGCGAGAAGGTGACCCTCGTAGGCTTCGGCACATTTGAGGTAAGAGACAGAGCTGCTAAGGTAGCTATGAACCCTGTTACTAAGGAGCCTGTAAACGTTCCTGCAAGAAAGGTACCTGCTTTCAAGGCAGGCAGCGCTCTCAAGGCTGCTGTTGATAAGTAATTACAGCGCATTACTCCCTCCCCAATGGGGAGGGCTTGGTATTTATGGGTAATACCCGATCATGATAAGTGGAGGAACAAAGCTTGAGACTGGACAAATATTTAAAGGTGACAAGGCTCATCAAGCGCAGAACTGTGGCTAATGAAGCCTGCGACGAGGGCAGAGTAGAGGTGAACGGCAAGCCTGCCAGAGCCTCATATGACGTTAAGGTGGGCGATATCATCAGCATAAACCTGGGTCAGCGCCCGTTGAAGGTAAAGGTGCTGAATGTCACCGAGTATGCTACTAAGGATAACGCCGCTGACAACTATGAGGTGGTCAGCTAGAGCGCAGGCGCAGCGAATAAGTGGTTTTTGGGCACTTCTGCTTGTATCTTGGCGGAAGTGCCTTTTAGTTTTTTAGAGGTAAGCTGCTAGTCGCTAGTCGTCAGAAAGCTAGGGGCTTTTAGAAGTAAGATGTAAGAGGTAAGAGGTAAGAAAACGGTTTTACAAAATATGCGGTAAGCCGCACAAAAACTCGTTTTCAAGGTTCGCGCAGCGTCACAAAGTGCGAGCTGTCACGAAAGTTCCCCCTCCCCTCCGGGGAGGACTCGACCTCCTGCCTTTATCACAAAAGTGCGACAGGTGGGGGAATTACCCCGTCCGGTGAGGACAAGGTTCGCGCAGCGTATCGAAG
>CALCRR010000230.1 GCA_937894495.1 uncultured Ruminococcus sp. | reverse complement strand
GCGCTTTTGTGGCGGCTATTACTTCGATACGCTGCGCGAACCCTGTAAACGAGTTTTTATACGCATTACCACATAATTGGGTGAAACGTTTTTACAGCCGCTAGCTCTCTAATTATCTAGCGACTAGCAGTAATTTTCATGCCAATGATCAAAAATGCCTTGACGTAAGCTCAAAAGTATGATATATTGTAAAAAACTGTATCAAAGGAGAATGCATTATGTATAAAGCTAATGATAAAAGATATGAAAAAATGGTATACCGTCACTGCGGCAAAAGCGGACTGAGGCTGCCTGCCATTTCGCTGGGGCTGTGGCAGAATTTCGGCTTTGGCTCGGTGTTTGCCAATGCCGAGACCATGTGCCGCACTGCCTTTGACCTGGGAATAACCCACTTTGACCTTGCCAACAACTACGGCAACCCCTATAACGGCTCGGCAGAGGAGAATTTCGGCAAAATTCTTGACAGGGGACTGAGAGCCTACCGTGACCAGCTGTGCATATCCACCAAGGCAGGCTATGAGATGTGGGAGGGTCCCTACGGCGACCGCAACGGCAGCCGCAAGTACCTGATAGCGTCACTCGACCAGAGCCTTAAACGCATGGGGCTTGACTATGTTGATATCTACTACCACCATATCTTCGACCCCAATACCCCCCTTGAAGAAACAGCATTGGCACTTGACCATTTAGTAAGGCAGGGCAAGGCGCTTTATGTGGGCGTGTCAAACTATGACCGTCAGCAGACTGAGGATATAGCAAAGATTTTTAAGGAGCTTAAAACGCCCTTTATCGTCAACCAGCCCTCATATTCAATGCTCAACCGCTGGATAGAGGATAATAAGCTTGATACGTGGGCTTATGAGAATGGCATTGGCATATCGGTATTTTCACCGCTTCATCAGGGCTTTCTCACCGACCGCTATCTGAAGGGCATACCCGAGGACTCACGCATTGGCAGAGGGAACACCTGGATAGGCTCACAGCTGACCGAGGAGGTGCTGGCAAAGCTTAGAAAGCTCAACGACCTGGCACAAAGCCGAGGACAAAAGCTCTCGCAGATGGCGATAGCGTGGATACTCCACAACAAAGCTGTTACCACCGTGCTGGTGGGGGCAAGCAAGCCCGAGCAGATAGCAGACAACGTAAAAGCAGTTGAAAACCTGGATTTCACCGACGACGAGATAAACGAGATCGAAAAGATACTGGCGGAGTAAGCTTCTAGTTGCCAGTGATTAGAATGCTAGTGACTTTTAGAGGTAAGAGGTAAGAAGTAAGAGGTAAGAGAACGTTTTAGCAAATTATGCGGTGAAATGCAAAGGTCTGTGAAAACCCCACACAGATTTAGTGGGGGAAGATAAATCCTTAACAAAATACATTACGCCGCACCAAGTCATCATTTTCCAAGGTTTGCGCAGCGTTACCTGCTAGTCACTAGTGGTTAGATTTCTAGTGGCTAGAAAACGTTTTACTGGATCATGTGATAAAACGCACAACAACTCGTTTACAAGGTTGGCGCAGCCATCAAAATACTAGCTGCCACAAAAGCACCCCCAGCTATT
>CALCRR010000229.1 GCA_937894495.1 uncultured Ruminococcus sp. | reverse complement strand
TGACAAATCACATAAATGATGGTATAATAATTTAGTCTGAATGGGACAGCTCTAATGGGGGTGTCCCATAGGCGTTATTATCAAAATGCTGCATAGAACTACTGTCTGAACTAAGGATGATGGGCTTCTATGAGCCATATATTTTTAGTTTGGAAGGAGGTCATTCAAGTGAGAGAAGGAATACACCCTAAGTATGTTGAGACCACTATCACCTGCGCTTGCGGCAATGTGATAAACACACGCTCCACTAAGGAGAATATCAAGGTCGAGATATGCTCAAAGTGCCACCCGTTCTACACAGGCAAGCAGAAGCTTGTTGACAGCGGCGGACGTGTTGACAGATTTAAGAAGAGATTTAATCTTGACTAATTTTTTGGAAGCAAAAGAGCGGATAAAATTCCGCTCTTTTTTCACATCTTTATGCGAATTTCGGGGAAAATGTATGAGCTACACCACCGTTTACGAATATGCCAGCGACAGCTTTGTTGAGAAAAAGTCGGAGTTTATAGGCCATATAATGCCTGTAAAGACCGCCGACGAGGCTGTGGATTTTATAAATAAGATAAAAGCCGAGAACCGCAAGGCAAGGCATAATGTGTATGCCTATGTCATAAGGGAGGGCAATACCTCCAGGTATTCTGATGACGGCGAGCCCCAGGGCACGGGGGGAGTGCCTGTGCTGGACGTTATAACCAAGGCAGGGCTCACCGATGTGTGCGTTGTGGTAACAAGGTATTTCGGCGGCGTGCTGCTGGGTGCCAGCGGTCTGGTGAGAGCCTATTCCCAGGCGTGCTCTCTGGCGGTGAATGCTGCCAGAAAAATGGTGATGTGCGAGTGCTCGAGGATAAGCTTTAGCTGCGACTACAACCTTTACGGCAAAATAAGCTATACCCTGCCAGAGTTCGGGGTGATAACCGAAAAGGAGGATTTTGCAGACGCTGTAAATATGTCAGTGCTGGTAAAGTCCGAACTGGTGAGCGAGCTGAAAAAGCGCCTGACAGATATCTCAAACGGTCAGCTGGAATTGACAGAAGAAACAAATCTGACAGCTGATTTTGCTTGATATTTGTGATAATATACAAAGATTTTGTGCCTTTATGTAAAAATAAAGGCATTTTTGAGGTTATAATGGTATAAATAAGTAGGGAGAAAAAATAAACATCATAAATTCATTTGTCCCTTCTTACTTTATGTGATATTAATAAGATAAATCGGAATTTGATATTGCAAAAAAGAAAGGAAGAATTATGAAATATTTTGAGTTCGGAAAAGAAAATAAAACCACACTTCTGCTTCTTCATGGAGTCGATACCACATGGAAAATGAGCTTTGGAAAATTCATTAAACTCGCAAAACATAAATATCATATAATTGCCGTAGCAGAGGATGGATTCAATACCACTGAGCCTGATGTAGATGCGACAAGTGTTATTGATGAGGCTAAAAAGATAGCAGATTATCTTGTTGCGAATTTCGATGGCAAAATAGATATTATTCTCGGGGAATCTCTTGGAGTAATGATAATGACGGAAATCCTGCTTGATTCAAGAATCAAAGTACATACTGCAATTGGTGACGGTTACACAATACTGGAATATCCTGATTTCAGATTTGATATTACAAAAAGAGCTTTGGCTCATACGATTACAGGATTAGAATATTTTGCTTTTCAGCATATGAATTTATTGAACCCTTTTTTAGGTGAAGACATCAGCTCGATGCTTTATACCAAAGCGTCAAAAACAACGTTATATAACCTTGAATATTCAATGATGCCGTACAGATACAAGCATGAAGCCTTCAATCTTGCGGATAGTTATTTGTGGCATGGTGAAAAAGAAATCGGTTTGAAGCAAGTACTGAAAAAAGTAGATAAATCCAAATATCATTTTGCACACAAAGTTTTCAGGGGACGAGGACACGGCTCGCTTTTATTAGAACCTGAAAGATTGTTAAAAGAGGTCGATAAAGCATACAAAGGCTATAAGGGAAATATCATTTCTTCATGAAAAGAAAAGTTTAAATTATGATTTATCTTAGCAACACTTTTATAAAAAGTATGATCCATTAATACACCTGCTTTGAGCATAAGGAGGGATAGGCAGTATGCTTCCAAGAGAACAGTATGAGAGCTTTGAGATGACCCTTTTGTGTGAGCAAGCCTGCCGCTCCTGTGAGACCAAGGGCAGGCAGCGCAAGGCTGATAAATGCGACCTTAGAACAGAGTTCCAGAGGGACAGGGACAAGATACTGCACTGCAATTCTTTCAGAAGATTAAAGCATAAAACTCAGGTGTTTTTATCACCTGCAGGCGACCACTACCGAACAAGATTGACCCATACGCTGGAGGTAAGCCAGATAGCAAGAACTATCTCCAGAGCGCTGAGACTTAATGAGGACCTTACCGAAGCTATCGCGCTGGGTCATGATCTGGGGCATACTCCCTTCGGGCACGCCGGGGAGAGAATGTTAAACGAGCTCTCCCCCGACGGCTTTCACCACTATGAGCAAAGTCTCAGGGTGGTTGATATTCTGGAAAATGACGGCGATGGGCTGAACCTCACCGAGGAGGTAAGGGACGGTATTTTAAAGCACACCAATATGATAGCTAAAACTTTAGAGGGCTATGCGGTAAGGTATGCAGATGTTATCGCCTACATAAATCACGATATCGACGACTCTATAAGAGCAGGGATTTTAAAGGAAGATGATATACCCAAGGATATCACGGCGGTGCTGGGTCACTCTAAGTCTGAGAGGATAACCACGCTGGTGAGCTCACTGGTGGGAAACGGTATTATCGACTGCCGTGACAGCGATGACGTGCAGCTTAAAGACCACGACTATACCATCGCCATGACAGAAGAGATCGACAAGGCTTATAAGGCGCTGCACAAATTCATGTTCGACAGCGTTTATACAAACCCCAAATGCAAGTCTGAGGAGGTCAAGGCTAAGGATATGATAGCCTTTTTGTATGAGCATTACGTGGGTCATATCCAGAAGCTGCCTGCCATGTATATAAACCTCGCCTATCACTACGGCGTTGACAGGGCAGTGTGCGATTATATCTCGGGCATGACCGACGGCTATGCCATTGAGATGTTCAAGGAGCTTTTTATACCTAAGACCTGGACGGTAATATAGGGATAATTACATAGCTGTGCTTAAGGAGGTGAACTTATGGAGAAGTATGACGTTAAGCTTTATGACCTGAACCGTGCCTGTGAGCTTGAGGGTGCAGTTTATGCTGACGAGGGGGAGAGCTCTGACGATATAATTCTTAAAATAACAGTTGAAAATAACGCTGTGACCGCCGGCTCAGAGGGCTATTTTACAGCTTATCAGGAGCTGAGAGACAAGCTGCTGGAAAAGGGGCTTGGGCTAAGGTGCAGCGGCTCGCTTATCAATGCAGTTCAATCTGCAATGATGGCTTATTCACCTAAAATTTATCTTGTTGAGCCGGGAAAACAGGCGCTTATGAAAGATGTGGTGAATATCTGGGACTACTGTGATATCACCGATTTCCCCGATACGAAAAAACAGGAAGACTTTGCGGATAAATGGCGCAGATCGCATAGAGGGTAGATTTTATCAGGTCTGAAAGGGGGTGCCGACATTATGCCGCTGCCTGCGGAGTTTATTGAAAGACTAAAGGCTGCTAACCCTATCCATGAGATAATGGGGCAGTATGTTACACTTAAAAGGACAGGCCGTGACTATGTCTGCCTCTGTCCTTTCCATAACGAGAAAACGCCCTCCTGCCACGTTCACCCCGACAGGGAATTTTTTCACTGCTTCGGCTGCGGCGCAGGGGGAGATGTCATCACATTTACGATGAAGTACAATAATCTGGACTATTGGGAAGCCGTGAAGCTGCTTGCCGAGCGAAGCGGCATACCGCTGCCCGAGGACAGAGGATATACAAAGCGCACCGATGACCGCAAGCGTATGTATGAGATGAACAAGGCGGCTGCAAGGTTCTTCTATTCGCAGCTAAAGACCCCCGAGGGTCGGGGCTGCCTTGAATATCTTATAAATGTGAGAAAGCTAAGACCCGAGACTATCAAAAAATACGGCATGGGTTTTGCCCCCAACAGCTGGTCGGCGCTTAAAAACCATATGCTGGCTGAGGGCTATACCGAGGAGGAGCTTATCGCAGGCTCGCTGATCTCACGGTCGCAGAAAACAGGCAAGACCTTTGATTTTTTTGTTGACCGTGCAATGTTCCCCTTTATTGATCTGGCAGGTCACATAGTGGGCTTCGGCGGGCGTGCCTTGTCTAATGATGACAAGCGAAAATATCTCAACTCAAAGGACACCCTGTGCTACTCAAAAAACAGGTTTTTGTTCTCAATGAACTTTGCCAAGGACCAGGCGGTGAAGGATAAGCAGATACTTCTCTGCGAGGGTAACCTTGATGTCATATCTCTAAATCAGGCAGGGTTTGAGAACGCAGTGGCAAGCTGCGGCACAGCTTTAACTCCCGAGCAGGTGAAGATAATCTCAAACTATGCCGAGCAGGTGGTCATCTGCTATGACTCTGACGAAGCCGGGCAGAAGGCTGCGGCTAAGGCGATAGGGCTTTTGAGGGAAACGGGGCTTAAAATATCGGTGCTGCATATGCAGGGGGCTAAGGACCCCGACGAGTATATACATAAATTCGGCGCAGACCATTTCAGGCACCTGCTGAATTCCTCTGACGGAGCTATCGCCTTTGAGCTTAAAAAGTGCAGGCAGGGGATAGATACCGATACGGAGCTTGGTAAGATAGATTATCTCAGAAAGGCTTATAAGGTGCTGGCGGCTATCAGGTCTCCCGTTGAGCGTGAGCTGTACATCGCCAAGGTGGCACAGGAGGAGGGTGTGAGCAAAAACGCCGTTTTGCAGGAGGTAAACTCGCTCATTAAAAAAGAGCGGTATGCTTATACCAAAAAGGACTGGAGCAGAACGGTGAATTTCACCAACCGCCCCAGGGACGAGCTCAACCCCGAGGCAAACCTGCACCGCAAGGAAGCCTACGCCGAAAGCGGTATCATCTACTACCTTTTTACTCACCCCGATAGGCTGGGGGAGATAAAAGCAAGGATCACGCCCGATGAATTTGTCACCGATTTTAACAGGAGGGTCTATGAGAGCATTATAAGAAAGCTGGAAAATGACGAGGACTGCTCGGTATCTTCATTTAACGGCGAATTTTCACCCGACGAGGTGGGCAAGCTAACAGGAGTTATAGAGAAGTTCGATGACCTGACGGTAGATGAAAAGGTGGCAGCCGACTATATCTCGGTGCTGAAAAACTATAAGAAAAGCAGTGAAAAAAGCGATGTATCAGACGACGGCGATTTTTTGAAGTCGCTGGAGGAGATAAGACGCAGGAAGAATATACATTAACACTAAGGAGAGTTTAAAATGGAAAAAAGCAAGATAATGGAAAACCTGATGGAGCACGGCAAGCAGACAGGCAAGCTGACCACCAAGGAGATAACCGATGCCCTTGAAAAGCTTGATTTTGACGTGGAGCAGATGGACAATTTCTATGACACCTGCGCAAGCCTTAATATCGAGATAATCGACGATGTGGTGGTGGACGACACCCTTGATTTTGTCAACCCCGATGACGAGCTGGAGCCTGACGGTGTGGATATTTCACTGTCAACAGACGGTATCGCCATTGATGACCCTGTTAAGATATATCTTAAAGAGATAGGCAGAGTGCCGCTGCTGACCTCTGAGGAGGAGATACAGCTGGCTGAGAAGATGTCGGGCGATAACGAAAAGGAGGCTTCAAAGGCGAGAAAAAGACTTGCTGAGGCTAACCTGCGTCTTGTTGTTTCCATTGCAAAAAGATATGTGGGCAGAGGCATGAGCTTTCTTGATCTTATCCAGGAGGGCAACATGGGTCTTATAAAGGCTGTGGAGAAGTTCGATTACAAAAAGGGCTTCAAGTTCTCAACCTATGCCACATGGTGGATAAGACAGGCTATAACCAGGGCTATCGCCGACCAGGCAAGGACCATACGTATACCTGTGCACATGGTGGAGACTATAACAAAGGTAAAAAAGGTATCGTCACAGCTTTTGCATAAAAACGGTCACGACCCCTCGCCCGAGGAGATCGCCGAGGAGCTGGATATGAGCGTTGAGAGAGTAAGAGAGATAATGCGTATAGCACAGGACCCCGTATCGCTGGAAACTCCTATCGGCGAGGAGGAGGACTCTCACCTGGGCGACTTTATACCCGACGATGACGCCCCAGCCCCTGCCGAGGCTGCGTCACTGGTGCTGCTCAAGGAGCAGATAAATCAGGTGCTCTCCACCCTTACCGAGAGGGAGGAGAAGGTGCTGAGACTGCGCTTCGGTCTTGAGGACGGCAGGTCGAGAACTCTTGAAGAGGTAGGTCAGGAGTTCAAGGTCACCAGAGAGAGGATACGCCAGATAGAAGCCAAGGCGCTGAGAAAGCTGCGCCACCCCAACAGAAGCAACAAGGTAAGAGATTATCTCGATTGATGGAGGCCTAAACGTGTATATAACACTTGAATCCGATTATGCCGTGAGGATAACGGCAGAGCTGTGCAAGGAGCCTGTTAAGCTGGACGCAAAGACCATAGCCGAAAAAACAGGCGTAACGCTGAGATTTGCACTTAAAATTCTGAGAAAGCTTGTGGCAGCAGGGATAGTAAGGTCTTTCAAGGGCACACAGGGCGGCTATATGATAGCTATGGAGCCGAAGGATATAGACCTGAGAATCGTGATAGAAGCTATCTAGGGTACCTACTGCTTTTCAAGGTCCATTCTGCCTGAGGGGGAGTGCAACAGGGGTGCGTCGGGTAACTGCACCTTTCAGCAGGCGTTCTGCGAGATAACCCTGAAGGTCAGGGAAATGCTTGAAAGCTATAATTTCGCCGAGCGTTCCTACAACGCAAAGGAGATAGAGGGTTCTGATGGCGAGTACCTCAAAAAGTTCAAGGAGCAGAAATAACAGCAAAAAGAATTTCAGGCTTGACCCCGAAGCAAGGGCGAGGATAGAAGCCGAGTATTCAGCGGTGGCTGATGATTACTCAAATTACGATATCCCCGAAAAGCCGAAGAAAAAACGGGTGTGGCTGAGAAAGCTGATAGTAAGGGTCGTGCTGTTGTCCATAGCGGTCATTATGGTGAATATCGCCATACTGTTTTTCACAGGTCAGCTGTGGTTCAATGAGCCAAGAAAGAGGGATTACCCCGTGAGAGGTCCTGTTATCACCGAAAAGCAGGGCAAGGTCAACTGGGAGAAATTTGCAGCTCAGAATATCCAGATGGCTTATATAAGAGCCACCAAAAGCACCGCCTATGTGGACGAAAGCTTCAGGAAAAACAAGTCGGGCTCGGCTGAAACGGCGCTGCCTGTGGGTATGCTGCATATCTTTGATATCTCAATGGACGGCAAAGAGCAGGCTGAGCACTTTATAAAGACCGTAGGCGGTCAGAGGGGAAACCTCATACCTGCGGTGGAGGTGGGCTACACAGGCTTTTACCGTGTTCTGCCCCCCGATGATGAAGATGTCGCCCAGAGACTCAGAGCCTTTGCAGACTGTATAATCAGCGAATACGGCGTCAGCCCGGTTATAAAATGCAGCGAAAAGACCTACAGCAGACTGCTTGACTCCCACGGTTTTGATGACTGCTATATCTGGATAGAAAGCGAGTACAGCAAGGTGGACGAGAGCATAGAATGGGACTTCTGGGGCTACAGCAGCAGGGTGAAGTTTGAATACTACGAGGACAAGGGCTTTCTTGAAATGGTGCTTTTTAAGGGCTCGGAGGAAGAGTTTGAGGAATACTTTGTGGTACAGTGAGCTTTCTATAGCTCCCACAGGTGAGAATACAAAAAAATTACCAGCCTGCGCTTTTTAGCTCGGGCTGATTTTTTTGTCGGTAAATTATAGTAAAATCCGTTGCATTTTTTATGACTATGTGCTATAATTATGTAGTAAACTATTTTTAATGAGGTGTTACCATGACAGAGCTTAAAGTATACAGAGGACATATCCGCAACTGGCGCGAGCTTTGCGCACAGCTGGGGGTGGAGGATACCCTTGACAGACAGCAGCGTGAGAAGCAGCTTATAGTCAGGGCTTATGAAAAGTGGGGCAGCAAAGTGGCTGACCATATCTACGGTATGTTCGCCTTTGCGGTCTATGATGATAAGGAGGATAAGCTTTTCTGCGTCAGAGACCAGTTCGGCACAAAGCCCTTTTATTACTATGTAACTAAAGATAACAGGCTGCTTTACGGCACTTATATACGTGATATCATCTCTCAGGAGGGCTTTGAAAAGGAGCTCAACGAGAGTATGCTGCAAATATATCTCAGCCTGACCTACGTGGCAGGAGAGGACACCTTCTTCAAGGGCGTTAAAAAGCTTATGCCCGGCTGCAGCCTTACCTGGCAGGGGGGCGAGCTGACATTAGAGCGCTACTGGAAGCCCGAATTCCACCCCGATAACGACAAGAGCTTAGAGGACTGGGCTGAGGAAATACACACCACCCTTAAAGGCATTATGCCCGAGGTCAAGGAAGATGGCGAGGTTGCTGAGTCCTTCCTGTCTGGTGGTGTAGACTCGGCTTACGTGCTGGCTATGTCAGACGCACAGATGACCGACTCCTGCGGCTATGACGAGGAACGCTTTGACGAGTCTCCCCTTGCTAAGCAGACCGCCGATATACTGGGCAGAGAAAACAGCAGGTTAAGGATAACTCCCGAGGATTATTTTGCCATCGTGCCCTATGTTATGTATAATATGGAGCAGCCCCTTGGCGACGCTTCGGCAATAGTTTTTGCCCTTGGCTGCAACGCCACGGCAAAGCACACAAAGCTCTGCTATTCGGGCGAGGGCAGTGATGAGTTCTTCGGCGGCTATAATATGTACCGCAATGCTGAGCGCTACGGCGAGAATTTAAAGACCTTCTATGTGGGAAATACCAACATAATGAAAGAGGACGAAAAGCAGCGCATTTTAAAGCACTATGACCCCCAGGTGCTGCCTATAAAGCTGGCAGAGCCTATCTATGCCGAGACCGAGGGACTTGACCCCCTCACCAAAATGTCTGACGTGGATATTCAGATATGGCTGGAGGGTGACATTTACCTCAACATTGATAAAATGAGCACCGCCGCAGGGCTGGAGATACGTATGCCCCTGACAGACCGCAGGATCTTTGATATCGCTTCACGCCTGCCCTCAAAGTACAAGGTGAATGAGGAGCAGAACAAGGTGGCTTTCAGGACCGCTGCCGCCAAGGTGCTGCCTGAGGAGATAGCTTTCAGAAAGAAGCTGGGCTTTATCGTCCCCATAAGGATATGGCTGGCTGACGAGCGCTACAACGAAGATGTTAGGAGAAAGTTCGACAGCGAGGCTGCTGCAAAGTTCTTCAATGTTGACGAGATAAAGGCTATCTATGCCGACTACGCAGGCGGCAACTCCGACAACTGGCGTAAGGTCTGGACCATCTACACATTCTTAGTGTGGTATGAGGAATATTTTGAGAAAAGATAACAGAAAGATATAATAAATGCCTTTCCCCCGAAAAAGCTTGGGGAAAGGCATTGTTTTTTATATTCTAACTATTTTGAGCTTGCCCGTCTTTTTTGAAAGCCCCGACCTTTTTTACCGCTTCATAAAGCCCTGATATCACCGCAAAAAACCATACAGGCAATGCTGTGAAGATCAGAAATAATGCAGTCGATCCCTTATCGTTGGGCTTTGCATATTGGCAGAGCAGCGCCGCTGCTGCAAGGCAAATGAGCGCAGGAATAAGTGAAATAAAAAGCCATTTTTCAAAACCGTCAATGCCAAGCTCTCTTGTAACAGCCCTGTACATCTTGGTAAGCCAGACAAGGGGAAGAAGGCATGAAAGCAGATAGGTCAGTTTATCAAAGCTGCCCAGCACCGCCGATACCAGCTCAATGGAGATATACGTTATCACGCATACCGCAAGTAACCCTGCGAAGCCTATTGCTAATGTCAAAAGCCTTTTCTTCATGCCGCACCTCCTTGCGGTAAGGTCAAAGAGGTAAGTTATTTATCACCCATTACCTTGACCATAACAGCCTTCTGTGCGTGCAGCCTGTTTTCAGCCTCGTCGAAGATCTCGTCAGCGTGGGCTTCAAATACCTTTTCGGTTATCTCTTCCTCACGGTGGGCAGGCAGGCAGTGCTGCACCATAGCGTCAGGCTTTGCCGCAGCCATTATCCCGTCATTTACCTGATAGCCTGCAAAAGCTATCTTTCTCTTCTCAGTCTCGGCTTCCTCGCCCATTGAGGTCCAAACATCTGTGAAGATAACGTCAGCGTCCTTGGCAGCTTCAAGGGGCACATTGGTCATGGTGAACTTTCCCGGGTACTCCTTGGTGAAGTCCAGCACCTCTTTATCGGGCTGATAATCGTCGGGGCAGGCAACAGCTACCTCCATGCCCACTTTAAGACCGCCCACGATAAGGGAGTTTGCCATATTGTTTCCGTCGCCGATGTAGCACATTTTTAGTCCCTCGAACTGACCCTTGTATTCCCTTATGGTCATAAGGTCAGCCAGCACCTGGCAGGGGTGGCAGAAGTCGGTAAGACCGTTGATTATCGGTATTGAGCCGTACTCAGCCAGATCCTCAACCTCTTTCTGTTCAAAGGTGCGTATCATAATGCCGTCAAGATAGCGTGAGAGCACCCTTGCGGTGTCCTGCACAGGCTCGCCCCTGCCTATCTGCAGATCTCTGTTAGAAAGGAACAGTGCCTGACCGCCCAGCTGATACATACCTGTCTCAAAAGAGACCCTTGTACGTGTTGAGGACTTCTGGAAAATCATGCCCAGAGTTTTGCCCTTTAAAACCTTGTGCTCGATACCGTTTTTGTTCTCATATTTCAGCTGATCTGCAAGATTGAGTATGTCGATTATCTCCTCCTTGGAAAGATCAAGCATTTTAAGTAGATGTTTCATAATAATTCCTCCATATCAGTCAAAAAAGAATAACCTTATTATACAGCATTACTGACCTTTTGTCAACTTATTCGGATAAAATTTTCTTCAGTATGTCAAGCCCCTTGTCTATCTCCTCACAGGTTATGGTGAGAGGGGGCAGAAACCTCAGCTTATCCTTGGCGGTTAGTATCAGCAGACCGTTATCAAGGCAAGCCTTGCATACCTCACCAGCCTTTTTGGTTTTAAGAGAAATTCCCAGCATAAGCCCCAGACCGTCAATGCCCGTTACCTCGGGGTGGTCTGAAAGCTTTTCTCTTATGTATTCGCCCTTTTTTGTCACCTCAGTAAGAAATCCCTCAGATAGCACCTTGTCAAGCACAGCATTGCCGCCTGCGCAGCAAATGGGGTTTCCGCCGAAGGTGGAGCCGTGAGTTCCGGGGGTGAGCACATCGCTGCACTTTTCACCTGCAAGGCAGACCCCTATAGGCAGCCCCCCTGCCAGACCCTTTGCAAAGGTGGTGATATCGGGCTTTACTCCGTACTGCTGTGAGGTAAGCAGCGTGCCTGTCCTGCCCACGCCTGTCTGCACCTCATCGGCAATGGTGAGAATGTCGTTATTTTCGCACTCCTTAAAAATCGCCTTGACAAAGTCCTTCTCCAGCGGTACAACTCCGCCCTCGCCCTGAATGAACTCAAACATAACAGCACAGACTTTGCCCTTGTTTTCTTCCAGCTTAGCTTTAAGGTCGGCAATATCGTTAGCCTTTACGTTCACAAAGCCCGGCACAAATGGGAAGAAGTAGTTATGGAAAACCTCCTGCCCCGTTGCCGAAAGGGTAGCCATAGTTCTGCCGTGGAAGCTGTTCACCAGAGTGATGATGATGTTTCTCTCAGCTTGCCTGCCGTACTTATCAAAGCTGTATTTTCTTGCCAGCTTTATAGCGCACTCGTTAGCCTCAGCTCCCGAGTTGCCAAAAAACATTTTGCTGTAGCCCGTCGCCTCGCAGAGCTTTTTGGCAAAATCAGCCTGAACCTTTGTGTAATAGTAGTTTGAGGTGTGCTGTATCTTATGCGCCTGATCGCACACCGCCTTCACCCAGTCCTCATTGCAAAATCCCAGACTGTTGGTGCCAATGCCCGAGCCGAAGTCGATATACTCCCTGCCGTCCTCGCTGACCGCAGTGCGCTGTTCGCCCTTTTCAAGCACAAGATCGTAACGCCCGTAGGTGGGCATAACGTGCTCATTAAACTGTTCAATGGTATTCATTCAATATCATTCCTTTTTTTATTTCTTCTTTTTCTCTATCAAAATTACAATAGCCTTGCCGATTATCCAGCCCAGTGAAAGCGCCAGGCAGGTGCCAAGGCTGAATTCCTCCACCAGACCTATCTTGCTGAAAACAAGCTCCACCACAGTCACTATAACGAAATAGATAACAAACTCGATAACATAGCTTACAAACCTTTTCTCCATAGCTCCACCCTAGACCTTTCTTATCTGATGACCCTTGCTTTCGATAAACTGCTCAAAATACTCGGTGGTGCAGCTAAAGCCTGTCTTATCCAGCCTGTATTTGTCTGAGCCGTACATTATCTCGTAATAGTCATATTTATCAAATACCGATATCTCCGAATATTTCATCATCAGCGTTTTCCTCTCGTTGGTGAGCACCACGCAGTCGTCCGAAAAGCGGTATTTGTTATGCAAAAGCACTGCCGAGTCGGGCATCTTGTTGGCATACACCGCCTTGGCTATGGGCTCGCCGATGACTTCCCCAAGGATAAAGCCCCCCATAAACGCCAGCATGAGCAAAGCGTTCTCGCCCCGTCTGGCATAATAGCCTGTTCGGGGAGTATGCAGAATAAACAGATAAAACGCCGCCAGCAGCAGAAACACCACGCCAACTACAGCGGCAATGGTCCGCCTTAGGTTCTTCATGCTCTGCACTGTCTCGATATCCTCAGCCTTGGTGTTGAGCACCGCTTCGATACGCTCAGGGTCGAGGTTAAAGTCAGACTTCATGTTTTCGATATCCTCCCTGAACCTGTCGCCGTCATATCTGCGGTAGCCGTAATTGTATGAGCTTGTGAGCAGCTTGTGGTTAATGTGGTCCTCAGCACTGTCAAAAGCGGGGTTTTTGTTAACCGAGGGGTCGTTCACGGTGTTGTTTTCAAAATAAAAGTTCATGTGATGCTCCTTACAGATCAGTTGAACTGTGTGCCTATACCTTCATTGGTCAGAAGCTCGATAAGTATCGAGTGGGGCACTCTGCCGTCGATGATAGATGTTCTCTTAACACCTCTTCTCACCGCTTCAACGCAGCAGTCTATCTTTGGTATCATGCCGCCGCTGATTATTCCCGACTTTTTGAGGAAGGGAACCTCGCTGACATTCACCTGGGGTATCAGGGTGCTGTCGTCCTCCTTATCCTTTAAAAGTCCCACGATGTCGGTCATAAGTATGAGCTTTTCGGCTCTTAAACAGGAAGCTATCCTTGAAGCCGCGGTGTCGGCATTTATATTATATGCCTGCCCGTCATCGCCCACGCCCACTGTTGAGATTATGGGCACATAGCCGTTATTTATGGCGTCTATTATGGGCTTTGTGGTTATCTTGGTTATCTCGCCCACATAGCCGTAGTCAACATCGCCGCCCATTTTTTCGGCTCTTATCATCTTGCCGTCGCAGCCGCAGAGACCCAGCGCACAGCCGCCGTGAAGCTGCAGTGCAGATACCAGCTCTTTATTGAGCTTGCCGCACAGCACCATTTTAACAATGTCCATAGTCTCCCTGTCGGTGTATCTCAGCCCGTTAATAAACCTGCTTTCGATACCCACACGTTTTAGCATAGCGTTTATCTCAGGACCGCCGCCGTGTACCAGCACAACCTTAATGCCCACCTCGCTCAGCAGCACGATGTCGCTCATGACAGCTTCTTTAAGCTCGTTGTTGGTCATGGCATTTCCGCCGTACTTTACCACCACCACCTTGTTGTGGTATTTCTGGATATAAGGCAGAGCGTCGCTGAGTATCTGGCTTCTCACATTGTTAGATATTTCCATTTTACATCTTCCTTTTACTTTTTATGTTTATCAGCTTCTGTAATCGCCGTTTATCTTTACATAATCATATGTCAGGTCGCAGCCCCAGGCTGTGGCTTTGCCCTCGCCGCTGCCAACGGAGACTTTTATAAATATCTCGTCCTCCAGCAGTATCTTCTTTGCTTGCTCCTCCGAGAATGGTATGCCTGCGCCCTTTTCGCAGACGTGTATCTCGCCTGCCTTTGAAGCAAGCTTAACGTCCACCTCATTGATATCAAAATCAGCCTCGGCATAGCCCACCGCACACAGTATCCTGCCCCAGTTGGCGTCAGCACCGAACATGGCGCACTTGAAGAGGGGAGAGCAGATAACGCTTTTAGCTATGATTATAGCTTCGTCCGTATTTTTAGCTCCGCTGACATTGCACTCCAGCAGCTTTGTGGCGCCCTCGCCGTCCTTGGCAAGCATTTTTGTGATGTTGCTCATTATGATGTAAAGCGCCTGCTTGAATATATCAAAGTCGCTGCCCTCGGCGGTTATCTCGCTGTTTCCTGCCAGACCGCTTGATAACAGAGCACAGGTGTCGTTGGTAGACTGGTCGCCGTCTACCGACAGGCAGTTGTAGGTTATCTTCACCACCTCATCAAGCGCCTTTTGCAGCATTGCGGTGCTCACTGCACAGTCGGTGGTTATAACGTTCAGGGTGGTCGCCATGTTGGGGTGTATCATTCCGCTGCCCTTGCCCATGCCGCCTATGCGGCAGACCTTGCCGCCCAGCTCGAACTCCACAGCCACCTCTTTTTTCACCGTATCGGTGGTCATTATGGCAATGGCTGCCTTTTCGTTGCCGTCATAGGTCAGCCCCTCATAAAGCTGGTCAATGGCGTTCTCAACAGGCTCAATAGGCATTATCTGCCCGATAACACCCGTCTGGGCGATAAGTATCTCCTCGGTCTTGACTCCCAGCTTGTTTGCGGCAAGCTCACACATTCTCAAAGTCTTCTGCTCGCCGTCGGCATTGCAGGTGTTGGCATTTTTTGAGTTTAAGATCATGCCCCGTGCTCTGCCGCCTGTGGCTTTAAGGTGCTTTTGTGAAAGTGTAACAGGTGCGCCCTTGACCTTGTTCTGTGTGAACACCGCCGCCGCATTGCAAAGCACATCGGCAGCCACCAGGCAAAGATCAGGCTTATCGTTTGAAAGGGGGCTCTCATTGCCGTCGGGAGCTTCAAGTGCGTCCATAGCCTTTTTTATACCGCAGTAAAGCCCGTTAGCCTTAAACCCCTTGGCAGCGCATACGCCGCCATCAATGTAGTTATATCCCTCATACTTAACTTTGTTTATCTGCTTCATATTACTTCTCCTTATGTTTTGCGGCTTTATCACCTATCTGATAAGCCCCTTTTCTGCTTTCAGCCGTATTATCCTCTCAACGCTCTCGTCCAGCCGCTGCGCACTTATATCGCCGCTTTCCACCGCAGCCAGCACAGCGTTATACGATTTTGCCAGATCGTATGGGGTGAGTATCATATCAGCCCCTGCCTCAATTGCGTCCACAACGCTCTCGTCGAGAAAATAGTTGGTGGTTATGTCCGCCGAGCCCATGTTATCGGTGATTATCACGCCCTCATAGCCCAGCTCGTTCCTCAGCTTATCGGTGAGCAGCTGCGCCGACATTGAAGCAGGCAGCCCGTCGTCCGTCACCTTGGGGCAGAGTATGTGACCTGCCATTATCATATCTGTCTTTTCGAGATTTACCTTGTAGGGCACCACACTGCTTTCAAGCAGCTGCGCCCAGGTCATGCTGTTTGTGTCGAGCACGCCGTTTTCATCATCAGCCTCAGCGCTGCCCCCGGGGAAGTGCTTCATCACCGTGATAACTCCGCTGCTGCTGAAGCCCTCAAGCTCCGCCCCCACAAGGTCTGCCGCAGTGTTGGGGTCAGATGATATCATATACCCCTCGCTGCCCACATCTGCGCAGGGGGCAAGGTCAACATTAATGCCGTAGCCCGAAAGATATGTGCCGATATCGCTGCCCAGTGCCTTTGCGCTTTCTTCGTCCTTAATGGCAGCTATGCTCTCAAAGCTCTTTATGCCCGTAAGTGAACTGCCTGCCAGTACCGAGTTTTCGCCGCCCTCCTCATTGGCAGCCACAAAAAGGGGTATCTCGCTGGCAGCCTGCAGGTCGCTTATAAGGGTTTTGAGCTGTTCATCGTCAACAATATTCTTGCCCGATACGGTTATGCCCCCCACCTGATAAATGCCCAGATTATAGGTCATCTGTTCATCGGTCAGGGTAACGCCGTAGGTGTTGTCGTCATTTACGATCACGTTTGAAAAATCGGTCTCCAGCGCGTCAGCCCTTATTATAAACAGCTGCCCCACCTTCTGCTCGGTGGTCATGCTGCCCATAGTTTTTTTCACCAGTGTATCTATGCGCTGCTGCTCAGCTGCGGCAGCCTGTGTGTCCTCAGACGGCTTTGCAGGTCCTTCTTTTTTAGCTTCCTCGGGCTGCTTTTCTTCCGCGGCAGCCGTAGTCGTCACAGCCTTTTTATCCTGCTCCTTTGTGGGCTCTTTGTCGGTCTCATTGCCGTAGCTTTTTGCGCCCTTGTCGTCATTTATTCTGGTTATCGTCGTCGGGTCGGGTCTGCCGATGTTACCGCAGGCAGTCAACACAATTGCGGATAAAACGGCAGCCGCAGCCGTAATTTTTGATCTCATATTCCCTTTTTACCTCTGTTTTCTATTCCAGTCCGCAGGCTTCGTCGATACCCAGCATGATATTCATACACTGCACCGCTGCACCGCTGGCGCCCTTGCCCAGGTTGTCAAATCTTGAGCACATCAGTATCTGCTCCTCATTGCCGAAAACAAATATCTGCATATTGTTGGTATCAGCAAGGGTGTTGGCAGCTAAAAAGCCGTCGGGCAAGGTCTCGCTGCCGCCAAGCTCCATCACCTTAACAAAGTGTGAGCCTGCATAGTGGGCTGAAAGTATCTCATGGATATCCGCAGGTGTATATTTTTTGGCAAGACACCTGCTTACCAGCGGAACAGACACCACCATGCCGCTGTAATAATCATCAACAATGGGGTTGAACATGGGGGCATATTTCAGACCGCATACCGCCTGCATCTCAGGCAGGTGCTTATGCTTCTGGGGCAGGGCATACTGCCTTGGCGAGTTCATCTCAAAGGTCTTGCCCTCACCCTCAATGGCAGCTATCATCTTGTTGCCGCCGCCGCTGTAGCCCGACACCGCATGGCAGGTCAGGGGGTAGTCCTCAGGCAGCACCCCTGCTTTAACAAGGGGATATACCAGCGAGATAAAGCCGCTGGCGTAGCAGCCCGGGTTTGCCACTCTCTTAGAATTTCTGATGTTCTCCCTGTGCCTTTCCGAAAGCTCGGGAAAGCCGTAATCCCAGTCGGGGGAAGTTCTGTGGGCGGTAGATGCGTCTATTATCCTCACATCGTCATTGGTGCAAAGGCTCACAGCCTCTCTCGCCGCATCGTCAGGCAGGCAGAGAAATACTATGTCAGCCGAATTTATCAGCCTTGCCCTCTCATTTATATCCTTGCGCTTGTCCTCGTCGATAAGCATTATCTCGATATCCTCACGGCTGCCCAGCCTTTCGTATATTTTAAGTCCTGTAGTGCCAGCCTTGCCGTCAATAAATACCTTGAATTTCTTACTCATTTTACTTACACCTTCAAAATCATTTTTTCTTTTTGCCGTTACTGCCGCTGTCGATAATGCTCTGATAGGGCTTATCCTCACCCAGCCTTTTTAAACGCCGCTGCTCTCGCTCGGCTTTGACTATACCCTTATCGGTAAAGCAGCTGCCGATGCCGCAGCCGAAAACTAAACACAGCGCCGTCATAACTATCATATTGGGGATTATTATGCTGTAGGGCTCCACCAGAATATACTCGGTCACAGTCAGCCCCATTATTAAAACATAAAAATACCACAGCAGCCCGTGCCTTTTAGCCAGCCTGAAAAACAGCACCATCGACCCCACGGGGTAGATGAACCCGAAGCATAGCATGAGCGAAAAAATGCTCACCCACAGCTTATCCACCACCAGCAGCAAAAGGTTTGCCGCCGCAGCCCATACTGCCGTTATCACCAGCGAATACAGCAGCGGCTTGTCTTTTATATCACTTGATTTTTTCTTTCAACGTCTTCTCTAAGCACTAATTTATGAATTTTATTTTTTTTAATAGGTGGATTTAATAAATTTTTTATATTCAGTTTAAAATCTAAATTATTGATTACCTTTGTTTTGTTTAGTTCAAATCTTAGCTTTATTTTTAAAGGAATGATTCCTCTGAATATAAAAATAAATAAACATATTAAATAACAAAAGAAGTATGAAATTACAATAAGACTCCCAATATTTATAGTGATAATTTTTAAATCAGCGATTATATTAAAACATTTTATTATATCATAATTTGAATACTTTAAAATATCATAAAAACTTTCATATATTTTTTTAGCTGTAAATTTATCAGTTTTTTTATTTCCATCATTAGAATCTTTCTTAGTAGAGCAGGAGCAATTTATATATTTTGATTCTATTGAATAATGAGAAAATTCGCAATTCGATTGGCATGCTGTATCATCATTGTTATATATATAATCTATTCTATCAGAAAGTAAAATATCAGTACCATTAGGAGAATCAAAAGGTGTGCAAACATCTTGATAGAATGGACCATCAAGATTAAACATATCATATCCTGATTCTTTCATTTGTTCATATATTTGTTTATTTATTTCACTTAATTCCATGGGGATATATAAATTAATTGAAGTTTCATCACAAATAGATAAATTTAATTTGGTCTTATTATAAGGTTCATATACTTCAAATTCAACTTTTTTTTCTGAAACCTTTGTTGATTTATATTCATTTTTGATAAAAATTAAAGAATCATTTTCATTGATATGATATTCTTTTCTTAATATAGCTTCACAATCACCTAAATCAATAATGGATATATTATTAATATTATTTGACAAGTTTTTTAATAATTTTAATTCATTTTTTGAATTAGTAACATGATAAACAACTTCATCTGGTCTTTGAATAACTAGACTTTTACCTTCTTCTGCTGTATATGCTGAAAGAATAATATTATTTAGAATATCTTCAAAATTTGTACCATTGTTCATCACTATATTTCCATTTTCAAAAAGATTATAAGTATCATTAGGCAATTCATTATAGCATCTCATTTTATATTCAATTTGATTTGACTTACAATTCTCTAAACATTGCTTTTCTTCTAAATAAATTTTAGTGTTTTCAGGGCATTCTTTGAAGCAATAATTATTAAATTCATATATATATTCTTCATCATTCTTACAATCATCAACACATTTTCCTTTTGATTCTATTAATTTTTCATATTTAATAGGGCAAGAAAAGGTACAAAAATATTGCTTAGCTTCATCAAAAAAATAATATAAATTACAATTTTGATAACAGTTTTTTAGTTTTGAATTCCTATCATTAAGAAATTTATAATTTGGTATACATTCATCACAATTATTTCTATTACGAAAAAGTTTATATTTATCTTTAGGACAATCATTATAACAATAATTATTATATTCAAATTGATAAGAATAGCATTCATTTAAACATTCCTTTTCTTCTTCATATATTTTCATATTTTCAGGACATTTTTTCAAACAATTATTATTATATACATATATATATCCTTTATCTTCATTTTTGCAAACATCAATACATTTTTTCCATTGAGTTATTAATTTACTAAATTGTGATGGACATAAATTAGATTCAGTACAATTATATTGACTATTTTCATTAAAAAAATAATTGAATTCACAATTCTTATAACAATTATTTTGTTTAGCAGAAGAATCATTAAGAAATTTATAATTCTCCTTACATTCATTACAATTATTATTTGTTTCATTTCCTGATTGATTACATTTTTTGCATGTATTATAACATTCTTTGTATATATTATCATTATTATCAAAATAATAATTTTCTGGAATTATATTTGCACAAATATTTCTATTTTGAAAAATCCTATAAGTATTATTTGGGCAATCATTATAACAAGAATTATTATATTCAAATTGATATGGATAACATTCATTTAAACATTTTTTTTCATCTTCATATAGTTTAAGCGCTAATGGACATTCCTTCAAGCAAATATATTTATATTCATATATATACAAATCATCATTTATACATTCATCAATACATTTTTTCTTTTCAATTATTTTTTTATTATATTGTAATGGACATAAATCCGATTCAGTACAATTATATTTACCGTTTTCATCAAAATAATAAAAGTAACTACAGTTTAAATAACAATTATGTTTAGGAATAAAAGATTCATGAATAAAAGTATAATTATTAATACAAATATTACAATTATTATTTATTTCATTTCCCGTTTGATTACATGTTTTACATGTATCATAACATTTTCTATATATATTATCATTATTATCTGAATAAAAATTTTCTGGAATTTTACCAAAACAATTATTCAGAATATTTCCGAAAATATAATTACATGACACAATATTGCATATATATTAGATCGGAAGAGC
>CALCRR010000228.1 GCA_937894495.1 uncultured Ruminococcus sp. | reverse complement strand
TTCGTTGGGTTCTGTCACAATGTTTCCGTTCACCATTCTATAGCCATATGGTATCTTGTCTGTCATTTTAACCTCACTTTCCGACAGATACAGCAAGCTATGATAATAGTTTAGCACGCATTGCCGAAAAAGTCAATACGCACCAAGCTAAAATTTCACACAGCCTGCTTGTCCTGTTCCTGTTCATTATCACCGAGCATTTTTTCACAGTCAGCCGTGATGAGCCTTGCAAGTATGTCGCTCAGGCTTTGCCGAAAAGCTGGGTTAAAGACGGTTTTCACTCTGTAGATCGTATGCCCGATATGGTACTCGGACACACTTCCCGATACCGCAGCAGCGGCAGTTGTTGTTTCATTCATAGCGAATTTTTCTCCTTTAGCTTGTCTGTTTCTATGCTTTTGGTTTGAGGGCTTCGCTTTATATCTCTTACCCTCATGGTTGTTGGTTGTTATTATAGCAGTGCGGAACGGCATTGCTGCCGTCCCTTACAGCTATCGTTTTGTTGTCGGTTATATTAAACCGTATACGGATTTTCGTTTTCAAAGAAGGAAGTCTGTCCGTCAGCAACATCGCTGTCCGAGCTGTTGCCCGACTTGCTGTCTGCACCGTCAGAGCTATCGACAAGCCCCTCAATGTCAGCGTAGGACATACCGCTGTCGGTCAGCTTGCCGATCAGCGTATGCTCCGCAGTCACCGCATCGAGAAGTGCCTGCCCCTCAGCACCGCCGTAAAGCTGTGAGAGCTTATCGTAGGTGTAGAGTTTGCTGTCCGTAATAATCTTACGGCGGCGCTCATAGGCAGCCTGAATAGAACTGTTCAGCTTGTTGAGCTTTGCCTGATTTTCAGACAGAACTCCGTCCATAACGGTATCAGCAGAGTTGTCAGTGACCTCACTCTTAGCTTTCTTACTCATTCACATCACTCATTTTGATTTGGATTTAGAGCCAATGCTCTATGTTAATATTATAGCGCACCTATGCCGTTTTTGTCTATTCGCATTGCGCTCAAACTTTCTATGCCAGTGAGATTTTCCAGTTCGACATATTGTTATGGGAAAAAAGAAAAAAGCTGTGGAGCGGAGTTCGCTCACACAGCTTGTAAAACTATTTAGTTTTAGGAATAGTATCAGTTGCTTTCTATTTTTTCACTTGTTTCGTCATTTTTAGTGTTTGTTATATCTTCGGTGGGCGATTGTAAAGATTGAGTTGATTTGTAGTAAATAATTGTTACAGCTAATATGATCAATTGAAATACATGACCAATTGTATCTGGGACTGTTATCAAGGATAAAACAAATAAAAGGATAGAATATACTGCTGTGCCAGTACACCAGTGACGACCTTTCACAATTCCTAATCCCAATCCTCCTGCAATCAGCGATAAAATTGCCAAGATAATTTTTATCATGATAGCAAGATACATGAATATAGCCCCAAGAGCGTTTAGTCCAGGGAGCATTGTGTCTGGGGTTGATTGGAGTTCCGATGCTGAAGTATATGCAAAGTATGAAATAAGCATTAATCCAACCGATGAAGTTAATGTTGTAATAGATGTGATTCTAAGAAAAGTTTGGATTGAACAGTTAAGTATTAATGATAATGCAGAAACTACGATACCAACTGGAGTGATAAGATAAGCCATTAGTTCCAAATAGTTATGCAAATGGATAAATCTATTTACAGCAAAAATGGAGATTAACAAGCTGATAAACAATAAACAACCACTTAATATTACCCTTTCTTTAGAGAAATTTTTCATATAAATACCTCATTGTCATTAAACATGAGCAAGCCGAGTGCTTACTCTCACTTCTACATTATACTACATCGACACCGAAAAGTCAATTCCCACTTTCATCAAACTGCCGCCCAAACTGCGCAATAACTGCGCCGTACCAGATTACAATTTCAAGAGTGATGATAATTGAGGGCATCACGCAGGAGCGTGAGCGAATATGACCGCCGACCAAAGCGGCGGAGAGATTAAGTCGCATAGCTCCAAATTCGATGACGGAGCATCGAAAGCCTGCGAGATATGCAAATCCCACAGGCGGGAAATATGCGCCATAGCGCAACAAAAATAACAAGCATTGTATTTTGCGCCGCACAG
>CALCRR010000227.1 GCA_937894495.1 uncultured Ruminococcus sp. | reverse complement strand
TAATTCCATTTGAATCCGAGAGAAGCTCATACCAATATTTATCCACAGCATCAATATTGGCTGAATTACCGAGCTTTAAATCAAGCTCGGTCAGCTTATTATCTGCAAGTCCCCATGCTTCAAATTCTTCAAATGTGCAAAATATATTTATACCAAAGCTTTCCTCTCCAGCATGTGTCATACATCGCATTATTTGCTCATCGTCAAGAATTACCACAGCACCAATAATTGTATTAATATCATATCTTTTACCAAAAGCGTAAGATGTAAGCTCTACATCATCACCCTCGGGGGTTGTTACCATTTGTTTAAAAACAGGCTCGCTTACCTCAGAAGGCAGCAGACTTCCAAAGTCCAGTTTGTCCTCATATTCGTTAAGGACTATATCCGAAAGCGGCAATTTTTCTCCGGCTTTAAACATGGAGATGTAGTTTTCATATTCATATTTTGACATAGCAATGATAACTTCTTCTCCTGTATTGAGTTTGTCCACATCTATCTGCCCATCATACACATAATCACTAAGAGCTTTAATATCATTATCGGAGAGACCGATTGTCGGAACACTGAAAATCGCCTCGTCATTACTGTAGCCGATATTTTGCAGCATTGCATTTTCTGCACCTTGAAGAGAAACTTCAAATTCAGAGGTCTCATCAATATTATCATATCTTCTCAGATCAAATTCATCAAGCGGATCAAGAATTTCTTCGCCGTTTCCATCTATAACATAGGTCAATCGGGTCGATCTATTGACGATCCTTGCAAAACACTCATCTACAAAATCTTGTTTTATCAAATCATTATAGCAGCTTATATCTATTCCGTAATCATGATGATTTTCAATGTTAAATTCATACATTAATGATTGGTTGGTCTTTGTTGCTTTGTAATCCCAATCATTTAATTCATACTCGATTTTTTCATACTCAAGCTCGCTGTTGTTTAGGTCGGATAAAGCGTGAAAGTATGTATAGCCGAATAATGCTGCACTCATTACAATAATACATATAATTGCAGCACTGTGATCATACAGATCAATTCTTTTGGCTAAAAGCTTTTTCCAATTTTTGATCTTTGAAGCAGTATTATTTTTTTCGGCTTTTGTTCTTCTGTCAAGCTTATCAAACAGCTTTATTGGAGTTGATCTTATATACTTTATTGATGATATGATAACTGCGATCAAAACACACAGAAATACAGTGGATATGGACAGTATAAAGGGATCATATGTTACGGCTTTTACCGTAGAATCACAGACAAAGCCATACTTCAGACTGATCCCGAATGCGGTCTTTAACAGCTTAAGTATTCCAATATGCAATGTAGCGCCTGCAATCGCTCCAATAATAATAAATACAACAGTAAGAAACAGGAAGTCAAGTAATATCATTGTAAAAAGAGAAGCTCTTTCCATTCCTATACTGCGAAGGACAGCAAATCCCTCTTGCTTGTCCCTCAAAATATTTCCTGCTATCCCAATTATAGAAATTATAACAACGAAAGATATAAGTATCATGAAAATCGGCATGAGTACACCTGAATAAAAATCTTTTATTCCATCGCCGTTTTTCATTGCTTTGATAATTGTTGCAAGTGAGCTGTCACCATATTTGCTTTCTATTGTTTCAGATATTCCGAGAACATAAGAATATGCAAATCTTCTTCCGCCTGGTGTGTCTGTTTGTGCCCAATCAACCGACTCGGTATCGGAGATAATCTCGTTGCATAAAGAAACCAAATCCGACTCGTCTGTTTGAAAAAAGCCGGTAACCGTATTGCTGTTCACCATAGTATTTACGCTGCTATGAAAGAATACTCCGGGCATTTTGGCTTCTCCAAGATCCATCATAGACGGATATCTGTACCAGCCTCCATATACGCCCGGTGAGCTTAATTCATAAATGCCGCTTACCGTGTATTCTTTTTTTTCTATTATATTGCCGGAATTTGTGATCAGTTCAATATTCACCTTTTCGTTCGGATAGGGTTTTATTCCCATTGACTTTGCGGTATTCAGATCAAGTGCAATTTCATTACTGTTTTTGGGATAATTGCCTCTGGTGCAGGTCATATGATATAATTCTTCGGAACTAACACTATCAAAGCAGGCGGCATAGGCTAAAGAACCGTTATCGAATACTGCCGAACCCAGTTCATAATATCTTCCGTATTTACCTATCGCGGTGTTTTTTGATATCTCATTGCTATCGGTTTCGGAAATATCATATATTATTATATCATAATCTCCCAAAAGTCGCAGTTCCTCATCTAAAACCGCCTGCTTTTCGCTTCTGATAAGAAGTGATGAAGCAAAAATTGCTGATGTACCGAGAATAACAATAGCAGCAAAAGTAAAAAATCTCCTTTTATGCAGCAACCAATATTTTGCGGAAATTTTAGAAAACAATAACCATTTTCTCATGTTTTATTCTCTCCTGACACATAAAAAAGAAGCCCACCTGACATATTACGCATTCAAACTGATTGCTATATATGCAGTGGGCCTCTATCAATTAAAACTCGTAATATAATGTCCCTGTTACAGTTTGACCGCTTGTAGCAGGACCAACATATATTCTTCTAACATTTCCCGATGGAACGCTTGCCGTCAGATCTGTCGTAGAAACATAGAACGGAAAATCCTTTGAAGCAACTACTGTTCCATCAGATTTTGTGATTTTGACATGTGCACCGCCTGTTCCTGAACTCGGTCTTGTGTTGCAACTGAGGGTCTTTGAGTTTGCTGTGTCATTTGTAACGGATACCAAATAGTTTGAAGAAGATACGCTATATGAAGCACTGTATGCCGAGGCAATAATTGAGCTTGTTCCCATGAGAGCGCATGCTAAAGCTACAACAGCAAGTCTTTTCTTGGATTTTGTCATTTGAAATTCCTCCTTAGTTATATTAGGTTGTTTTATATATGAAAAGTATTATCCCTCCTTTCGAACAATTGTAATGATGCATCATTATAGTTATTAAAGCTTAAAACAACGCTGCAGGTCACTGCTAATTCCCTTTCACATCATTCGTCAGCTTAAATTACGTTATATTATCTTAACTATCTGTAATTATGTTTATAGAACAATCTATACTTTGATAAGTATCTGTTACAATTATATATTCTATATCATTATTTGATTTTTTATCACTAACTTCATAAGTTATCTCATTATCATCGGATGATGTTTTCATTTGTTTTATAGCTTGTCCATTAATGGTTATATTACTTTTGATCTCACCATCGTTAATGTCATTTACGGTTTGTGATGGAAAAACCGGTGTATAATACGCACAGATAATCATACTTCCTGCAAGCAGAACGCTCATCAATAATAGCAAATATACAGATGTTGATTTTTTATCACATTTTTTGTTTAGTATAACATCTATCCTGTGTGAAACACTTTTATAGTTATTTGAAAAGGAGCTTACAGGCAAAAATATGCTGCTCTGATTAGCAATTGAGAGTAAAAGTTTACAATAGTACTTCCTATCATTTTCTTGCATGGTTCTTTTAGCTATTAGATCACAAGAAGCTTCGCAATCATCGGCATTACTCCTTGCAAGCATCCAAATAAGAGGATTAAACCAATTCAATGTGCATACTATCAAAATTACAGTTTTAATAAATATATCATGTCTTTTATGATGTACCATCTCATGCTTGCATATCAAAGAGTATGAATAGCTGTCATTTAATGCTTCAGGGAGTATAAGCCTCCTTTTTACTAATCCGACAAGCATGGGTGTTGAAATGATTTTGCACAAGTAAACAGGAATACCGCATATTTCAGAGGATTTAAAGTCAGACGGTTCTTTCCATCTATTTATATCCCTGACAAGCTTCATATATCTTATTACTATACTGCTTAACAGCGATAATGAAACTATCAGCCATATATAAAATGCAAAATAGAAATAATCATAACTGATTGCCGATTGTTTCAATGAAGTGCCATTTTCCATTATAAAAGTGACGGCAGGAAGATGCGTATCAGAAAGAATGCTTTTTAAAGGCTTTGACATTAATATTCCAAAAGGAAAGATCGCAGACAGAATAATAGAAAAGCTAATATAATATGTGACTAAGCATGAAAGCTTTTTAATAAATATTTTTCTTATGACAAGAAATATCAGTCCGATCACACCTGATATGAAAGAATTTATCAGGAATGATTTAAACAGAAGCATATTATTCATCACCTATCAGCTCATCAATTTTAGCTTCAAGCAATTCCAATTCATTATCATTTATTTTATCTGAGCCATATAGAGCCGTCATAAAGCTTGAAAAGGAGTTTCTGTGGTACTTATCAAAGAAAAGCTTAGTCTCAAATCTCACATATTCTTCCTGAGTAACGATAGATGTATAATAACGCTCTTTTCCCTTTTTTTCGCTTGAAACAAAGCCCTTTCCTTCCAGCCTTTTTAAAAAAGATATAATCGTAGGTACTTTCCATTTGTCTTTTTCCAAACGTGAATAAATGTCATTCGTTGTAACAGGTCGGTCGTAAGACCATATGATATTCATTATCTCATATTCGGTATCGGGTAATCTTTTCATTCGTAGCTCTCCATTTTAGTCATTTGCCTATAATATTTATACCATAATTTAAATAGGTTGTCAATAAAAAAACAAAATAATTTTAGGCATTCGACTAAATTTGTTGTAATTACTAAAATTTAAGGTTGCGATTTATAGCAAATGACTATAAGTAAATTGTTTTAGTTGGTTGTGGAGACCATCTGATAATAGATTTTCTTTTAGTCAATTATTTGCTCATTCCATCTTCATTAATCCGCCGAACAACCGAACGAACCCTCTAAAATCCCGTAAGATCGGCGCATACCGCTGTTCGTTGTATGTTCGTGTTGTTTGCTTTGTTCGTTTTGTGTTAGTCGATGTTTGGCGGGTGTTCGTTGAACTAAAATCCCCAAAAGTTCCCATTTTACTGCATTTACGGCTTGTTGTTCGTTTGTTTGTCGAAATTTACAGTATAAAGAGCAGGGTGATAACTAAATTAAATTGTCTAGCAAGGCGAAAATTAAATGTCCAGAGATTTTATACCTTTTTTCAAAATCTGCACATATAAATTATAGAAAGCAGTTTTCACAGAAATGTGGAGACTGCTTTCGTCATTTTGAATATGACACCCCATATGTCACTTGTGCAAAGCCGCCAAAATTCGATTTTTATTGACAAAAGCCCTTGACAAGCGAAAATATGTTTGATATAATATAATTCGGCTTAAAGCCATATATTATAATAATTGTCAATAAAACCGTGCCAAACACAGTCGGCTTGCCTGACACCCCAGCTACAAGGCTCTTTACATATCGGCACGAATACGCAGAACAGCAGTACACCTCGGTGTGCTGTTAGCTTTGCTGTTCGTGATGATATGTAGAGGGCCTTTTTGTTTTGCCCGCAGCTTGAAAATTGAATCCCACAGCAGGAGTGATACCTTACCTCAGTAAGAGTGTGCCACGATA
>CALCRR010000226.1 GCA_937894495.1 uncultured Ruminococcus sp. | reverse complement strand
GATACCTTTGCATCTATCAATACCGCTGCTGAGCAGGTAACATCGGGCGCTTCTCAGGTGTCCGACTCGGCACAGGCGGTGTCCCAGGGCTCGACCCAGCAGGCATCGGCTATCGAGGAGCTTTCGGTAACGCTTAAAGACGTTGCAAAGCAGGTCGAGCAGAACTCACAGGACGCTAAAAACGCTTACAATATAGTCAGCAAGAACACCGAGGCTATCGGCAGCTGCAACGAGGATATGGCGAATATGCTCAACGCTATAAACGCTATACATACCTCCTCCGACGAGATCTCAAAGATCATCAAGGTCATCGACGAGATCGCATTCCAGACAAATATACTTGCTCTTAACGCCGCTGTTGAGGCTGCAAGAGAGGGCTCAAAGGGCTTCGGCGTAGTTGCGGACGAGGTAAGACGTCTGGCTTCACGCTCGGCTGAGGCTGCAAAGCAGACCGCCGACCTTATCGAAAATTCATCGGCAGCAGTATCAAAGGGTACTGAGCTTGCTGAAAAGACAGCTGCATCGCTCCACGGTATAGTTGAAAGCTCAGAGGATATACAGGGTCTTGTAAGAAATATCTCGGAGGCTTCCGAGACCCAGACAGAGGCTATCGCACAGATAAACACAGGCTTAGACCAGATCTCGGACGTAGTATCTGCAAACACTGCTTCATCAGTGGGCACTGCGTCAGCCAGTGAGGAGCTTTCAAGCCAGTCACTGATACTCAAGAATATGATCGCAAGGTTCAAGCTGGACGATGATAACGACCACCCCAAAAAGAATATGTTCAGCTATGAATATGACGACGATATGCCCGTAGATGACGAGCCTGCTGACGACCCCATATCAGACGATGATTTCTCGGGCGGCGATGATGACAAATATTAAAAAATACTAAAAATACATCACAGAAAGGACAGAGCTAAATGAAAAGAAGGATAGGAATACTGACCAGCGGCGGTGACTGCCCCGGACTTAACGCCACCATAAGAGGTGTGGCAAAGGCTTGCTATGAAAAATTCGGCGAGGACGTTGAGATAGTCGGCATAAATGACGGCTACTACGGTCTGATAAACGGACTCTGCAAGGAGATGAAGCAGTCTGATTTCTCAGGCATACTCACCACAGGCGGCACTATCTTCGGCACAAAAAGGACCCCTTTCAAGAAAATGCAGGTCATTGAAGAGGATAATGTTGATAAGGTAAAGGCTATGAAGGCCACCTATAAAAAGCAGAAGCTTGACTGCCTGCTTACCCTGGGCGGCAACGGTACCCACAAGACCGCTAACCTGCTCTCCACCGAGGGGCTTAACGTTATCGGTCTGCCCAAGACGATAGATAACGAT
>CALCRR010000225.1 GCA_937894495.1 uncultured Ruminococcus sp. | reverse complement strand
CTTTGGAAAGGGGTCTGGGGAATAACCTTTCTTCAGAAAGGTTTTCCCCAGTAAAACCTGCACACGGTAAGACAGCTCATCATATGCGGCGGTACGGGCAAAACGGTCGTTTTGTGGATATTCAATAATTTTCAACAGAAAAATTAGTCAAGGGTTTTATTAGTGGTTAATTGACTTTAGGCAAGATTTAGGGTATAATTTAAAATGTGAGAGAATGTGTTGAATTAAAATGACTAAGCTGCGTGAAGGAAGCAGCGGCAAGCGAAAGGAAAGAGAAAAATGACTGTGTTTTTTAATGTTCTTACAGCCATAGGCGGTCTGGCTCTGTTCATGTTCGGCATGAACACACTCAGTGCGGGTCTTGAAAAGACCTCGGGCGGATTGATGGAGAAAATACTTGCCAGGGTATCGGGCAACATTTTTACAAGCGTTTTGTTCGGTGCGATAGTTACCGCAGCGGTGCAGTCCTCAACTGCCACCACTGTTATCGTTATCGGTCTTGTTAATGCAGGGCTTTTAAAGCTAAGGGGAGCTGTGGGCATAATCATGGGCGCAAACATCGGCACCACCGTCACCGCCCAGATATTAAGGCTCGCCCAGCTTGACGGTTCGGACAACTTTTTTGTAAACCTTATAACCCCCACAAATCTTTCGGCGATACTGGCTATCGCAGGCATAATACTTATTATGTTCTCAAAGAAAAATAAATACAAGACGGTGGGCGAGATACTCATAGGCGTGGCTATCCTGTTTACGGGAATAAATACCATGAGAAGCTCTATAGGTCCCATGCTCTCGGGCTCAGACGCCGTTAAGAGAGTGTTTGAGGTGCTGCAGAACCCCCTGCTTGGTATACTGGTGGGTATAGTGGTAACAATATGCACGCAGAGCAGTGCCGCCGCAGTAGGTATTTTGCAGGTAATTTCCAGCGAGTCCGGGGGAGCTGTGCTGTTTGCGTCGGCGTTCCCTATCATCATGGGCACCAATATCGGCACCTGTGCCACACCTCTGCTTTCCAGCCTTAAATCATCAAAAAATGCGAAAAGAGCAGCCCTGCTGCACTTCTATTTCAACCTGCTGGGTACTATAATGTTTCTGGCGGTCATCTATATCGTCCAGTTCACCATTGGCTGGCCCTTCTGGGAAAAGGAGTTCACAATGGACAATATTGCCAACTTCCACACCATTTTCAACGTTGTGGTAACTATGGTATTCATACCCTTTGCAGGAGCTCTTGAAAAGCTTGCCTGCCTGACGGTGCGTGACAAGCCCGGTGAGGAGGACGACGATACCTTCTCCAAGGAGGACCTGCTGGACGAGCGCTTCCTCGTTACACCTAACGTGGCTATCGCCCAGACCAAGGAAGCTGTTGTGCAGATGGGCATATATGCCAGAAAGAACTTTAAAACAGTAAGAGGTCTGTTTGAAAAATACGACCTTAAAGAGATAGAGAAGATACAGGAGCGTGAGGACCTTATCGACAGGCTGGAGGACAGAGTCGGTCAGTACCTCATAAAGCTTAACGACTGCGCCCTTAACGAGGACGAGTCGAGAATGGTGACCACCCTTTTCCACCTTATATCTGAGTATGAGAGGATAGGCGACTACACCGTTAATATCAGCGAGACAGCAACTGTGCTGTATGAGGAAGAAATTGGATTTTCCGAGCAGGCGCAGAAGGAGCTGGGCGTGGTCTGCGACGCTATCACTGAGATAATCGGGCTAGCTATCGAAGCTACCAAATCGCTGGATATGGAGGTACTCACCGAGATAGAGCCCCTGGAAGAGGTGGTAGACCGACTGGTGGAGGAGCTGAAGGCAGTACACATCGACCGCTCAAAGAAGGGTCTTTGCAATATCGAGGTGGGAATACATTTTCTGGATATACTCACCAATGTGGAGAGGATATCCGACCACTGCTCAAATATAGCTATCTACCTCATATCCAACAAAAAGCAGTATGAGACTCTTAAAAAGCATGAGTATCTGGACGATCTGCACCACAGCGGCAATAAGGAGTATGAGAACAAGATAAATGAATATGCAAGCAGGTTCTCGCTGAAAGCGATATGAACCCTGCTTAGCTGTTTATCGGCTGTTGATATAAATATACTGAAACAACTATGGCAATAAACTTGAATAATGATCCTGACTTCGGAGGTGTCGTGATATGACAAGCTTCAACTACACAATGCTGTGTGATTTTTATGAGCTCACTATGGGCAACGGTTATCTGCTCAGCGGTATGGCTGACAAGATATCCTACTTTGACCTGTTTTTCAGAAGAATACCCGATAACGGCGGCTTTGCCGTCGCCTGCGGACTGGAGCAGGTGATAGACTATGTCATGCAGCTGCACTTTGATGATGAGGATATTGCGTTTCTCAGGAGCAAGGGCGTTTTCAGCGAGGAGTTTCTTGAATATCTCAGGACCTTTAAATTCACGGGAGATATCTGGGCTGTGCCCGAGGGTACAGTGGTGTTCCCCAACGAGCCCCTTATCACGGTGAGAGCTCCTGCCATAGAAGCACAGCTTATCGAGACATATCTGCTGCTTTGCATAAACCACCAGACGCTTATAGCGACCAAGGCTAACCGTATAGTCAGGGCAGCACAGGGCAGGGCTGTTTCCGAGTTCGGCTCGAGAAGAGCCCACGGCGGAGATGCGGCTATCTACGGCGCAAGAGCCGCAGGCATAGGCGGCTGCCTGAATACCGCCTGCACCGTAGTTGATGAAAAATTCGGCTTCCCTGCAACAGGCACTATGGCACATTCATGGGTGCAGATGTTTGACAGCGAGTATGACGCTTTTGCGGCATACTGCAAATGCTACCCCGACAGCACCGTGCTGCTGGTGGATACCTACAACGTGCTGGGCAGCGGCGTGCCCAACGCTATAAAGGCTTTTGACGAGGTACTAAAGCCCCTGGGCAAGCGCCCCAAGGGTATAAGACTCGACTCGGGAGATATCACCTACCTTTCAAAAAAAGCCAGAAAAATGCTGGACGACGCAGGCTACAGCGACTGTAAGATAATAGCCTCAAATTCGCTGGACGAGTATATCATCAGGGATATGATATTCCAGGGTGCTAAGATCAACAGCTTCGGCGTGGGCGAAAGACTTATAACCGCCAGAAGCGAGCCTGTTTTCGGCGGAGTTTATAAGCTGGTGGCTGTTGAGGACGAAAACGGTGAGATAATACCCAAGATAAAAATATCCGAGAACGTTATAAAAATAACCAACCCACACTTCAAAAAGGTCTACCGTATTTATGACAAGGAGAACCACAAGGCTCTGGCGGACCTGCTGACGGTGTATGATGAAGAGATAGACGAAAATAAAGAGCTGCTGCTTTTTGACCCCCAGTATACCTGGAAGAAAAAGAGAGTAAACAGCTTTGAAGCCAGAGAGCTGCTGGTGCCGATCTTCAAAAACGGCGAGCTTGTCTATAAAAAGCCCAGCTACAGCGAGATACTTGATTATGCAAAGGCAGAGCTTGATACCCTATGGGACGAGGTAACAAGGTTTGAAAACCCCCATAACTATTATGTTGACCTCTCAAAAAAGCTCTGGGATATAAAGGACAGACTGCTTGAGGGCAGAGATAAGTGATAATTTGCCGGCTGTATGTCGGAGCGTTAAGGCGGTGTAGGCTGTGAAAACTCTTAAAATACGCATATTCGGCATAGTTCAGGGTGTGGGCTTCCGTCCCTTTACGGCTGTTGCCGCCGACAGGCTGGGTGTTAAGGGCACTGTGGCTAACAAGGGCTCTTACGTTGAGATATTCGCACAGGGTGAGGATAAGCAGCTTGATGACTTTTTAAACGAGTTCAGGGTGAACGCCCCCGAAAGATCGGTGATACTGGGTATCGACAGCGCCGAGTGCGAAGAGGGCGAGTGCGGCGAGTTTGAAAGCTTTGAGATAATCGAGAGCGAAAAGGAGTACGGCGATATTTTCGTATCGCCCGATATCGCCACCTGCGATAAGTGCAGGGCTGAGCTTTTTGATAAAAATGACAGGCGATACCTGCACCCCTTTATAAACTGCACCCAGTGCGGCCCCAGGCTGACTATTTTAGATACCATGCCCTATGACAGGGTGCGCACCAGCATGGGCGAGTTCCCTATGTGCGAAAAATGTGAGGACGAGTATACCGACCCCGAGACCAGAAGATACGATGCCCAGCCTGTCTGCTGCAACGACTGCGGTCCCGAGGTCTATATAACAGGCACCGATATAAAGGGCGCTGACGCCATAACTATGGTGAGAAAAAGCATTATGGAGGGCAGAATAGCTGCCATAAAGGGCATAGGCGGCTTTCACCTGTGCTGCGACGCCAAAAACAGCAGTGCGGTAAGCAGGCTGAGAAAGCTCAAAAACCGCCCCATGAAGCCCTTTGCGGTTATGATGAAGGATATCGACACCGCCATGCGTGAGTGCCTTGTACAAAGTGGGCAGGAGGAATATCTCACAGGCTGGCAGAAGCCTATAATGCTGCTTGAAAAGGGTGAGCATAGCAGCCTGTGTGACGAGATAGCCCCCGATAATCTCACTGTGGGAGTCATGCTGCCCTATGCCCCTGTGCAGATGCTGCTGTTTGACTACCCTGACGGTGTGGAGATGACCGACTGTCTGGTAATGACCAGCGGAAATGTGAGAGGTGCGCCTATCTGCCGCAATGACGAGGATGCAGTTAAGGAGATAGGCAAATTCTGCGATGTTATAATGTCTCACAACAGAAAAATATTGCTGAGAGCCGATGACTCGGTATGCGACTGGCTTTTTGATAAGCCCTATATGATAAGGCGTTCAAGGGGCTTTGCACCGCTGCCTGTTATGCTAAAGGGCTGCGAGGGCAAACAGGTGCTTGCTATCGGCGGCGAGCTTAAAAACACCTTCTGCATAGGCAGAAACAGCCTGCTCTACCCCTCGCCATATGTGGGAGATATGGCTGATATACGCACTGTAGCCGCACTGAGAGAGTCGGTGGAGAGAATGTGCGGTCTGCTTGAAGCAGAGCCGCAGGCGGTGGTCTGCGATACTCACCCCATGTACAACACCGTGAGGGTAGCCGAGGAGATAGCTAAGGAAAAAGGGCTGCCGCTTATAAGGGTGCAGCACCACTATGCCCACATACTTTCATGCATGGCTGAAAACGGCTTTGAGGACAAGGTGATAGGCATATCCTTCGACGGCACGGGCTACGGCGACGACGGCACGATATGGGGCGGCGAGGTTATGGTGTGTGACTATAAGGGCTATGAAAGGCTCGGCAGCATAAAGCCCTTTATGCAGGTGGGCGGCGATGTATCAGCCAAAGAGGGCTGGCGCATTGCGGTGCAGCTCATGCGTGACGGCTTCGGCGAGCAGGCTGGGGAGATATGCAAAAGGCTTGACCTTTGCGATGAAAAAACCTTCAAGCTGCAGTCGGTAATGGCTGACAAGGGCATAAATGCAGTCAGGTCCACCAGCTGCGGCAGGATCTTTGACGCAGTATCGGCTATACTGGGCATAAGAAAAGCCTCGACCTTTGAGGGTGAGGCGTCAACAGCCCTTATGTACGAGGCAGAGCTTTTTGAAAGAGAGCAGGGGGAGACAGAGCTGACCGAGATCGGCAGCCTGACCGATAATGGCTTTATCACCCTTGATACCACAAAGCTTGCGGCATTTATCGCCGAGGAGCACCTGAAAGACAGCTCAATAGAAAACACCAGGCGGCTGGCTTACGCTTTCCACAAAGCCCTGGCAGAGATGATACTTACAGCCTGCGTGAATTTGAGAGAGCAGAGCGGTATCACCGCCTGCGCACTGAGCGGCGGAGTTTTCCAGAACAGGCTGCTGGTGCGCCTTGCGAAAAGCTTGCTTGAAGAAAACGGCTTTGAGGTGCTGGTACACAGCCTTATACCGCCAAATGACGGCGGTATCTGTCTGGGACAGGCGGCTTTCGGGCTCCATAATTTATAATTGATACGGGGTAGTTTGAAATATTTTTTTGACCACCTGCTGTCTTTTCTCACCCGAATGTGTGGGAGCATATGGGCAGAAAGACAAATGCTTTTGAGCGTAACTTGATTTGCTGCGGCAGAAAGGTATAATGATATGAAAAACAAGCTTGGCGGTATTCTTCGCAACAGCAGCGGTGAGGTGCCGCGGATAGTTCTGATAATTATGATCATAGTGGTCCTGCTGATGTTCATTATCCACGGCGTGGTAAAATCGGTGAGCCTTAAAAATGAGTGGGAAAGCTTCAAGAAGAATGGTCTGCCGGCTCAGGCGACCGTTACCGATATAAGCTCACACCAAATGCCACGGGGCGGAAAGGAATATACCTTTTACCTGAATTATACGGACAGCGACGGCAATGAGCATGACGTGTATACTCAAAATATAGGCGGAGTGCAGGCAAAGGTGGGTATCAAGCTGGATATCTTTTACGATAAAGACGACCCCGAGGAATTTATGGCAGACCCCTCTGCCGCCATAGCTTCGCTCAGGGAGGACACAGTTATTTTTTCTGTATTAGGTGTGCTGGTGACAGCTGCGGTGATTTTTATTGGCAGGCGCAGAAATACATACTGACAGCGCAGGATATATGCTTTGGCAGAAAGGATCAATGCTATGAAAGATGAACTTGATGAGCTGTTTAACAGAGACGGCAGGAGACTCCCCCGAGTGCCCATAAGCATAATAATAGCAGGGGTAATGCTGATGCTGACCTTTTTCCGTATCGAAGGCGTGGTAAAGCTGAAGGAAGAATGGAAGGAGTTCAAGGTCAACGCTCTGCCTGCAAAGGCGGTAATAACCGATACATATATCCATGAGGGTTCAGGCAAGTACAGTACGCCGACCTATAGGTATTATGTGAATTTTACAGACAATAACGGCGTAGAGCATGATGAAGTGATAGAGCGCTACATAGAGGGAGCCAAGGTAGGCAGCGAGCTGACCGTTTATTACGATAAAAACGACCCCGGCAAGCTGATGGTGGAGCCCTCTGCCGCAATAGCCGCGGGAAGAAGGAATTATCTCGTTCTACTGGGTCTGGGCGTCGGGGCAGTGGCTATAGAGTATATGATCCGCCGGCGGAACAGCGGTTACTGACAAGGGGCAGAAAGCAGGAAAAAAGCGTTTTACCAAATAGTTTGATAAAACGCATGATTACTTATTATCGGGTTCAGCCTGCCAGGCGGTGGTCTAATTCATAATTCATAATTATTGTGAGTTTATTAGTTTGAGAACAGGGCAGGTCTGTCCTTCGCATAATTGTTTGATGAACCGCCATAGCGACCGGGGGCTAAGGAGTCATAGTCAAAAAAATGACCTGCCAAATACGTGGTAAACGCAAAAATACACAATGTTCCTGCTAGGCGCTAGCCGTTAGAGTGCTAGTGGCTAGAAAATAACCTTACAAAATTGTGCAGTAAAACGCACAAATACAAAGGTCTGAAAAACTTCACATGGCTTTAGTGGGGCAAAATTAGATTTGATCAAATGCAGTACGGCGCTCAAAGTCAAGATTTTATAAGGCTTGCGCCGTCATCAAAGTGTGAGCAACAAAAGCTCCGCACCGTTTCAGTGGGGCAAAATTAGATTTGATCAAATTCCCTACGACGCACTAAGTCATCATTTTACAGGGTTCGCGCAGCGTCACAAAATACTAGCCGCCACAAAAGTACCCCCAGCTTTTAGAGGTAAGAGGTAAGAAGTAAGAGGTAAGAAACCGTCTTACATAATTGTGTGGTAATACGCACAAATACTCGCTTACAAGGTTGGCGCAGCCATCAAAATACTAGCTGCCACAAAAGGACCCCCTCCCCTCCGGGGAGGACTCGATATCTTGCCGCCCACACAAAAGTGCGGCAGGTGGGGGAAATACCCCGTCCGGTGAGGACAAAAAAATTAATACTCACTTCTATCGGCTGAAATGAGCATTAATTTTCTTATAGAATTATGAAAGGGATTTGGTGATTGGCAAAGCTGATAAATTATATCGGCGTATTTATAAGCTCTGCCAAGCATCAAGCTTATGGTTCTCACTTAACTGTATTAATAATAACACCCTTGTGTGAACCGAGTATGAATTTTCGGAGGGATCTGAAAAATTTTTTGAAGAAATTTTTCGGAAAAACGGTAAAACCTAATGAACAGTGAAGATAGGCTGCGACTTGGGGAAATCGCATGAGGGAAAGATGAATAAGATCGCTGAACAATAGGCTTTACCCATTTCCCGAAGGTTTTTCATTTATCTTACTGTGGTTATATAATAACACCCCAATGTGAACCGAGTATGAATTTTCGGGACGTTTTTTTGGACTGCATGAAAAAAATTGAATTTCGTGACATTTAACAATTATTATTAAAATATGACATGATAATTACACATTTATCACAATATCAGGCGAAAAAGCTGCGGCTCAGGGGTGGTTTTTGGCAGAAAAATCAGCCGCAGAAGAGGGGCGGCTTGTGTGAATTCTGGCGTTGATGTTTTTTTAGAGGCAAGTTTCATATATTTATATAAGGAAAGGCAGTGATGATATGTTTCAGATACTGGTAGTGGAGGACGATGCGAGCCTGAGGAGGCTGATGAAAGCGGCGCTCAAACAGCACGGCTATCAGCCGTTTACCGCCAATGACGGTGTTGAAGCCCTTGACGTGCTGGAAAAAACGAATATCGACCTGATAATATCCGACATAATGATGCCGAATATGGACGGCTATGAGCTGACAAGACAGCTGAGAGCCGCAAATTATAACCTGCCCGTGCTAATGGTGACCGCAAAGGAGAGCTTTGAGGACAAGCAGGAGGGCTTTATGGCAGGCACAGATGACTACATGGTAAAGCCCATTGATATAAATGAGATGATACTGCGTGTGGGAGCTCTGTTAAGAAGGGCAAAAATGGCGTCTGAGCATTCGCTGACGGTGGGCAGCTGCGTGCTGGATTATGACGCACAGACGGTGTCCTTTAACGGCGAGGCGGGGGAGACCATACCGCAGATGGAGTTCAAGCTGCTGTTCAAGCTGCTGTCATATCCAAATAAGATATTTACAAGGCGGCAGCTGCTTGATGAGCTGTGGGGCATGGACAAGGATGTTGACGAGAGAACGGTGGACGTTCACGTCAAAAGGTTGAGAGAGCGCTACGGCAGCTGCGAGGATTTTTCTATCGTGACTGTCAGAGGGCTGGGCTATAAGGCGGTAAAGCAGTGAGAAAGATAAATGTTAAACAGCACGAGCCGAAGATGACGCTGCAGTTCAAGCTGGCGATAATGTTTTTTCTGGTAATGCTGGTGTCGGCGCTCATATCCATCGTGGCGCTGCTGATGATATTCAGACCCATTATGAAAGAGAACGCCGAGAACCAGCTGACTGCCTTTGCAGCGTCGGCACAGACTCTTGAAAACAGCGGATATTCGTATGATGAGGTCATAAGCATACTCAACACGGGGGCTTATGATATAACCAGGCTGAAAGCGGCTGACGACCTGCTGGTAAAATACAAGAACAAGATAGACAAGGACGGCGCGGTGGTGATCACGGGTGGCATAGTGCCAAACTCAGACCTGTTCACTAAGGTGGGCGGCAAATACATAAGGGTGAACAACTTCTCCAGCGAGAATGTTTACTGGGTGGTAAGCTTTGTGACTATCGTGGCGTTTATTGTATGCATACTGATAGGCACGGTAATAACCACCTTTGTGGGCAGGGCGATACTGCAGCCGATACATGATCTGAGCCGTGCCACATCTGAGGTCGCAAGGGGCAACTTTTCGGTGCGTGTTGAGGAGGGCTCCACCAACGAATACGGGACCCTGCAGAAAAACTTCAACAAAATGGCGCAGGAGCTTTCGGGCATTGAGACCCTGAGGGGCGACTTTATATCCAACGTTTCCCACGAGTTCAAAACTCCGCTGGCTTCGATACAGGGCTTTGCAAAGCTTTTGCAGGACGACAGCCTGAGCCGTGAGGACAGGCAGGAATACACCCAGATAATCATTGATGAGACCTCAAGGCTGTCCAAGCTGTCATCGAACATACTTAATCTGACCAAGCTTGAAAACCAGACGACCATCGGCAAGCGCACAAGGTTCCCCATTGACGAGCAGATAAGAAAGATAATACTTATGCTGGAGCCTGAGTGGTCGAAGAAGAATATTGATATGGATGTTGACCTGGAGGGGATATTCTATGTGGGCAACGAGGAACTTATGGGGCAGATATGGCAGAATATTATCAACAATGCCATAAAGTTCACCCCTGAGGGCGGCGAGATAAAGGTCAAGCTTTTCCGCAGCGGCACGGGCATTGTTGCCAAGATATCCGATAACGGACCCTCTATTCCTGCGGAGAAAAAGGACAAGATCTTTGAGAAATTCTATCAGGGCGACCGCTCCCGTGCTACCGAGGGCAACGGTCTCGGTCTTGCGCTGGTAAAGCGTATCGTCGATCTCTGCAACGGCGATGTGTATGTTGACAACCTTTTCGAGGGCGGCGTATGCTTCACTGTTGAGCTGCCTGTTCAGGCTGAGGAGCTGAAATAGTTTGAGCCCTGAGCTGGGTGGCTCCGCCCCCCAGACCCCCTGCAAGCCGTCTGGCGCCCGGCTTGACCCTGCGCTTTATTTCGCTATCTGTTTGTCCGTATGGTGACCATTGTGCCGCTTGGTTTACTTTGTTCATCTCCGTACTTTTTAGGTTATGTTTTGGCTGACGCAACGGAAGAGACTGATTTCGTTCCTACTTCTTTTGAGCCTTTCACCGCACGCTATGTTTGAGCCTTGACAAACCTGCTGAGTGTGGCTTTTCTGCAAAGTTGGGGATATCGGTTTTGCGCCTTGAATAACAAAATTTTATAAAAGCACGTAGAACTTATAGCCCTTCGTGCTTTTTGTGCGTATTGTGGGAGATTTTATGGGCAATATTGTGTAAAGTGCCGAAAATTTCAAAAGCTATTGACAAATTGGGAATGTGGTGGTATAGTATAAGTGTACTATTACAGATAATACACTTAGTACACCCTAGGGAAAAGAACAAGAGTAAGCAGAGAACAAAACAACAGCAGTGGCAGAGACAGACCCAAAGGTCGGTACAAAACGGTAAGACCGCAGAAAAAAATAGAAGCAGGCAGACGCCGCCGATACTGACCGCTTGTCTCTGACATCTGACCTCTAAAGGAAGGAGGCACAATTTTGATAAATCTTGATCTCACGGGCAGAGTGCCCATTTATGAGCAGATATGCAAGGGCTTCAGCGAGCTTATCGCAGGGGGAGCTATGAAAGAGAACGACAAGCTGCCCGGGGCGAGAACGCTGGCTAAGGAGCTGGGACTGAACCCCAACACCGTTGCAAAGGCATACAGCAGGCTGGAGCATGACGGTATAATATATTCGGTGCCCGGAAAGGGCTGCTTTGTGGCGAAGCAAAAGGGACATATAGAGAAAAAGCTCCTGGAGCAGTTTGATACTGCGGCGCTTGCGGCACTAAAAGCAGGGGTGAGCGCTGATGTGCTCAAAAACAGAGTTGATGAGCTCGCACCGAATGTTGGGGCGGACAGAAAAGAGGAGGATAGCAATGATCGAGATAACTAACGTTAGTATGGATTTTGAGAAAAACAAGGGCGATAAAGAAAATTTCACCGCTCTTGACGATATCTCACTTACCATTCCCGAGGGCTGCATATACGGCTTTCTGGGCTCTAACGGCGCAGGCAAATCTACGCTGATGAGAATGATGTGCGGCGTTTACCGCACAGATAAGGGCTCTATAAAGATAGACGGTGAGGAGGTTTATGATAACCCCGCTGCCAAGGGCAAGATATTTTTTGTGAATGATGAGACTATACAGTATGCATCGTATACTCTCAAAGACCTGAAAAAGTATTATGCTGCCTATTATGATGAGTTTTCTGAGGAGGTTTTTGACAGGCTCACCAAAAAGCTGGGGCTGCCTGAGAACAAGAGAATGTCGCAGTTCTCAAAGGGAATGAAAAGGCAGGCGGTGGTGATAGCCGCCCTTGCGTGCAGAACAAAATACCTTATGCTTGACGAGGCCTTCGACGGTCTTGACCCTGCCATGAGAAAGATAATAAAGACCATGATAGTTGATGAGCTCATCGACAGGGATGCAACGCTCATAGTTTCATCGCACAACATTACAGAGATAAACGAGCTGTGCGACAGGGCTATGCTTATCCACCAGGGTCACCTGATATTTGCAGACGAGATAGATGATATAAGAAGCGGCTTCTGCAAGATACAGCTGGCATACGCAGACCGCATACCTGACGAGCAGGAGCTGAGGGACCTGGGTATAGAGGTTATGGAGCTGAGTACCCTCGGCAGTGTTGCACAGATAATAGCAAAGGGAGAGCAGGAGGAGATAATGAGAAAGCTCAAGGCGCAGAAGCCTGTTATACTGGAGCTTGTTCCCCTCACGCTGGAAGAGATATTTATTTATGAGCTGGAGGTGAGAGGTTATGGCACAGATATCCTTAAAGAAGATAAATAATGCATCAAAGGCTGAGTGCGCCGACCACAAGAAGATAAGAATGATAATACTGATACTGACGCTGGTGGGCACTTTGTTTTCAATATCCGAGTGGAGAATGTATGAGACGGTATCCAACGAATTTGACACGGTGACGCAGCAGCAGGTGGTGGAACAAAGTGAAAAGTGGGCTGAGTTTGAGGGCTTTTTCGGACTGTTCTTTACCTTCCTGGCGGCAGCCTTCGGCGCATTTGCGGTATACGGCATATTCAGCGACCTGGCAAACAGGCAGACCGCAGACGTGCAGCTCTCACTGCCGATGAACTCAAAGGAGAGATATCTTTCAAAGCTGCTGGCGCTGGTGAAGATACACATTCTGCCCCTGCTGGCAGGCGGTTTGCTGCTGATAGTGGCAGGCGGCATAAAAACGGGTGTGTGGAGCCAGTCTGACGAGCTTTTCAGGATACTGACGATAGTGCTGGCTGAGGCTTTGTTCGTTGACGCTATAAGCATATTCTGCATGACCTGCTGCGGCGCCAAGGCAGAGGGTATTTATACCTCGATAATAACAGGCATATGCGTTTCATTCACGCCCCTTGCTTTATATGCTTCGCTGGTAGTAAGGTTTTCGGGTATTGATACTATAGATAACAGAGCGCAGAACTTCTCGCTCTTCGGTGCGCTTTCAGCCATGTGGCTGCCTTTATCGGGGATAGAGGAGCCGGACGCAAAGCCCTGGATATATCTTGTTGTAAACATTGCCCTCTCATGCCTGCTGGTATTTGCAAGCTATTATATCTACAGAAGGCGAGATGCAAGGAGCCTGGGCAAGCCCATAGTTTACGACCTGTTTATGGAGCTTTTCATGTTCATCGGGCTGTTCACGGTGTTCACAATGTTCTTCTCATCGGGACTGTGGCTGCTGGGCATGGCAGTGGCTGCGGTCATCTACCTGATAATCAGGATAGTTGCGGCAAGAGCAAAGATAAACGCAAAAACATTTTTGATATGGCTCGGCAAGTATGCGGCAAGTCTGGCAGTTTTTCTGGTGATATCGGCTGCGGCATATTTCACAGGCGGCTTTGGTCACTACATGGTATCACCTGCACATGAGGCAAAGGACGAGACAGAATTTCGGGTGTGGATAGACAGATACGGTGAGGTAAATGACGATTTCTACGACCTTACAAACAGAAAAGTCCTTATACTCGATACCGAGGATAAGAACGCAGATGAAAAGATAGACCGGTGCTACGACATTATCCACAAATACTACAGCTTTGAAGGACACACTATGAAAAACTTTTTCAAGACTATCATATACGGATACGAAAGCGGCGCAAGGATATATCAGGATAACGGCTATATAGTATCCATCAGTATTGCCAGCTGGAGCACGAGCATCGAAGGAGGCAGGGATTTCACCTATGAAGCTGAGATAACCGTCAGTGAAGATGACATAGGCAGCTTTATTGGTGAGCTTAAAGCTATAGGCATTGATGAAGACTTTGATATGTATTATAACGAAGATGATTACGGTGAGGTCATCTACGATTGATAGCAGAGGTCGGATAAAATAATTGGAGCTTCGCCTGCGGCAGCGGATCTTACGGATCACGCTGCCCGGGCGAAATTTTTTGCGCTCATTTCGGTCATGATTTACGGTGGGTTGACTGCGGCAGCAGCTTTTGACAGGCGTTTTTTTACAGCGCCGTGCTTATTTGCTTATAATATTGCCATTAAACGGTAATACTGTTTTAATATTTTGTATTTTAACTTTTTGTACATACAATGTTATATTTTTATACACTTTCATATGCTAATATTATTAATAATTGCTATATTAACGCCAGTTAACTCTTTTTGATGATGAAAGGATGGTCATATATGAAAACTAAAAGGATCATTACGGCAGCCTGTGCTTTTGCATTGGCATTGTCTATGGCTTATGCACCTCTGGCTGAGACGGGCATAAAGTCGGGCTTTGGTATAACCGCCAGTGCGGAGGATAAAAAATACGGCTACCTTAATTACATATCCGACGGCACACAGATATACATAACAGGACTGAACGATTTCAGCACAACTGTTATACAGATACCTGATACTATCGAAAAGCTGCCCGTTACCACCATTGAGGATTATGCCTTTGCCAAAAGCAAAACAGGCAGCCAGACCAATATAAGAAGAGTGGTGCTGGGCAAGAATGTGACCGGCATAGGTGAAAGAGCCTTTTTCGCTCAGAGCAAGCTGAACAGTATTACGGTGAATGACGCTCTCAAAAAGGTGGGCGACAGTGCATTCAGGTCAACAGGTCTTAAAGAGGTGGATTTCAAGGAGGGTCTCACCACTCTCAACGCATCTGCTTTCCAGGACTGCGTTGATCTTGAGAAGATCACTATACCTTCGACTGTTACCGAGATCTATGAGTTTTGCTTTTCAGGCTGCAAGAGCCTTAAAATGCTGGATATCCAGGGAAACCTCACCTATCTGGGTGCTGAGGTATGCACAAACGATACAGCTCTGACAGAGGTGAAGATAGCAGGTGTTGCTGAGGTGAAGCAGTATTCCTTCAAGGGCTGCAGCTCTCTTGTCAGCGTACAGCTCCCTGACAATCTCAACAGGATCTACGGAGAAGCATTCGGCGGCTGCACCTCACTGAAAACTATCAATCTGCCTGAGGGTCTGGCGACAGTTGATGCTTATGTGTTTACCAACTGCACCTCACTGCTGAGGCTTGATGTGCCAAAGAGCCTTACCAGCTTTGGCAATATGTGGTACGGTTATGCAACTACCTCATCGGGCTCGAAGATAAACGATGCAGTCATGGGCGTTTGCAGAAGAAGCGCAGCACAGACCTATGCTATGGACAAGGGCTTTAACTATGTATACCTCGACATGGTATACGGCGATATAACCAACGACGGCAAGGTGGACTCAAAGGACGCCATGAAGTCGGTGGCTTTTGCCAAGAAAACTGTCAAGGCACAGTATGTTGACGAGACAGACGCAGCTGACGTTAATTTTGACGGCAAGCTGGACTCAAAGGACGCGCTTACAATAATCAACGCTGTAAAGAACAAGAAGCCTATACAGGTGAAGAACTAACTGAAATATAAAAGCCTGAGAGCTTAAAACAGCTCTCAGGCTTGATTTTTTATTCACCCGACGGTGTGGTAAAGTAATCGCCCCACGCATAGCCCTGTGTGCCGTTGTATTCAACAAAATACCAGTTGTTCTCGTTCCTGAAGAACTTGCACTCAGCACCCTGGGGTATGGTCAGCAGGTTAGTGGATTTAGACGATGGCTCCGGGTGGAGGTACACAGGACCTGTGCAGGTTATGGTCTCTGAGCTCTCGTCATCATAATCCTCATCATCATCGTCGTCCTCGTCATCATCACGCTTTGATTTTGAAGCCTTGGTGGAGGACGCCTTTTCCGTGGCGGTCTTGGTCTCCTCGGGAGGGGTATACTCGGTGGAGGTGACAACGCCTGTTTTTTTGGGCTTTGTTGTGTCGCTCTTTATAAAAAGGCTCTTGGCGAACACCATTATAACTATGATAACTATGAGAAAGGTTATCATTATAGCTATGATACCCTTTATGGTGGCACTTATGGCAGCTGCGCTCTCAGCCTTTTTCTGCTGCTTGCGGCTGGGCTGCCTTCTCTGACCGTTTGGGGGCTGGGGGGGACGGTTATTGTTATATGGATTGTTATTAAACTGATTATTATAGTTAAACTGATTGTTATCAGGCATTAATATCCTCTTCCTTTCATAGGTCTGTAAACGGGCATTGATATCGTTTTCGGTATTTTATCTGTATGATATGGATAATGCCGTTCTGCAAAGCTGTTTTCGCCTTTGCAGAACAGTTACATTTACTTTTTTATTATACAATTTTACTGCTGTTTTGTCAATTAAAATTTGGTAACAATTGCGAAGCCTGTGACTGCTTTTACCATTAAAAAACAGGGGGCTGTGCCCTTTTGCCAGTGTAAACGCTTTCGCCAGGGGATATTTTGTGTGAAAGTGAAAAAATTCTGAAAAAATCCGCAAAACACTTTTAATCAGACTTATTATATGCTATAATAATAAAAAATATTAAAATTTTGAACAGCGAACAGCAGGGGCAGTATGCAAAAATATCAGCCGTGCTCGCTGCTTCAAAGCGAGGATAACCGGTGGAGGAGGCAAGACCTAGGTACGCCTGCGGCGAACTTAATATTTTGTCCGCTTTGCGGACACATTTTCTTGCTTCTTGCTTCTATATTCTTGCTTCTGGGAAATCAATTTTTGTAAAATTGATTTCCCCGGCTTCAAAGGAGGAAAAAATATGAACATTGCAGTTGCACAGTCGGGAGGTCCTACCTGCGCTATCAATGCGTCGCTGGTGGGAGTTTTCAAGGAGGCGCTGAAAACGCCTGAGATAGACGCTGTTTTCGGCTCTGTCAACGGTATCGAGGGTATAATAAATGATGAACTTATGGACCTTAAACTGGCGATAAGGTCAAATGACGATATGGAGCTGCTGAGGCAGACTCCCTCCACGGTGCTGGGCTCCTGCCGATATAAGCTGCCCCCCGTGGCACAGGGCGGTGAGACGTATGAGAAGATACTCAGCTGCTTTGAGAGACACCGTATCGAAGCCTTTTTCTACATAGGCGGCAATGACTCGATGGACACGGTGGCGAAGCTTTCGGAATATCTCGCAAGTGTTGACTCGAAAATAAAGGTGATAGGCATACCCAAAACTATCGACAACGACCTGCCTGTTACCGACCACACCCCTGGCTTTGGCTCGGCGGCAAAATATGTGGCTGCCACGGTGCAGGAGATAATCAGGGACAGCTCGGTGTACTCCATACAGTCGGTGACTATTGTTGAGATAATGGGCAGGCACGCAGGCTGGCTAACAGCCTCCACCTGCGTTTTAAGAGCTAACGATGAAATAGCCCCCCACCTTATATATCTGCCCGAGTGTGAGTTCTCTGCCGAGAAATTTCTTGAAGATGTGAGAAGTATGCAGGCTAAATACAAGGCTGTGATAGTTGTGGTATCTGAGGGCGTAAGGCTGCCTGAGGAGAGCAAAAAGCAGGTGGTGGTGGATAACTTCGGGCACGAGTACCTGTCTGGCATAGGCAAAACGCTGGAGCAGCTGGTGAAGGATAACGTGGGCTGTAAGGTGCGCTCTATCGAGCTCAACGTAATGCAGCGCTGCTCATCACACATATGCTCAAAAACGGATATTGACGAGGCTGAGCAGATAGGCTCGGCAGGCGTAAGGGCTGCGCTGGGGGGCGAGACGGGCAAAATGGTCTACTACAAGCGCCTGAGCGACATACCCTATGTTATAACTATCGACACCGTAGAGGCTTCGCAGGTGGCGAATAAGGAGAAGTTTTTCCCCAGACAGTGGATAAACGACCGACAGAACGATGTATCCCCCGAGGCTGTCAGATACTTCCTGCCGCTGATACAGGGCGAGGTCAAGATAGCCATGAAAAACGGAATGCCTGTGCATTTCAAGCTGTTAGATGTCAGATCATAATATTAATGCCTTTCCCCTCTTTGCAGTGGAGAAAGGCATTGTTTATTTTTTTGAGTGATGAAAGGTCGGTAAGCATTTATTACTTTATAGGCTTTTTCGTCTTGACCGCATTTATAACTATCATAGCGTCCTTGGAGTCGATCTTGCCGTCGCCGTTCACGTCAGCCGCTGCGAACTCTGCTTCGTTCTTTGGCACACTTGTTTTTTTAGCGAAAGCCACTACCTTCATAGCGTCCTTGGTATCGAGCTTGTTATCGCCTGTTATGTCGCCTTTGATAAACGGCTTTTCGGGCTCGGTGTCGTCCAACAGCTCATAGTCAAAGCCGTTGCCGATGGCATACTGCTCGCCTGCGGTGCCGTGGTAGCAGTAGATCTTAAAGCCGTCGATCTTCCATTCTCTATAATTATCATCTTGATAGTAACCTATTGCATAAGGAACTATCTCGGTCACGCTCTTGGGTATTGTTATGCTTGTAAGGCTTTCGCAGTCGTAAAATGCATAATCGCCAATGCTAGTAACACTGTCGGGTATGGTTATGCTTGTAAGGCTTGTACAGGCCTCAAATGCACCATCGCCAATGTTTGTAACACTGTCGGGTATGGTTATGCTTGTAAGGCTTGTGCAGAACGCAAATGCATGATCGCTAATGCTTGTAACACTCTCGGGTATTGTTATGCTTGTAAGGCTTGTGCAACCATAAAATGCCTCCTCGCCAATGCTTGTAACACTATCGGGTATGGTTATGCTTGTAAGGCTTTCGCAGAACACAAATGCCCGATCGCCAATGCTTGTAACACTATCGGGTATATTTATGCTTGTAAGGCTTATGCACTCCTCAAATGCAGAATTGCCAATGCTTGTAACACTGTCGGGTATGGTTATGCTTGTAAGCCTTTTGCAGTTGTAAAATGCCCAATCGCCAATGCTTGTAACATCGTCAGGTATATTTATGTCACCCTCGCAGGTCGATCCATCAATCAATATACCGTTTACTACTACAAGCGGATCTTCGGCACGTTTATTACTTAGCCATGGGGTGTAGTAAAATGCCTCCTCGCCAATGCTTGTAACACTATCGGGTATGTTTATGCTTGTAAGGCTTGTACAAAAAAATGCCCGCCCGCCAATGCTTGTAACACTGTTGGGTATTGTTATGCTTGTAAGGCTTGTGCAGTATTCAAATGCACCATACCCAATGCTTGTGATACCATCTTTGATAATTACTTTTTTAACTGAGCTTTTATCGTAAAATGCATTAATTCCTATCTCCCCCGTTCCGCTGATAGTCAGCGTGCCCTCACTGTCAAGGGTATATGTGGCATTATCTGAATATTTTCTCGTGTCGTCATCATATTTTCCGCAGTTACCGCTTTCAACTATCTCAGCCGCCGAGGCTGTCAGCCCTGTGATATCGCCAAAAGCGCTCTCTGGCAGATAAGCCGCACCGCCGAAAACCATCACCGCTGCGCAAACGGCAGCAGTTATCCTCTTTTTCATAAAAACCATTCCTTTCTGATCAAACTATTATTAATAATTATAGTATATATATATATATATATATCGAACTAGCTATTAATAAACTGTTAATTCGAGAGGATATAAAGCCATTGCAAGCAGTGCGAATATTAATGCTCCGAGACCTTCACCTGCACAGCCCCGCATTTATCTCCATACCGAGCCTTCATCGAGATCGACCGACCTTGCTCACCGCACCTTCGGGTGTGCAGAATTAGTAAAAGCCTGAGAGCTTTCAGAACTCTCAGGCTTATTTTTATGCAGCTTATTCCTCAGCGCTGTAGCACTCAAATACCTGCTCTGTGACCTTTTTGTCCTCGTCGCTTGACTTGGTGATAAGGCTCACCACAGGCACCAGCACCAGACCGAACAGCATTGCAAATGCGCCTGCGTTTACGGGAGATGCTATGTTAAGTCCGTGCCAAACGGCGGTCTTTCCGCCAAAGGTGAAAATGAACATATGCACAACGGTTATACCCACGCCGCTGATAAAGCTTGCCATAACAGCTGCCTTGGTAACGCCCTTCCAGAACAGTCCGTACATAAAGGGAGCTAAGAATGCGCCTGCCAGTGCACCCCAGGATATGCCCATGAGGTTTGATATTATCATGGTCGAGCTCTTCTGACCGTAAAGTGAGTAAACTGCGATAGCCACCGATATCAGCAGGAACACCGCAATAAATATCCTCATTACCGATATCTCTTTTTTCTCGTCCATTTTGTCCTTCATAATAGGCTTTATAAGGTCGATAGTGAGGGTGGAGCTTGATGTGAGCACCAGCGAAGAAAGGGTAGACATCGAAGCCGACAGCACCAGAACTATCACCAGACCGAACAGCAGCGACGGCATTTTTTCCATCATGATAGGCACGATAGAGTCAAAGCCCTCCTTGGGTGCGCCGTCAACGTTCTCGGCAAAAAGCCTGCCGAAGCCGCCCAGGAAGTAGCAGCCGCCTGCGACTACAACTGCAAAAACAGTGGATACGACAGTGCCTGTTTTAACAGACCTGTCGTCCTTGATAGCGTAGAACTTCTGCACCATCTGGGGCAGTCCCCATGTACCGAGAGATGTAAGTATAACAACGCCCAGCAGGTTTACGGGGTCGGGTCCGAAAAGGGAGTTGTAAACGCCTGTGTTGCCGTTGGCGTCCTTTATATCCCCCATTTTTTCGATAGAGCCTGTAAGACCGCCGTTGAGGTTGAGCACTGCGATAACTACGGCAGTTATGCCCACCAGCATTATTATGCCCTGGATAAAGTCGTTAAGGGCAGTCGCCTTATATCCGCCCATGATAACATAGACAGCGGTGAAAACAGCCATACCTACAATGCAATACTCATAGGGTATCCCGAAGCCCTTGTTGAACAGCCTTGAAAGACCGTTATACACCGAAGCGGTGTAGGGGATAAGGAAAATAAAGATTATCAATGCGGAGATAGTTTTTAAAAGCTTTGAGTTATATCTTTTCTCAAAGAACTCGGGCATGGTCTTTGCCTCGATATACTTGGTCATTATACGTGTGCGCCTGCCCAGCACCAGCCATGCCAGCAGCGAGCCGATGACCGCATTGCCTATGCCCACCCAGGTAGAAGCCACGCCGTAAGCCCAGCCGAACTTGCCTGCATAGCCCACAAATATTACCGCCGAGAAATACGACGTACCGTATGCAAATGCCGTGAACCAGGGACCCAATCCTCTTCCGCCCAGCACGAAGTCTGAGACGTTCTGTGTTTTTTTACGGTAGTAAACGCCTATCACTATCATAAGCGCCAGGTATATGACCAGCACCGTCCATCTTAAAACCAACTGTAACACTTCCTTACTTCAATATTTTCGGATATGCGGTGTGCTAAAGCTTTAATACTTTTATGCTTTTACACTTTTACCCGATAAAGCTACCTTATTATTATAACACATTATTTCATCTTGTCAAGTGGTTTTGAGATTTTTCTGTCCTCGGGTGGAGTCCTCACCGGACGGGGTGTTTCCCCCACCTGTGCCTCTAGAAGCAAGAGACC
>CALCRR010000224.1 GCA_937894495.1 uncultured Ruminococcus sp. | reverse complement strand
GGAAAGATATCGAGTCCTCCCCGGAGGGGAGGGGGCGCTTTTGCGGCAGCTGGTATTTTGATGGCTGCGCCAACCTTGTAAAATGATATCCGGCTTCCGGCTCTTTTACCAATAGACTGGCAGCTTACATCTAAAGAAAGGAAAATGTAAAATGAATTTCAAAAAAACACTTTGTATGGTATTGGCAGCACTGACTGTCACCTGCTCGCTGGCAGCCTGCGGCGGCAGTGATGATGACGGCAAGGACAGCGGCAGCAAGGCTTCTGCTTCGGCTGAGAGCGTTGATGTTGTTGAGGTAGCAGACAAGCTCAAAAGCGACATCACCTATGATGACGAGCTTATCGAGATCGACAGCGGCAAGATCGAGAGCATTCTCGGCGTGGCTGCCGACAGCTATAAGAGCGCCAAGGTGTATATCAGCTCCTCAGGCGCAACTCCCGAGGAGATAGCCTGCTTTGAAGCCACAAACGGCTCAACAGCTACCACTATCGAAAGCTCACTGAAAACCAGGATAACCAACCAGAAGAGCACTTTTACCGACTATAAGCCCGAGCAGGCGCCTAAGCTTGATGACGCTGTGCTCATCAAGGACGGCAGCTATGTCTACCTGTGCATATCGGGCGACAGCAGCAAGGCAAAGGAAATCATAGGATAACAGGAGATAAACATATATGCTTTTTTCCAGTACGACATTTCTCTTTGCGTTCCTGCCTATCGTGCTAATAACATATTTTATCGTACCCCGTGTGTGCCGCAACGCTGTGCTTTTTGTGTTCAGCCTTGTGTTTTACGCATGGGGCGAGCCTGTTTATGTGGTGCTTATGATAGCATCGACCATAGTGGCATATGTAACAGGTCTGCTGGCGGATAAGACCCGTAAGGGCGATAAGGACAAGGCAGGAAAGCTGCCCCTTGCCGCCATGCTTTTTGCAGTGGTGTGGAATATGGGTCTGCTGCTGTTTTTCAAGTATACAGACTTTTTCATAAACACCGCCAACAGCGCTTTCGGCACAGATATAAAGCCGCTGGGGCTGGCGCTGCCCATAGGCATATCATTCTACAGCTTTCAGACGCTGTCTTACGTTATAGATGTGTACAGGGGTAATGTTAAAAGCCAGAAGAACTTTCTGCACCTTGCCACCTATGTGGCGCTTTTCCCGCAGCTGATAGCAGGACCTATAGTGCGCTATATCGACGTGGCTGAGCAGCTTGAGGAAAGGCACGAGACTCTTGAAAAATTCTCTCAGGGAGTAAAGCGCTTCTGCGTGGGTCTGGGCAAAAAGGTAATACTCGCCAACGCCATAGGCGAGCTTTATGATACCATATCCGCAGCCCCCCGGGAGCAAATGAGCGTATGCGCCGCATGGCTTGGCATAATCGCCTTTACATTCCAGATATATTTTGATTTTTCGGGCTATTCCGATATGGCTATCGGTCTCGGCAAAATGTTCGGCTTTGATTTTCTTGAGAACTTCAACTACCCCTATATCTCAGACTCTATCACCGAGTTCTGGAGAAGATGGCATATCTCACTTTCAAGCTGGTTCAGGGATTATGTCTACATACCCCTTGGCGGCAACCGCAAGGGCAAGGCAAGGCAGTGTGTGAACATCATGGCGGTGTGGTTTTTAACAGGCTTCTGGCACGGCGCAAACTGGAACTTTATGATGTGGGGCGTATACTTCGGTGTGATACTTCTGCTGGAGAAAAATTTCCTGCTAAAAGCCCTGGGCAAAGCGCCAAAGGCAGTAAGGCACATCTATGCGCTGCTGCTTATCGTCATAGGCTGGGGAATTTTCGCCTATGAGGACACCTCGGCGCTGATACAGAACCTTAAAAATATGTTTGGTCTGGGCGGACTGCCGCTGATAGATGATAACAGCTATTTCAGGTTCTGGCTGGGTCAGAACGCTCTGCTGCTGGTGATACTCTGCATAACCTCAACGCCCCTTATCAAAAAGCTGGGGGAAAAGCTCAGCGCAAAGGCGCCGCAGATATACAGCTGCGTCTGTCAGCCCGTAATGTGCATAGCTCTGCTGGTGATATCATCGGCATACCTGGCAGGCAATTCCTTCAACCCGTTTATGTATTTCAGATTTTAGGGAGCAGTAATATAAATGTGACTTTTAATTTGTGCTGTTATTGCTCCCCAAATTAAACCTTGCCGGAAAGGCGCAGGCAAAAATAAAAAATATCAAGGCGCAAAAGCGCAGATGGGCTGTCGCCCTTCAAGCTTTTGCAACGCAGAGATTTTTTATTTTTGTCAAGCATTTTGGCAAGGTTTAGTTGGGGGAGCAATAATAAGACAGATCGGGATCTGCAGGTGTAAGCTCCTGCAAACAGTGAATAATAAATAGTGCGTTAGCTCTGAATGCTGATCTGTCTCAGGCACATTTTTGCAATAAGGGAGAAATAAAATGTCAGATAAAACCAACAATGATATTAAAAAAACTGCCGCTGATGAAAGCGAAAGGCAGCCTGAAAAGGCTTCTTTCACAGGGGGAGTTATAACCGCTGTAAGCTTTCTGGCGGTCATATTCGGCTTTGCCGTGGCAGGGCTCATAAGCCCCGACAGAGCCTTTTCGGATATGGAGAACCGCACCTTGCAGCAAAAGCCCGAGTTCAGCTTCGAGCGGCTGAAAAACGGCGACTTCACCGCCGATATCGAGCAGTATATGTCCGACCAGATTTTTCTTAAAGATGAGCTGGTGTCGGTAAAAACTGCTGCCGACAGAATGCTTTTAAAGAGCTACCTCAACGGCGTGTATTTCGGCAGCGGCGGCTATTATTTGCAGGATTTTCAGCCCAACATCGAGCTTGTTGACCGCAATGTGGATAAGCTCAACAGCTTTGCCGAGACAGTGAAGGGTCAGGCGGAGGTCAGCTTTCTGCTGGCGCCCAACGCTGTATGCGTGCTGGGTGATAAGCTGCCAGCGTTCAATAAGTCCCGACCACAGGAGGAGGTCATAAGCGAGATAGAAAGCAGGCTTTCAAAGGATATCAACTTCGTCTGCCCTGCTGAGGATATGAAGCAGTCCCCCGACAAGGACAGCTTCTACTACCGCACCGACCACCACTGGACGGCTGACGGCGCATACTTCGCCTTTGAAAAGCTTATGGAGAGCATGGGCGAAAGCGTTCCGCAGGTGAACTGGCAGACCGAGGAGCTGAAAGATTTCTACGGCACTCTCTACTCAAAAGCCCCGCAGGGTACCGCAAAGCCCGATACTATCGAGCTCAGAACAGCTGATGATAACGAGATAACAGTAAAATACGTCACCCCCAACGGCGACCACAAAGCCCCTGCCGAGTGCACAGAGCAGGAGGGAGTGCTCACAAACAGCACCCTTTTTGCCGAAGAGCCAAAGACCACCAAGGACAAGTACGCCACCTTCATGGGCGGCAACTTCACCCTTATCGAATGTGATACCCAGGGCGAAAATGACGAAAACGTGCTGGTGATAAAGGACAGCTACGCAAATTCTATGATGCCCTACCTGTGCCAAAAATACAAGCACATAAGCATGATAGATCTGCGCTATTACCATATGGAGCCCAAGACGGTCTCCCAGTATGTACAGGAAAATAACATTACCAAGGTGATCTATCTTTACAATGTTGACTTTATAAACACCGACAACAACTTCGCATGGCTCGACTAGCCGTCCTCGGCTGACTTTGCGGTGCTGTATCACATAAAAGCGCAGCCTGACCGTGTTCGCTGACTATTGGGGGAGACCCTTTTGAAAAAGGGTCATCCCCCAACCCCCCTCCCTAAAA
>CALCRR010000223.1 GCA_937894495.1 uncultured Ruminococcus sp. | reverse complement strand
GGGGGTTTGGGGGATGACCCTTTTTCAAAAGGGTCTCCCCCAATAGAACCTGCCGGCAGTAAGGCAGATCATCATTTTCATCAAAACAGACATGATCAGGGGAAAATTTTAAGCGACAGGCTGAAAAGTTCAGCTTGCCGCTTTTTTGCTTATATTCAGTCTGCTTTCGCCACCTCAGCAATGGCGTTGGCGTACATATTCAGATTATACCTGAAAGTTTCCAGCGTTATATGCTCGTCGTCGCCGTGCATATTGTTTTCCTCCCGGGGGAACTCAGCGCCGAAGGCAACGCCGCCTTTGATGCTGTGAACGTAGGTTATGCCGCCCTCGGCTATGCAATAGCCCTTTTCGCCCTTGACCCTTTCGTATACTCCCAGCAGGGTCTGCACAAAATCACTGTTTTCGTCAACATAGTGGGGCTCCATGCCCTCGCAGGTTTCGATGGTGAAGCCTGCTTCTTTAAGCGCCTTGGTTATTATGCCGCTTATCTCGGCATAGCTCCTGTCGATAGGAAAGCGAATGTCGATGCCGCCGCTTATCCTGTCGCTGTCGGCTTCAAGCACTGTCAAGGCACAGGTCATTCTGCCCGATACCTTGTCCTCAAAGCCCAGCCCTGCGCTTTTTCCGTCATACTCACCGTGGGGGAAAAGCTTTTTGAGGGCATTTAACGCCTTGTTATCGCCGTTGTATTCGCTTAAAAACTTTGTCACAGCATTATCGCCGTTCTCGGGTCTCGAGCCGTGTGAGGATTTGCCCCGATAAAGCATATAAGAGTCTGCTGCCTTTGGCACCACTTTGCAAAGGTCGGGTATTGCGTTAAGCGCCATGCCGCCCTTTATCGAGCTTAGCTTTTCATCGTAAAATGGCGCTGAAAAGGTCAGGTGTACCATGCCCTTTTCACAATTGAGCACAGGGAAAGAGCCGTCGGGGGTGAATACCTTTTGGGGGAAGGCTTCGCATTTTTCGTAATACTCCATATCCTTGCAGCCGTTCTCCTCGTCGCCGCCCAGTATTATGCGGAAGTTCTTAACGGGTATATCCAGCTCTCTCACAGCCTTTGCAGCCCACAGCGCAGCCACCGCAGGACCCTTGTCGTCGATAGTGCCCCTGCCGTAAAGCACGCCGTCTTTCTCGGTGAGTTCAAACGGCGGAAAGCTCCAGCCGCTGCTGACGGGCACGGTGTCGAGATGTGCCAGAATGCCCAGCACAGGCTCGCCCTCGCTGTAAAAATCGCCCCTGACTGCATAGTTATCAAAATTTTTGACGCTCATGCCCAGCCTTTCCATAAAATCATGCCCCCAGCGCAGCGCCCTTGCCGAGCCCTCGCCAAAGGGCTTGACCTCTGCCTGCTCGTCGGCAATGCTCTCAATGGCGATTATCTCCGCCAGGTCGGAGAGTATCTCCTGCTCATGCTCCTGAAAATAGTTTTTGAATAGCTGTGTGTAGTCTTTACCGCTCATGTTTATTACCCCTTCTGTCAGTATGCTTTCCCGTGAATGTACAATTATGCTAAATCTGCACATTCATAGTACCTAAACTAAGTCTCCCTTGCCAAAGGGCAGGGGAGACACATATGTAATATATACAGCCTGCCGCTGCTTTATTCTCCGCAAAACACTATGCTCTCAAACTTGCCGTTAACGACTTTTACAAGGTCCCTCGGGTCAAGTATTATCTGCGAGCCCAGCCTGCCGCCGCTGATTATTATGCGCTCAAACCCCTCGGCAGAGCTGTCCACCACGGTGGGGTACTGCTTTTTCATTCCCAGGGGAGTGCAGCCGCCCCTGATGTAGCCCGTCACATTGTTGATATCCTTGACGTGCAGCAGCTCCACGGATTTTTCGCCCACCGACTTTGCCGCCTTTTTCATATCAAGCTCCCTATGCACAGGTATGGCGAAAACGTAGTGACCGCCGCTTTTGCCCTGTGCCACCAGCGTTTTGAAAGAGCTCTCATAGCTCTGCCCCAGCATATCGGCGATGTGTATACCGTCTATGAACTCCTCACACTCATAGGTGTTCACCTCATAGCTTATCTTATTGCGGTCGAGTATCCTCATGGCATTGGTCTTGACGTCCTTATCCTTAGCCATTTACTTTGATACCTCCACCGCATGGGCGATGATCTCGGCGCAGAGCTCATAGCCCAATTTGCCACTGTCAAGGCACATATCATAGCTGAGCATATCGCCCCAGCGCTTGTTGGTGTTGGCGTTGTAATAATCGCCCCTCTTTTTATCATACTTTTTAAGCCTGCTTTTGATCTCATCGGCAGGTATGTTATAAACGTTCATGGCAGTTTCCATTCTCTTCTCGTTTGAGGAATAGATGAAAACGTTGAGAGTCTTGACCTTGTTTTTAAGGATAAAATCCGCACATCTGCCGACTATAACACAGGGACCCTTGCCTGCCAGCTCATGCACCACCTCGGTCTCGGCTGCGAATATCCTCTCGGTGATATCCTGCGGGGCTGTGCCGAACAGTGATATAGGCGTTTTAAGAGGATTGAGCACCGACTCTTCATACTTTCTTACATCGTCCATAGAGATACCGCTGCGCTCGGCTGCCATATCTACTATCTCTCTGTCATAGCACTTAACGCCCAGCTTTTCAGCTACTATCTTGCCTATAGAGCTTCCTCCCGAACAATAACGTCTGCTTATTGTTACTACCTTGATCTTTGCCATACCTATCCGTCCTTTCTTCTTTCAGCTGCGATATGTAAGAAGTAAGAGGTAAGAAACGGCACCTGACCGTCCGTGCGCTCTGCTTCATACATTTTTCTATACTTCTTAAATTAATTATAAGACTAAAATCAAAAAAAATCAATTACATAATCAATAAAAGTCAATTACATAAATATTACAGCGACTAGCCGCCGGTATTTAGAGAGCCACGGGCTTTTTGAGGTAGGAAGTAAGAGGTAAGAGAACGGTTTTACAAAATTATGTGAAAAACGCACAATTGCAAACATCTGAAACAACAAGTTTACAGTCACATTATTTTATTTACAGTTGTAAAGGAATGACAGCAGCAGAGATAATGGCAGCCAAAAGAGCACATTGGAGCATTGAAAACTCGCTGTATTGGGTACTTGACATGGGTTTCAGGGAAGATGAGAGCATTGCTGTAAAGGACAATTCCGGTTAAAAGATAAACGTGCTTCGTCAAATGGCATAAAATATTTTGAAACTTGATAAAATGACCAAATGCGGACTGACAGACAAACTATCCATGTGCGCCCTTGATCAGAATTACTTTGAAAGAATAATTCGCCTTTGGATTTGTTCATGATTTCTTAACCTGTGAAAAAAGCCGTATTTTTTTGTCCTACCCTATTGCCTTTTTGGATAAAATGGTTTATAATATAATAGATTAGGTATGCACAGATACAATATTTGTAAGAAGGGAAGTCATTATCATGACACGAGCACAGAGATATTTTAATTCTATAAAGGATAAGAGAGTTGCGTTTATCGGCGTGGGCGTCAGCCATACCGACCTTATCAAGGTCTTTCTGGCTAAGGGCATAAACTGCGTTGTGTGCGATAAGAAAGAGGAAGAGGATTTTGACGCTATGCTTATGGAGGAGCTGGCGGCTAAGGGCTGCGAGTTCTCGCTGGGCAAGGATTATCTTGATGAGATATTCAACTGCGATATCATTTTCCGTACACCGGGTATGTACTATAACGACCCCGTTATAACTAAGGCACGCAGGCAGGGCATTGTGGTTACCTCTGAGATGGAGACGTTTTTCGACCTCTGCCCCTGTAAGACCTATGCGCTGACAGGCTCTGACGGCAAGACCACCACCACCACGCTGGTGAGCGAGTTTTTGAAGGCTGAGGGCAGGAGAGTCCACCTGGGGGGCAATATCGGCAAGGCGCTGCTGCCGCTGGTGGAGACTATCGCCGAGACAGACGCGGCGGTGTGCGAGCTTTCAAGCTTTCAGCTGATATCAATGAGAGAGTCCCCCGATGTGGCAGGCATAACGAACATAAGACCCAACCACCTGAACGTTCACGGAACTATGGAGGAATACACCGAAGCCAAGTGCAACATACTCTATCACCAGAACGCTTATTCACGCTCGGTGCTGAGCCTTGACGATGAGGTGACCAGCGGACTTGCAGGGCTGGTAAGGGGTGAGCTTGCATATTTCAGCACTAAGCAAATGCCCGAGAACGGTGCTTTTCTGCGTGAGGACGGTATGCTCTGCTATAACGAGAGGGGCAGGGTGACTGAGTATGTACACAAGGACGATATAAGGATACCGGGTATGCACAATGTTGAGGATTACCTCACTGCCATCGCCATGACCTACGGCGAGGTAAAGCCCGAAACGGTGGCTAAGACAGCTAAAGAGTTCGGCGGCGTTGAGCACAGGATAGAGTTTGTAAGAGAGCTTGACGGTGTAAAATATTACAACAACTCCATAGCCTCCAGCCCCACAAGAGTGCTGGCTTGCCTGGCGGCTTTTGACCAGAAGCAGATAATGATACAGGGCGGCTCTGACAAGGGCATTAGCTTTGAGCCTATGGCTGCGCCTATCTGCGATAAGGTAAAGGTGCTGATACTTATGGGCGAGACTGCCGGGAAGATAAGGGCTGCGGTGACAGCTGCGCCCAATTATGAGGGCAGCGGACTTAAAATATTTATGGTGAAAAATATGCAGGAGGCTGTGCAGACTGCTCACGACAACGCCGAGGAGGGCGACATAGTATCCCTGACCCCTGCCTGCGCAAGCTTTGATATGTACAGAATGTTTGAGGACAGGGGCAGAGACTTCAAGGACAAGGTAAACGCTTTATAATTCATAATTTATAATGCATAATTCATAATTGAGGTGTTCGCTGCGCTCACATTTTATGCCCGTTCGGGCGGCTGTGAGTGGGGAGCGAACTGAGGTCATAAAAAAACAAGGTCCGCAGGTGCGAACATTGTTCGGTAAAGGGGTCTCTTACCTCTTACCTCTAAAAAGTGCAGGTGGATAAAATGAACGATAGTGAGATATTTGATATATTATGCGCCCTTTGTCCCTTGCCCGGGGTGTCGGGCGACGAGGGGGCTGCGGCTGACAAGGCTTGTGAGCTTCTGGCTCCTTACGGCGAGGCAAGGTTCGATAAAGGCACAGGCAATGTGTTTTTCAGGCGCAGCGGCTGGCAGGATGGCAAGCCTTTGGTGCTGCTTGACGCGCATATCGACGAGATAGGCTTTATAGTGACCCATATTACCGCCGACGGCTTTTTAAAGGTGGCTGCCTGCGGAGGTATCGACAGGAGAATGCTGCTGGCACAGCAGGTGAGCATTTACGGCACTGCAAGCGGCAGTACCGAAAGGCTTGTGGGCATAACGGCTTCGGTGCCGCCCCATCTGGCTAAGGACTATTCAAAATGTCCCGAGGTGGAGGAGGTGCTGATAGATACGGGCTTTACCTCAAAGGATAAGGCTTGTGAGCATATCGCTTTGGGAGACAGGGTGCTGGTGGAGAACTCCCCCGAAAGGCTGCTGGGGGACAGAGTAACAGCTAAAGCGATAGATGACCGCAGCGGCTGTGCTGCGCTGATAGCGGCGCTGGATAAGCTGAAAGACGAACAGCTTGGCTGCAATGTGGCAGTTACCCTTTCCTCACAGGAGGAGGTGGGCGAGAGAGGGGCAAAGACTGCGGCTTATACCGTAAAGCCCGACCTTGCCATCGAGGTGGACGTTTCATTCGCAAACACTTTGGCAGAAGACGACAAGACCATGCCCGAGCCGGGAACAGGGGTGATGATAGGCATTGCGCCCTCACTTTCAAGAAAGCTCACAAAGGATATGGTGAGCACCGCCAAAAGGTGCGGCATACCCTATACTATGGAGGTAATGGGGGGAGAGACAGGCACCAATGCGGACGCCATAGGTCTTGCAAGGGGCGGCGTGCCGACGGTTACGCTTTCGATACCCCTGCGGTATATGCACACCCCTGCCGAGGTAGTGTCGCTAAGCGATATAAACAGCACGGCTGAGCTTATTTCGGAATTTCTGAAAGGTGTAAAAGAAATATGATAGATCTGGTAAACGAGCTTGAAAGGCTATGCTCATTAAACGGCATATCGGGGGACGAGGGCAGTGTGAGCAGCTATATAATCTCGGTGATAGAGGGGCACTGCACATATGAGATAGACCCCTTGGGAAATATACTAGCCTTCAAAAAGGGCAGAAATACCCCGAAGAACAAGCTGCTGGTAAGCGCCCATATGGACGAGGTGGGCTTTATAGTAAATTACATCACCGATGATGGGTATCTTAAAATATCCCCTGTGGGCGGTATCGACCCGAGAGTGGTTTTCGGCAGGCGTGTGGCTGTGGGGGATAAGCGTGTTTGCGGAGTTATCGGCGGCAAGGTGCTGCACAGGCTCAGCAAGGAGGAAAGGGGCAAAGCCCCCGACTTTGACCGGCTTTATATAGACATAGGCGCAGGCAGCAGAGCCGAAGCGGAGGAGCAGGTCTCCCTTGGGGACAGCGTGTGCTTTGAGAGCAGCTTTGAACGGTACGGCGAGGGTTTTTTAAAAGGCAAGGCGATAGATGACCGTGTGGGCTGCGCCATGATGATGAAGCTGATAACAGATGAGGAGCTTGAATATGATACCGCATTCACCTTTGTGGTGCAGGAGGAGATAGGTCTCAGGGGCTCGGCGTGTGCGGCTTATACCGCTGACCCCGACATAGCCTTTGTGCTTGAAGCCACCACAGCGGCAGACATACCCTCTGCAAGCGGTGAAAAGCGAGTGTGCGAGCTGGGCAAGGGACCTGTTGTGAGCTTTATGGACAGGCGCACCATTTACGATAAGGAGCTGTACAGGCTCGCCTTTGAAACGGCAAAGGAAAAGGGGCTCAACTGCCAGACCAAGACCATGGTGGCAGGGGGCAACGATGCAGGGGCTATACACCGAACAAGGGGCGGCGTGCGCACCTGCGGCATATCACTGCCCTGCAGATATCTGCACTCGCCTTGCTGTGTTATCAGCGAGAAGGACCTTAATGAGAGCTATGAGCTGGTGCGTGAAATGCTGTGCAGAGCAGGGGGCTTGCAGGTAAGTGCCGTAACAGAGTGAAAAACCCCACTAAAGGAGCTATTTATGATAAAACAGACCAAGGACGTGGATCTTGAACTTATAGCCGCTTTGAAGGATAACAATTATTCCAGAAGGATAAAGAGCCATTTTATGGCTTACGGCACTGAGCATGATTTTCTGCGGTTTTTTCTTCTTGAATATAAGGGCGAGCGGCTGGGGCTGTTTTCAGAGTTCAACAGTGCGCTGATGATATCCTCTTTTCAGGATAAGGAGTTCCCCGAGGAACTTTTGGAGGAGCTGGCAGGCTTTGTGAGAATGCTAAAGCCCTTTTCGGTGGAGCTGGAAAGGGACTACGGCTACAGGCTGCTGGAGCTTTTAAAGGACGAGTATCGGGGCGACAGGCGCACTGAGTTCACCTACATAGCCACAGGCAAGCTGCCGCCGCTGGAGGTGGACGAAACGCCGAAGCTTGATGATGTTTACGCCATACTTGCAAGCTGCTTTCCCAGGCTTGCCGACAGCTATGAGCTGTGGCTCACCGATACATCTCACAGGGTGCGCAGGGGGCTTTCACAGTCCTTCCTGCTGGGGGATTATACCACCGCCACCATACAGTATATAATCGACAGGATAGCACTGGTGGGCCATGTGGGAACTGTTCCCGAGGAGAGGGGCAAAATGCACGCAAGAACGCTGCTTTACTGGATAGGCGAAAGGCTGGCACAGGAGGGCATATCGGTGAAGCTTTTTGCAAGACCCCACAGGGTGAGCTACTACGACGAGATAGGCTTTAAAGCCATCGGGATAGACGTGGTGCTTGAAAGAACAGAAGAGGAGAAAAATTATTGACAATGGAAAGCTTATTTGATATAGATGACAGCCTGCTTGAGCTGGCAGCAAAAGCAGAGAAAGAATGCAGACCCATGTTTGCTGAGATAGAGCGCATAGCCGACTATAACGGTCAGAAGGTGCTCAAAGCCTTTATTGACAACAAGGTCAGCGAGGGCTGTTTAAAGGGCACAACGGGCTACGGCTACGGCGATATGGGCAGAGATGTTACCGATAAGGTGTTCGCACAGGCTTTCGGCGGCGAGGACGCTTTGGTAAGGCACACCTTTGTTAACGGCACCCATGCGCTGTCCACGGCGCTGTTCGGGGTGCTGAGAAGCGGTGATGTAATGGTCGCCTGCACAGGCAAGCCCTATGATACTCTTGAAGAGGTCATAGGCATAAGGGGCGAAAAGGGCAGCGGCTCGCTCACCGATTTCGGCATAATTTATAAGCAGGCTGACCTTATTGATGAAAAATCCCCCGACCTTGATAGGATAGCAGAGCTTTGCAAAAACGCCAAGGTGGCATATATACAAAGGTCAAGGGGCTATTCGCTGAGACCCTCGCTGACGGTGGATATCATCGGCGAGATAGCAAGGACCGCAAAGGCGGCTAACCCCGATGTGATAGTTATGGTGGATAACTGCTACGGCGAGTTTGTGGAGGAAAATGAACCGCTGTCGGTTGGCGCAGACCTTATAATAGGCTCGCTGATAAAAAACCCCGGGGGCGGCATAGCCTCAACGGGCGGATATATCTGCGGACGGGCTGACCTTGTGGAGAAATGCGCAGACAGGCTGACCTGCGTTGGCATGGGCAAGGAGGTGGGCTGCTCGCTGGACAGAAACAGAGAGACCCTTTTAGGCTTTTTCCTAGCTCCCCAGACGGTGGCAAGCGCCCTTAAAACATCGGTGTTCGCCTGCAGGTTTTTCGAGAAGCTGGGCTTTAAGACTCTGCCCGAGAGCGGAGAAAAGCGTACCGACATAATAGCGTCTATACTGCTTGAAAACGAAGAAAATCTGGTGGCATTCTGTCAGGGAATACAGAAGGGCTCGCCCATAGACAGCTATGTTACCCCCGAAGCCTGGGATATGCCCGGCTATGAGAGCAAGGTAATAATGGCAGCAGGAGCCTTCACAATGGGCGCATCTATCGAGCTTTCGGCAGACGCACCTATAAGAGAGCCCTATGCGGCATGGCTGCAGGGCGGCATAACTTATCCCAGCGGCAAGGCGGGCGTGATGATGGCGGCGCAGGAGATGCTGCGCAAAGGGCTGGTCTTTAGGGCGTGTTGACACTAAGCCTAACACACGTCTTTTTGGATAT
>CALCRR010000222.1 GCA_937894495.1 uncultured Ruminococcus sp. | reverse complement strand
AAAGGATAAACCTGCTGCTACCTCGGGCTCGGGCTCAGCAGGTTTATCCTCTGCCACGGTGGGAGCTGCTACCTCCGGCTCGGGCTCAGCAGGTTTATCCTCTGCCACGGTGGGAGCCGGCACTTCGGGTGCAGGCTCGGCAGGCTTGGTCTCCTCAACGGCAGGCTCGCCAAGCTCAGGCACATCAGGGGGCGCCGGAATATCAGAGGGCGCAGGTCCGGCAGTCACGTTCACAACCTCAAGGGGAGAGCCGCATTTTTTGCAGAACTTGCCCTCCTCAAACTCGCTGCCGCAGCCTGTGCAGCGCAGCACTGTCCTTACAGGCTCCTTCTTAACGATCTCGCTCAGCTCGATACCGCAGAATACGCAGAATTTGCCCTCGTCATACACTCTGCCGCAATGCCTGCATTCAAGCATAGAGGTGTTGGTCACCATGCTTTGTACATTGTAAAATTCTCTCAGCGGCACACCGCACTTTTTGCAGAACTTGCCCTGATCGTAAGTGCTGCCGCATTTATCACATATCAGCATATTTCCTCCGTTCCGCCGATGTCTCGGCTCATAACACAATAGTATAGTTTAATTATAAACAAAATATCCCGAAAAGTCAAGGGGATATTTAGCGAATTTTAAGATAAAACGGCAGACCGTGATCCACGGTCTGCCGTATAACGTTATGATCTTTTAGCTTCTTCGTATTTATGCTTGGTCGCAAGTCCGCCTCTTATATGTCTTTGCTGTTTGTTTTCCTCCAGAATGAGCTTCACCTTTTTGTAGAGGGAAGGTGAGAGCTTCGGCAGGCGCTCGGTAAGGTCCTTATGTACTGTGGATTTGCTTACACCGAACACCTTGGCGGTGGCTCTTACGGTCGCTTTGCGGCTGACCATGTATTCGCCGAACACCACCGCACGCTCCTTGTCGGACTTTATCATATCTAACACCCCAATACATTATTGTGTAGTAGATATATATGCTGATAATGCCGAAATAATGCGGCTCGGTATGTTTTTCTGTTTGCACATAAGCAATGCCGACGGCTGAAAATGACTTTTTTGCAAATGTAAGCGCAGTATCCGAATGCAAACTGTAAAAATACGGCAAAGGTGCGTAAAAAATCTGCGGTGATACAGAAAATTCGTGAAAAAAGGTTGATTATTTCGGTGGGATATGCTATAATAATTATTATTGTATTGCGAGGTGCGGTGGGTGCTTTTTCTCACCGCCTGTAAGAAAGGAAAGAGTTATATTATGAAAAAATTATTTGTCGGCATGGCTGCACTGACTATGTCTGCCGTAATGCTCACAGGCTGCGGCGACGCTAAGGAGAACACAGTTCATTCGATCGACGACCTGGAGGGCAAGACCATAGGCGTTCAGCTGGGTACCACAGGCGATACTCTTGCAGGAGACGTCAAGGACGCTGATGTTGAGAAGTACAACAAGTATTCCGACGCCGTTCAGGCTTTGAAGCAGGGCAAGGTGGACGCTGTTATCTGCGATAAGGATACCGCAGACGTTTTTATCAGCAAGAATGACGATATCGAGCTGCTGGACGAGGGCTTTGCAGATGAAGAGTATGCCATCGCCATGAACCTTGATAACACAGCTTTGCAGACCGAGATAAACGGCGCTCTCAAAGAGCTTAAAGACGACGGCACTTTGCAGAAGATAAAGGATAACTACGACAGCGAGGACGCAGGAAAAAGCGCATATACCTCACCCGACGGCGTTGACAGGGGCAAGGGCAAGCTGGTAATGGCTACCAATGCGGAGTTCCCTCCATATGAGAGCAAGAGCGGCGACGATATCGTGGGCTTTGATGTTGATATGATGACCGCAGTATGCGACAAGCTGGGATATGAGCTGCAGATAGAGGATATGGCTTTTGACTCAATTATCCCCTCGATACAGTCGGGCAAGGCTGATGTGGGCGTTGCAGGTATGTCGGTAACTCCCGACAGAGAGAAAAACGTGCTTTTCTCAGACTCCTACACAGTTACACATCTGGTGGTAATGGTAAGAAAGTAAGACAGTAAGCAGAGGGCTTATTTGCGTGCTTCCCTTTGTTGAAAGGATTGATGGATTTGGGATTTGCGGAAAGCTTCCGACAGAATTTTATTGAGGAGGACCGCTGGAAATATCTCGCCAACGGCTTGGGCACCACCTTGGTAATAACCCTTTTTGCAGTTTTGCTGGGCATGGTGCTGGGCTTTCTGGTGGCTATAGTCAGGTCTACATATCTCAGAACAGGCAAGCTGCTGCCGCTGGATATCATATGCAGGGTGTATCTTACGGTCATAAGAGGAACTCCCGTGGTGGTACAGCTGCTGATAATCTATTTTGTTATATTTGCAAGCGTGCCCATATCAAAGACCCTGGTGGCGGTCATCGCCTTCGGCATAAACTCGGGGGCGTATGTGGCTGAGATAGTCAGGGCAGGTATAATGGCGGTTGACAGCGGTCAGCTTGAAGCAGGGCGCAGCCTGGGTCTCAACTACAGGCAGACCATGACCTCGATAATATTGCCCCAGGCGTTTAAAAACGTTCTGCCTGCCCTTGCCAATGAGTGTATAGTGCTGCTCAAAGAGACCTCGGTGGCAGGCTATATAGCTATCGAAGACCTTACAAAAGGCGGCGATACCATACGCTCGCAGACCTTTTCTGCATTTATGCCCCTGCTGGCAGTGGCAGCTATCTACCTGGTGATGGTAATGATACTCACCAAGCTGGTAAGCAAGCTGGAAAGGAGGCTGTCGGCAAATGATAGACGTTAAGGGTCTGGTGAAGAATTTCGGCGAGATAGAAGTGCTCAGAAATATCGATGAGCATATCGAAAAGGGCGAAAAGGTGGTAATAGTGGGACCCTCGGGCTCGGGAAAATCCACCTTTCTGAGATGTTTGAACCTTATGGAGACCCCAACCTCGGGTCAGATAATCTTTGAGGGGCAGGATATAACCAAGCTGCATGATAAGGATATCAACAAGGTCAGGCAGCGCATGGGCATGGTGTTCCAGCACTTTAACCTTTTCCCTCACCTGACAATAAAAAAGAACATTACCCTCGCCCCCGTAAAGCTGGGGATAATGGACCAGCAGAAGGCTGACGAAAGAGCTATGGAGCTGCTTGAAAGAGTGGGGCTGCCCGATAAGGCTGACCAGTACCCCTCAATGCTGTCAGGCGGACAGAAGCAGAGGATAGCCATTGCAAGGTCGCTGGCTATGGACCCCGAGGTAATGCTTTTTGACGAGCCTACCTCAGCCCTCGACCCCGAAATGGTGGGTGAGGTGCTGGAGCTTATGAAGCAGCTTGCCGAGGGCGGCATGACTATGGTGGTGGTAACTCACGAAATGGGCTTTGCCAAGGAGGTAGCGTCGAGAGTGCTGTTTATGGCAGACGGCGTTATCATGGAGCAGAACACCCCCGAGGAGTTTTTTGCCTACCCCGAGAACCAGAGGCTTAAAGACTTTTTATCAAAGGTGCTCGTCTGACAGGTGAGATAAAGGCAACACCGCACAACCACCGGCTAACGCCTTTGCACGTCATCTGCTTGC
>CALCRR010000221.1 GCA_937894495.1 uncultured Ruminococcus sp. | reverse complement strand
ATCCGTGAGGGGGAAGATGAGGACGGAGAGGATAGCTGAGAGGGACTTTGATTCCGGTGGAGTCAAGGTTATTTTACATCAATTCCGTTGACTTTCATTTGGCTTTGTGGTATAATAAAAATGGATAATTATATATTTTTTATGTTTGCGAGTAGGAGTAAAAATGCGGTATATCGGTGGAAAAAGTCTTTTGTTAGAAAATATCAATAATTTAATAACGTCCGAGATACCGAAAGTTTCATCGGTCGTGGATCTGTTTGCAGGTTCCGGGATAGTTTCAAATAGTTTCAAGTCTATTGGGTACAGAACGATCAGCAATGACTTCCTTTATTTCAGCTATGTAATGTCCAGAGCCTCTATCGGGTTGAACAGGAAACCTTCTTTCAAGAAGCTGGATATTGCCGATCCTGTTAGGTATCTGAATGCATTGACTCTTGCAGACACAAGTTTTGAAATAGACCAATGTTTCATTTACAACAATTATAGTCCTGTTGGCGATTGTGAAAGAATGTATTTTCAGCCTGAAAATGCAATGAAAATTGATATTATCAGACTAACTATTGAAAAATGGCACACCGAAGAACTGATCTCGGAAGATGAATACTTCTATCTTCTTTCGGCTCTTATTAACGCCGTTCCGTTTGTTTCAAACATAACCGGTGTTTACGCTGCTTATCTTAAATTCTGGGACGAGCGTACATATAAAAAACTTGAATTGACCGAACCAATTATCACAAGCAACGGAAAGAAAAATGAATGCTATAATTCAGATTTCACCGAATTGTTGTCAAAAAAGTGTGACCTGCTGTATGCTGATCCCCCGTATAATTCAAGGGAGTATCTGCCTAATTATCACATTCTTGAAACTATTGCAAGATACGATTATCCTGAAATACATGGCGTAACAGGAATGCGGAATTATGATGATCAGAAATCAGTATTCTGCAAGAAAGGCACTGTTGCGTCTGCTTTTGAAACGATGATAAGAGATTGCCAAAGCAAGTACATACTTATAAGCTATAACAACGAAGCATTACTGTCAACCGAAGCACTCTCTGATATTTGCAGACGTTACGCAATAGGTGACAGTTTCAAGCTTTTTGAATATAGCTATCGGAGATACAAGAACAAGATACCGAATAATACAGCAGGACTTAAAGAACAGTTATACCTTTTGAGGAGGCATTGATATGGCTGTTAAAGCACCTTTTAATTATATAGGAAATAAGTACAGGATAATAAACTCCATTCAGGAGTGCTTTCCTGAACATATAGATACGTTTGTTGACCTGTTTTGTGGTGGCTGTGATGTTAGCATCAATACCGTTGCCAACAACATATATGCCAATGATATAAACTATCATGTTATAGGGATCCTCCAGGAATTTCAGAAACATGATGTCGAGTATATTCTTGACTACATTGACACAACAATAGAAAAATGGCAGCTCAGCAAAACCAACGAGGACGGATACAAGCTGTTTCGTGACCATTACAATCAGACCAAGAATCCTCTTGACCTTTATGTACTGATGTGTTTCAGCTTCAATTATCAGTTCAGGTTCAACAGCAGTCACGATTATAATAATCCGTTCGGCAGAAACAGAAGCAGTTTTAATGATGTCATGAGAAGCAATCTTATTCTTTTCAAGGAGCAGATCAATGACATTCATTTTTCTGCATTGGATTTTTGCGATTTCGATTATGACATTCTTCATACGGGGGATTTCCTGTATGCTGACCCGCCGTACCTTCTGACCTGTGGCAGTTATAACGATGGCAAAAGAGGATTCCGTGGCTGGACAGAAAAAGACGATCTCGACCTTATGCATATCCTTACCGAGTTGTCAGACCGTGGTGTCAACTTTGCCCTGTCTAACGTTATCGAGCATAAAGGCAGCACCAACGATGCTTTGATAGAGTGGATAGCTGACAATGGCTATACCGTACACGGTATCAACTTCAATTATAATAACTGCAATTATCATACGAACAATCGTGAAAACGTGACCAAAGAGGTTCTGATAACGAACTACTGATCGGAGGATATTATGGCTGAAAAAAGAACTTTTGGGTGGGTGCAAGAAGCGTACACAATATCAAATCTCAAAAATGTTGTAAGGGTATTTGTCCTTGATTCAGCGGTCAACAAAAAACTGAGAGAAGATAAAATACCGAGACTGATCTCCGATGAGTATCATAAGGACGATATGATAAAGCACCTTAGTGCGGCTAAAATGCAGATACCGTATACCCTACTGAAAGGAAAAGGGACACCAAAGGGATATACTCGCACTAATGCACCATGTTCAGGCATTATTCAAGCTGTGCTGCCCGGTCAGAGGAAAGAATATCAGAGTGACTGGCCTGCTGATTCTTTTCTCAGGTGGGCTGTAAGCATTGGATTTCTGGATTACGATCGTGATAAAGATACTTGCAGTATAAGCGAGCTTGGTTATAGATATGCTGTTTCAGCTGATGACAGCAAGGAAGAAAAGGAAATATTGACCGAAGCATTTTTATCCTATCCCCCTGTGTGCCGTATTCTTAGTTTGCTTGAAGACGGAAAAAGTATGACCAAATTTGAAATAGGCTGTCAGCTCGGTTTTGTAGGCGAAGCTGGTTTCACATCAATACCGCAGGCATTAATTCTTCAAGGGCTGAATACAGCCACAACAACTGACGAGAGAAATAAGCTGTTATCTGATACGGAAGGAACGTCGGATAAATATGTTCGTACTATCTGTGCCTGGCTGAAAAGTATGCGTTGGGTAATGCAGGTATCAAAAGAAGTAACGGCTGATCTCGGATATATGACACATACTGATACAATAAATCAGTCCTATCAGATCACGCTTGAAGGTAAGAAGATACTCAAATATGCTACCGGAACTTCAAAATATAAACGCATTGATAAGCGGGTGATGTGGGATATGCTTGCCACCAAACCTTCTGACAGGAATTATCTCCGCAATAGAAGAACCTATCTGATAAAGTTTCTTTCAACAACGTACCGCAGCTTAGATGAAATAGTCTCTCATTTGCTGACCAAAGGTATGACCGAGGATAAAGGTACTATTTCCGACGATATTCAAGGCTTGATCAATATAGGTATCAATGTCAACAAGAACGGTGATACTTTCAAGATAATGGATAGTATCGTAGGACTTGATATTCCTGACAGCGTAAAAACTGCCGGTGCTGCAAAGTCTGATCTGTCAATGCTGAAAGATGATATACGCAAGAAACTCAACCATGTCAATCACAAGTACCTTGTGCTTATCGACCTCGGCTTTGACGGAACTGCTGACAGAGATTACGAACTGCAAACCGCAGACCTCCTGACAAGCGAATTAGCGTTCAAGGGTGCAAGACTTGGCGATTCAAGAAAGCCTGATGTATGTGTTTACCATGATAAGAATGGTCTAATCATTGATAACAAGGCATACGGCAGCGGTTATTCTTTGCCCATAAAGCAGGCAGACGAAATGCTCAGGTACATCGAAGAAAACCAGAAGCGTGATAAGGCTCTTAATCCTAACGAGTGGTGGACGATCTTTGATGACGCAGTAAGCAAGTTCAATTTTGCTTTTGTTTCAGGCGAGTTCACAGGAGGATTCAAGGACAGACTTGAAAATATCAGCAGAAGATCCCACACAAACGGTGCTGCTATCAACTCTGTAAATCTGTTGCTTCTTGCAGAAGAAATAAAGTCGGGCAGGCTGACTTATGGGGACGCTTTGGCTAAGTTTGAGTGTAATGATGAAATCATTTTTTGAATTGAGGTGCAATAAATGGCGTTATTTTGTGATAAAAATTCATTAGTAACCGAAAGTGATGTCGAACAAAAATTTATATATGCATTTCTCACTGCTCCAATACCTATGGGATTTGGGCTAAATGATACCCAAATACTAACAAAGCATATTCTACGCCAACAATTGATTGGAAAAGGACAAAAGCAGAAATATTATTATCCTGACTATTTAATTTCTATAAGAGGAATACCTGTTTGTGTAGTTGAAGCAAAAAAGCCAGAAGAAGACCTTGAAAATGCTTTTGCTGAAGCTCGCTTATATGCTTCAGAGATTAATGCAAAGTTCCCTCACCATATCAATTCTTGTAAATATATAATTGTATGCAATGGTAATGAAACCTGGGCAGGTTATTTCGATCAAGCTGAGCCAGTTATAAAACTATCATTTGAAGATTTTAGTACTGAAAACTGTGAATATGTCAGATTTTTGGATTTTTGCTCTCTTGAAAGAATGACTGCGATTGCCAACCAACCATATATTAACATACGTGGGAATTCTCATTTTAACACACCTGTATCTCAATTAAAAGGAAAGCGAGTGCAAAACGAAACTATTCAGGATAATGCGTTTGGAAGAACATTCATTATTGAAAACAGAAATATTTTTGATCCGCAAACCGAAGAAGATCGTTCGGTAATAGTTGATAATGCTTATATATCTTCAGCCAAAAGAGAACAACATATTGATCCAATTTATAAAGAGATAAGAAAATTTGAAATGCCTAATCAGGAAAGTTATATCTCTATTGCAACGAAAGACCCTACAGAATTAGTTCAAAAAATTTCACAACGTGTCGAGGAAAAAATGGAAGCATACTCGCTTATGCTCTTAATCGGTAATGTTGGAAGCGGAAAAACAACGTTTATTCGATATTTTAAAAGAAAGTTTTTAGAAGAAAATCACCCCGATCTTGCCCATAAGTGTGATTGGCTCTTTTTAAATATGAATACCGCGCCAATTACCAGCACTGAGATTTATGATTGGATTAAGCAAGATATCATTACGCAATTAAAGGCAAATCATCAGTTTATAAATTTTTCTTCTATTGACGTAATCAAAAGAATATTTCGAAAAGAAGTACATGACTTTGAGAATGGTTTAGGTCAATTATTAAAAAGCAACGAAAATGAATATAATATAAAATTATACGAAATGCTGAGCTCGAAAATGGCTGACAACACTATACTGTTAAAACATATGCTCATGTATCTTAAAGAAACTGAAGGTTCACTTCCAATAATTGTGCTTGATAATTGTGATAAAAGAAACAAAGAAGAACAGCTTTTAATGTTTCAAGTTGCTGAATGGCTAAAAACGACTTTTAAATGCTTAGTATTATTACCCATGAGAGACAGCACATATGATCAATACAGAAATGAACCGCCTTTAGATACTGTAGTTAAAGATTTAGTATTTAGAATTGATCCACCTGATTTACTTAAAGTATTACAAGCAAGATTAAATTATATTGTTAGAAATACTAAACCAGAGGATAGTACTTATGTTTTAGATAATGGCGTGAATGTCAAAATTGATTATTTTGAGCTGATAGAATATTTTAAATGTATACTTATGGCAATAAGACAGAATAGTATGACATTGGATATCTTTTATAAGCTCTCTGATAGAAATACACGTTACGGAATACAGATATTTGAGGATTTTTGTAAAAGCGGGCATATCAACTCAGGGGATTTTTTAATGATGCGAACAGCTGGTAAGGAATACACGTTACCTGCGTATAAATTCCTTAATGCGCTTTTGCGAAAAAACAGAAAGTATTATAATGGAGAAGAATCTAATTTCATTAATCTTTTTGGCTCAGATTTTTATGATGATTTCCCTGATCCTTTCGTTCGTATTGATATTCTTAACTGGCTTAAAGTACAATCAAAACAAGTTGACAATGATATAGAAAATTATTTGTAGTAAGTGATATAATTAAGGACTTACAATTAATGGGTCATAAAGACACAATAATACATCGAGAGTTGAACTATATGCTAAAAAAGGGATTACTTTTATGTGAAACCTTATTACCTCATGCAGATATAGATGATAGAGTTAAAATAACCTTAACAGGAAAACTTCATTTATCATTATTATCTAATATGACCTATATCGCAGCTTGTGCAGAGAACATCAATTTCAAAAATTCTGAGGTAATGATGCGAATTTCACGTAGGTTGTCATTACACAATTATTTGTCAAAAATATGCGTATATTTAAATGCAAAAGATGCTATTGAATACTTAATCGATTATAGACGGCTATTCTTACAGGGACATTATTCCTTTATTTCAGAGCAAAAATGTATTTCGATCTATGACATTCAAGAAGCGAAAAATTCCCTTGAAAAATGGGAGAACGAAGACCCTGAAATAAGAATGTGGGTTGATTGTTCAAAAAAGTATATTGCTGGTACAGTAATAGAAGCAGAGATTGTAAAAAAAGACCGTGGAGCACTTATTTGTAGATTTGATGAACAATATAACCTAAAAGGCTTTTTATCAACAACCGATGAAGAATATAGTTTATCAAATGAAATATATCAAACGATAGAAGATAATAGTGTTGTACGGTGTAGAATTATAGAGTATGATTTACAACACAATAGCTACCAATTAAGATTCATTGAAATAGTGGAATAGACGAAACAACGGCTGTACTCGACGGTACAGCCGTTGAACATCAAATATACACCATACATTCAAACACCGCTTCTCTCGCCATATAGACGAAGCAGTTCTCCAGACCGAGCATTTTCTCGGCATCACCACTCAGGACAGCCTTCTGATAGCAACTGTCGGTCTGTTTCCAAAGCTCTACCTGGCGTGAGATAGCTTCACTGATCTTCCGTTCCATATCATCGAGGTAATGCACGATCCTGCCCTCATTGACGAGCCTGCGAAGCCTGTCGGGGCAATGGCTGTCAGAGAAATGAAGAT
>CALCRR010000220.1 GCA_937894495.1 uncultured Ruminococcus sp. | reverse complement strand
TCACGCATGGAACATCATTATCATCAAGCAGCTTTATGAGTTTATCCTGCTCATAAAGTATACGCATATACGTTGCCTTGCCCATTTCTGTAGTTTCGTCTTTTACTGGAATGACAGAACTGATGAGCCCTATTACAGTTTGAGCTTTTGCTTCTTCTATAACTTCAACCCAGTCAATATTATCTGGATACTTAGGAGTACTGCCAAACAATGAGGTCTTTAGAGCTTCTAATAATGTAATTTGAGTTATAATCAAAATATAATATCCACTCCATATTTTTCTATTTTTAGCCCCGAGCAAAACTTTAAAACAAACGTAAAGTCCAAGGCGTCATACAGAAGTCTTAAGAAAATCAAAAGGGCTTCATAGATCACAGATCTGATATTTTTGTCAGGCTTTTAGCTTTCTCAGCTAAAGGTCTTTTTGACATGCTTCATTTTTCTGTGTTAGTCAGTGTTTTGCCGGGGATAAGGTTTTAGTGGAGAAGTTTTGCTCTTTACTTTTCTATTTTAGATAGAATTCCCTTTGAATAAATGAAATAATTAGTTTTCACTTAATAATAGAAAAGAATCATCAATGTGATCTAATCAAGCAATTTAATTCTCTTTCTTTTTTATAATTTTTCCTTTAACAACGCCTTTAATAATTGCGAAGCTACTATTATCAAATAATGAATCAACAGCAAAAAATAAAGTAATACATAACACCGAAACCCAAATTGCATTTATACCCCACGTAAAATATCCGTTTATTACTGGAAGTATTATTTTAATTATCAAAATACATACTATCATAATTGCAAAGTTTATCAAAATCCTTCTGTATGTTATTGAACATTTTCTGTTTAGGATTTTTGTGTTAGCATATATTATTATTTCGTTAGACCTATAAAGCAATGCGATTATAGTTCCAATCAATACTCCGTATATTCCAATTATATTAACTAAAATTAGAGAAATAGACAGGTTGATAATACTTTCGATAATTGCCTGATTTTGTGTTTGTTTAAAATGTCCTGCAATATTAATTATCAGCATTGAAGAATTTCTTGAATACAATAAAACGTTTAGAAAAACAAACAGAATTGGAAGATATTTATCAATATAGTTTGCATCTTTAATACCATTTGTATAAATTCTTATAAATGATGGTAACATTATGTAGGTTATTGTAAACAGCGAAAATAGTGTAGCCAAAAAATAGGTTTCATAAGTTTCATGAAGTTTATCAAATTTTTTTCTATCAGAATTAAATAACTGTCCCAGAGCGAACTCGACGCTGCTAACCAGAACAGTTAACACATTTGTAACACAACTCACGATCATGCTGTATAATGAATAAATACTTACTGAGGTCAAGCCGCAAAAATAGGTAAGAACTATAATATCCGTATTATTGAAAATCATCCATGCAATCTGATGTATTATTACATTTTTACTTTGTGTTAAAGATTTATAGTCAGGTTCTTGCTGTAGGTCTAGCCAAGGATAATGCCTTCTTGTATACCAGAGTATATATATCATTTGAGTGATACTTATAATAAAATAGGAAAACTGAATTATAACTATATTTGATCCTATCATAATCAGAATTATCTGAAATACTTTTGAGAGAACATTAACAACTGTGTTAGCGTTAGTAGTTATATAACTCCTTCCATCAACTTTCATCAGTATTGTATATTTGCCTTGAAAGAAATAATTTATTACACCAGAGGCACCTTGAAAGAAAATAACCCACGCAACAACAATAGGTGAGATAGAACTCTTTATGATGATGGGATAGATTATAGCAAGCAAAACTACAGCTATTGCATACAAAAATCCTGTTCTCTTATAATACCTGTCAGTCGCTGCTAATATTTGCGACGATCTTACATAGTCACTCTTTGAAATAGGTTCATATAAAGCTTGTACAGATGCACCACCAATACCAGCTTCAAGTAAAGTCACATATACAAATACCTGTCTAACAGATGATAACAGTCCGTTTACTTCTGAACCGTAATTTACAATAAGCAGTTTAGGTACAATAATCCCTAACAATAGAATAACAGTTTGAGATAAAACACCATAAACAAATATCTTTACACTTTTTCCAAACTTACCCATTTATTTTCTTCACCATATATATAATAGATTATTCGAACAAGATATTTTAGAAATATATTTTTGATTCAATCAATTTACATATTTTTTTACTTCTTCAATCCATATTTTATATCCCGCACCATTTATGTGCGTTCCATCACAATACAAATCTTCATTAATACTGTCTCCATTTATGAATTCAGGATACAAATCAATAAATGTAAAGCCATTATCGTAACATAGCGACTCGTAATATTCATTTAGGTTAATAATCTTATCTGAATATGACTTTTCTTCATTTGGCAATACGCTTTGAATGTATATCTCCGTATTTGGCAGTTCCCCGTGTATTTTTTTACAGATATTATTCATATTGTCTGTTATGTCAGACATAGGAATATCATACGCAATATCATTTATTCCTATCATTATAAATATTTTGCTTGGAGATAATTCTATTATTTGATCTAATCTATTATTTGCAGCAGACATTGTTGTCTTACTATCCATTCCACCAGTCATGGATATTGCAGCATTTTTCCATTTCTTTGCTGCACATATCATAGTATTATGCAAAATCCTTGATACCTCTTTTACCACTGAAATATATTCTTCTCTGCTAGAACAAGTATATAATACTTTAGTAGGGTAAAAACGCTTAAATTCAATATTTTGCCCATTATAAACATAATAATGATTAGTCAGAACTCTTTTTACATCGTTAAATTGTGTGATATTTCCAGGAAAGAATGTACCATATTTTTTAAAGAATCTATAGTTTTCTAATTCAACTGCATATCTACTGCGAACTAAATCACAAAAATCACCTATTAACTGAGGATGGGACGAAATATACAGTTTTGATTTTATAATTCCATAAGATGCAAAAAGCATCTCTGTCGGATCAGTCAGAAAGATAAAATTATCTTTTTCAAAAATGCCAACAAAAAAAACTCCTGTGAACTCATTTATTGTGTCAATATATTTATCATTATTATCACATACGAGTAAATCACGGATCAATTCGTTCTCATCATAAATCATCTTAAATGGATTGACTGCATTACCGATTAGAATAACACGCTTTGATTCATTTTCACCATAGTACAAGTGTTGATCTTTATGAACAAGAATTCTATAATTATAGATTTGGTATTCTGCCCAATTATCATAAAAAGGATAATCTGTTAAAGAAATATCTCTATCATCTGTTATTAAATAACCTCTGCAAAATAATTTTTCTCTTAAGTTTGGTTTTTCGTTTAGAATGTTTTTTACATCTTCAACAGAATGATACATTTTTAGAACTCCTTAATCTATCAATTATCAAAAACGAAAGCCTATCACCGTTCTTCTCCCCCACAAACGAACAATGCGCCGAAACCACCACATTCTCTATATCCCAAAGCGGAGAATTATCACTAAGCGGTTCGTCCTCAAATACATCAAGCACCGCACCGCCGAGCTTGTTTTCTTGCAGAGCTTCGGTCAGAGCAGAAGTCTCGACCACTGCGCCTCTTGCGATATTCACAAGCACAGCACTCGGCTTCATCAGCGAAATACGTTCTTTATTAATGAGGTATCTCGTTTCGTTGGTAAGCGGCACTGTAAGCACGAGAATGTCAGCGGTGGGGAGAATCCTATCAAGCTCGCTTAGTGCGTCTATCCGGTCAAAGCTTATGTCTGTTCGGGGTGCAATATCCACACCGATGACCTCGCAGCCGAACGCCTTGAACCGTTTTGCACATTCAGTCCCCACGCTGCCGCAGCCGACGATACATACCGTCTTGCCGAACAGCTCCATCAGGCAGCGATTCTTCTCCCACTTGCGAGCCTGCTGATTCTTCATGAAGAACCGGCTCTGCTTGTAGAGGTTCAGCACACCGCCGATTGCAAACTCCGCCATCGGAATGCTGTACACCCCACGAGCGTTGTGCAGTTCGATATTGTGCGACTTTATGTAGTCAAGTGGCACACGGTCGAGACCTGCGCTGGTGAGCTGTATGTATTTAAGGCTTGTGAACTTTTCTATGTCATGGTTCATAAACAAGCCGTTGCAGATCACGCCCTCAATCTCGTCGGGAGGACACGGCAGCTCGTCCTTTTCCCACTGCATGAAGACCACCTCGTGACCCATGCGCTCTATCTCGGGGATATGCTCCTGTGCGCCCTGCCATGCGCCTGTTATCAATAATTTCATGACCCTGTACCGTTTATTTGTCGGACTATATCGGCTATTTCATTTTGATTATCAATAAAGTAATTTGCATAACTGCTGCACTCTTTTTCAAATTGCCGAATTGCATTTATTCCATTTACAAATGTCGAACTGATTATGCCGTAATGTGCGATATTGTTCACATTACAAAAGCTCCTTGAAAGTATCACACAGCTTGAGCCAAGCCTGTAATGCTCCTTGATTATTTTTTCGGACGGCAGCATACCCTTTCCGATAGAAGCAATACCGCCAAAACCATAAGGCAAGTGATACTCCTTGAACTTCTGACAGATCCGCTCCACCGTACCATCACTTAAAAGCTCGAACATGAACTTTCTGCCGTAACCAATACTCAAATCATTCAATCCGATAAAAACCTCATCAATGCCTTCAAGTGATAATATCTCGTCAATATGTTCTATTGATTCGGGAGTTTCAAAGAGCAGCATTGTTTTTGTTCGACTGCCAACAAGTTTAATGAAAGTCCTCACTTCGTCAACGGTCTTGAAAAACGGCAGCATGATTATATCCGCACCTGCGTGAACAGTTTGATCTATCTCATCTTGTGAAGAACTGTAGTCCGATGTTGCTTCATGAATAGGATTGCATCGAACCAAAAGCTCTGCCTTTACGATCGCATTTCTGACTATTTTTACATCTTCAACAGTATGATGTGATTTTACGGTATCAAGCCCGCCCTGCCGCTTGTCCTTGCCGATATACTCCATATCCACAAAAATGCGGTCAACACCTGCTGATTCAGCAATTTGAGCGATCTCGGGGCGATTGGTTATGTACATTAGCTTCAAAGCCATCAGTTCTTCACTTCGTCTTTCTTTTATGATTTTACTGTTGAACCGGTATTCTCATTGTCCGCATTAGTCAAAACCTTGAAGATCGTCATAAAGAAAATGAGACAGTCTAAACCAAAAGAACAATGTTCAACGTAGAAAACATTAAGTTTGATCCTCTTGTGCCATTCGACGCCTTTGCGACCGTTTACCTGCGCCCAGCCAGTAATGCCGGGACGGACATCAAACATACGCTTTTGAAAATCCGTGTATTCTTCATATTTCCATGGGTGATATGTAAGAGGAGGTCTTGGTCCGATAAAACTCATTTCGCCCTTCAGGATATTAATGAGCTGGGGCAGCTCGTCGATGCCTATTCTGAGAATCCTTCCGACAGCGGTGACACGCATGTCATTGTGACTTTCGTAAACGCCTCCGGTCATTTTTTCTGCTCCGACACACATGGTGCGGAACTTATATACTTTGAAAACTTTGCCGTTCAAACCTATCCTGTCCTGTTTAAAGATTATCTCGCCTGGAGAATCTAATTTGACAGCAATCGCTGTGATAAGCATTATAGGAGATAAAACTATAAGCAGAATCAGTGCAAAAAAAACATCTAACCCTCTTTTGATATGATTTTTGTACATTATATATCATACTCCCCAATCTGTATCTTACTCAAAAGAACGTAGCCTGTTCCTCGCCGCACCACGTTGTATCATTTTTTCTTTCATTCTCTTTTAGCACAAGACAAATCTTGTCGTCTTGAATCTTGATTTCCTCGACGAACAGATACTTAGAGTAATTCTGTTCATAAGCCGCAGCCCCATTCGTGAACTCATGTACATCGCCGTTGTACTCGATCACAACAGGTGCAGTGATCTTCTTTATAAACGATTCAAGCTTATATGTTAAAGCCACGATATATCAACCTTTCTGTTCAGCCCTCGAATGATATGGTAAACTATACTATAGGTGAAGATTTTTCGTAGAGGATTTTCATTATGGAAGATACTGCCGAAACAGGCGCATTTTCAGAGCATTTCCGACCTGCTCCGACAAAAAATTTGACGGTCTAAAACCTTACATGAGTGCTTGCAGACGCTCCATGCAGGCACTTTTTCTTTCTATTGAAGAATGCACATAGACTGCCATAGTTATATTTGCGTTTGAATGTCCGAGCAGTTCAGAAAGGGTCTTTACATCAAAATCGTGCTGTAAAGCATTGGTAGCAAAAGTGTGTCTTAACACAACAAAAAGACATTAACACCAAAAGCCCGAAAATACGTCGTTTTATCCCCTGCACTAAAAAAACGCCATGTCATCTATTGCTTGACATGGCTGTTTTCATATCATATATATTTTCAAAAGTCACTTGACACTCTGTCTGGAAAATGATATAATATACTTAAGGAAGTGATACCATTGTCAGAAAAGGACACCGTTACAAAAGAGTATATGCAGAACAAGACAATGTTTGCTGATATATTTAATTTTTTTCTGTATGGCGGAAAACAAGTCATAAAGCCCGAGCAGTTAAAACCGCTTGATACAACTGTGCTGTCTCTGCCTTACGGCGATGATGATAAAACCGTACCTGTTCAGAAGTACAGAGATGTTCTGAAAATGGTCACTGCAATGTCCGATGGTCACGTGGCGTACCTTATTCTTGGTGTTGAAAACCAGTCACAGCTACACTTTGCTATGCCCGTAAAAAATATGCTGTATGATGCGCTCCAATATGCCGCACAGGTAGATGAAGTAGCCAAATCACATCGCAATAATAAAGATAAGCCGGATACATCTGATGAGTTTCTTTCTGGATTTTACAGTACAGATAAGTTACTTCCGGTCATCACTCTAACAATTCTATGGAACGGCAGCAAATGGAATGCTCCAAGATCGTTATTTGAAATGTTGGACACCGATGATGAGAGCGTTCTAAAATATATGTCGGATTATAAGCTCAACATTATTGCTCCGGCTGAATTATCCGATGATGAACTGGATAAACTAAATACAAAACTTGGAATCGCTCTGAAATATGTAAAGCATTCGATAATTCCCGAAGAACTTGACCACCTTGTACATGATGACCCGAGATACAAAAACGTATCCAAAAACACAACAAGGTTGTTAAAGGTTGTAATGGGAATTGATATAGACATTGACACGGGGAAGGAGGAGTTTGACGTGTGTGAGGCTTTAGATGTATTGAAAGAAAGATCGGAAGCTAAAGGAAGAAGTGAAGGCAGAACGGAAGGCTTCCTCGAAGCACTGGTAGGTCTTGTAAAAGACGGATTAATTTCGCTTGCTGAGGCAGCCAAACGTGCCAACATGACAGTATCGGAATTTGAGGATAAAACAGGTTTGAAGGCATAAAAATAGGGCGGTCACTTTGACCGCCCTAACACGTTATGAACATATGTTCTCTCACTGCTTTTTTCACTCAAACCTATAAGAATTAACTCTTAACTGCCTGAGCAGCACCAGCCGTTTATCATCAACAAGCCCCTTTTTGCAGCGTTGTCTCTGATTGTTTAACCAGCTTATGATGTGAATGCCCTTATAAACGAAGTCCTTTCCAATTGTCTCACCGGGGTGTGCTGTCGAGTATTCTTTTATGATCTCATAGCTTTTCAGCCATTTCTTAAATCTGACCTCATCAGCTCTCCTGCCGTCAGATCTGAAATGATACCCTATTTCATCGAACCTTGCCTTTCGTTCGGGAGACAGAGTACCTTTGCGATAATACTTCTTCTGATCTTCAAGCCATTGCCAGAGATTCGTACCGTCCTTGCTCGGGTAATCTTTTGGCAGAGTGTGAACATTATGCTTGGCAAAATACTTTTTGACTTCCTGAAAACGCATCTCCCATGTGTCAGCTTTTTCAGAATCGAGCATAATTCCATACTCCGCAAATCTGTCGCAGTATTCCTTTTTTAGCGTTCCTGCTTTGAATTTGCTTTTGCAATTTGCTATCCACCGACCGAGCTTATATCCGTCTTTGGATTCAGCATTTAACGGAATATTGTCCGAACCATGCTCCGAAATATACTCCTTTAGATGTTCAAATCCGGTTTCATACGATGCATCTGCAATATTCCGCCACTCCATGCCCAACTCGTCAAGGAGTCTGATACGTTCATCTGAAAGCAAACCGTCCTGTCTCGCTTTCCTCTGCCTTATGACCCACACATTCAGCTTTTTGCCGTCCGAAGTCAGGTGATTTTTTGGCACATTTATGTGACCGTTTTCATCATAAAACCGTTTTAATTCTTCATAATTCTGCTGCCACAGCTGCTCGGCTTTTGACACGCCAAACTGCATACCGATAGATTCAAGGCGAGACTTTTGGTCATCAGTCAACGCTTTATTTTTGCGCCTACCCTCACCGATTATTTTCTGCTCGTTCAGCCATTTGTTGAGCCAGACAC
>CALCRR010000219.1 GCA_937894495.1 uncultured Ruminococcus sp. | reverse complement strand
ATGTGCATTTTGAAGAGGATTGGTGCAGAGTCGAGAGCAAAGACGTTCAGCAATGCCTGAATATGTTCAGAAAAGCTGCTATCAATTTCATCAAGAGCTTTAAATCACGGAATAATTCTAAAACTGCTATTTCCAATATTATGTTTGAGTGTCTTATGGAGCCGCAGATGATTTTACGTGTTGTTTTTGAAAATTGATTTGCGTGCCCGTCCGCCCGAGGACCTTGACAAATTGGGGGAAATCTGATATAATATAACACTGTAAAAAGCACCTTGCGGTTGTAGATCCGCAGGGTTCTTTTGCTGTTAAAGCGGTTTCGTTAAAATGCACTTATTTTGGCGAAAATAAACTTTGCGGCTTATTGAAATTTAAAGATGTTTATACTTTGGGAAAAATAATTTAAAATAATGCTAATCAGAGCCTTGGGAGCATAAGATCATGACTGCTGACCCTTGGTCTCTGATATCTGAAAGCGGAGGTAAGAAATTATGGTAAGAGAAGATCTGAGGAATGTGGCTATAATCGCCCACGTTGACCACGGCAAGACCACCCTGGTGGACGAAATGCTCAAACAAAGCGGTACCTTCAGAGAGAACCAGGCTGTTGAAGAAAGAGTTATGGACTCAAACGATATCGAGCGTGAGAGAGGTATAACTATACTTGCGAAGAATACCTCGATAAAGTATAAGGACGTTAAGATAAATGTCATCGACACCCCCGGCCATGCCGATTTCGGCGGCGAGGTGGAGCGTGTGCTGAAAATGGTAAACGGCGTGCTGCTGCTGGTGGACGCTGCCGAGGGCCCTATGCCCCAGACACGCTTCGTGCTGCAAAAAGCGCTGGAGCTGGGTTATAAGATAATCATAGTTATAAATAAAATAGACCGCCCCGACGCAAGACTCAACGAGGTGGGGGACGAGGTGCTGGAGCTGCTTATGGACCTTGACGCCACAGACGAACAGCTGGACAGCCCCATTCTCTATTGCTCGGGCAGAGACGGCACGGCTTCGCTCTCGCCTAATTCCACAGGGGAGAATATGATACCCCTGTTTGATGAGATACTCAGATATGTGCCTGCCCCCGAGGTGGACGAAGAAGGCTCTATGCAGTATCTGGTATCGGCTATCGACTATAACGAGTATGTGGGCAGGATAGCTATAGGACGTATCGAGAGAGGTGTTATGAAGGTAAATCAGGACGTTTCTATCGGCGATTATCACAACACCAAGCAGGAGTACCGCGGTAAGGTAGTCACCATGTACCAGATAGAGGGACTAAACAGAGTGCCCTGCAATGAAGCCAAGGCAGGAGATATCGTCTGCATAAGCGGTATCGAGAATATCACTATCGGCGATACTATCTGCGAGTTCGGCAAGTTTGAGCCTGTGCCCTTTGTTAAGATATCAGAGCCTACGGTGGAGATGACCTTCTCGGTAAATGACTCCCCCTTTGCAGGCAGAGAGGGCAAGTATGTCACTACCAGACATATAAGAGACAGACTTTTCAGGGAGCTTTTAAAGGACGTTTCGCTGAGAGTTTCGGACACCGACTCCACCGACTCATTCAGGGTAGCAGGCAGAGGTGAGATGCACCTTTCGATACTCATAGAGAACATGAGAAGAGAGGGCTACGAGCTGGGAGTATCAACACCCAGAGTGCTCTATAAGCAGATAGACGGTCAGCTGAACGAGCCTATCGAGAGACTTGTTATAGATGTGCCCGAGAACTGTGTGGGCTCGGTAATGGAAAAGCTGGGCGCAAGAAAGGGCGAGCTGCAGCAGATGACCCCTGTGGGCAGCAGAATGAGACTTGAATTTCTTATCCCCGCAAGAGGACTTTTCGGCTACAAGAGCGAGTTTCTGACCGACACCAAGGGCGAGGGCATAATGAACTCGGTATTTTACGGCTATGAGCCATACAAGGGCGATATCCCCAAGAGAGCCAGCGGCTCACTGGTGGCATTTGAAACAGGCGAGGCTGTTACCTACGGTCTTTTCAATGCCCAGGAGAGGGGAGAGCTGTTTATAACCGCAGGCACGCCTGTTTACGAGGGCATGGTGGTAGGCGCTTCTCCCAAGTCGGACGACCTTGTGGTGAACGTATGCAAGAAAAAGCACCTTACAAACACCAGAGCCAGCGGCTCGGACGATGCGCTGAGACTTATCCCCCCGAGAAATATGTCGCTGGAGGACTCGCTGGAATTTCTGGCAGATGATGAGCTGCTTGAGGTAACGCCCAAGAACATACGCATAAGAAAACGCACCCTCTCCAACACACAGAGAGCTAAGGACAGAGCTAAGATGTGATGTTCAGACGATAATTCAGGGCACCTTTGTCAGGTAACTGACAGAGGTGCCTTTTGCTGCCTTATTAAGCGTCCGCTGCGGCGACAATAAAAAAGACGGCGGACACCTGCAATGTGCAGATGTCCGCCGCTTTCCCCTATAACAGACCGCCGACCGAACCCGATCAACTGGTCTGTTAAAATAATATCATACATTTGTTCAAAAGTCAATGGTTTGTCATGACAAAACTCCACAAAAATAGTAGGAAATATCTGTAATAATTACACAAATGTGCGATTACTATTCTGCGTATGCCGTCTCTGCCAGCTGTGACAGGTCCAGTCTGAGCTGGCTTGAGGCGTCGGCATAACGGCTGGCTTCGCTGTAGGTCTCATCGTTCATGGCTTTCAGCGCCTTGTCGGCGGAGGGCTTGGTGTAAAACTCCACCGTTAAGGTGAGCTCCCCCTCAAAGCTGCCTGCGTTTATGGCATACCAGCGAACGCTTTCGTCGTGGTCATACAAGCCGCTTGTGGAGTAGCCTGTGCTGCCGTTTTCATAGACCATACTGTCCCCCTTGGTGTAATAATCGCTGCTGCCCGTATATTCGCTGTAGATAAGCAGCTGAGGGAAGGAGGAGCCATACAGGTTATCGTTGACATAGCAGTAAAAGGTGATATCGCCGTCTGACTGCTTTTTAAGGGTATAGCCCGAGATATCCTGCCCCGGCTCAACACCGCCCAGCAGGCTTTGGGGGAGCTGGCTGTCGTCTATGGGCTCAAAGCAGAATGCCTGTTTTTGTGCACTGCTCTCTGAGGAAACTGTACTGGTTCGGGCAGAGTAAAGATATGCGCCTGCCACGGCGAGTATAAGATACAGCAGAAAAACCGCTGCGGCAGCTGTCAGCACGAACCTAAGCGGTGACAGCATGGGCTTTTGCACAAAGGGCTCGCCGAAATTATTCTCCGCCATTCTGCGGGCAATCCTCTTTTTGTAGATATGCATATAGATCTGATACAGGAAAAACACTGCTGCAGCGGACACTGCCCCTGCTGCAACTATCAAAACAACTATAACGCTCATCAGTTTACCTCCCTTAAATACCCAGAAACTCTTTGAAAATGTAGTAATAGCTCCGTGTGACATCTACCCTGGAGCCGTCTGACATGGTGAGTATAAATTTCTGCGCCAGGGCAGGCTTTATGCTCTTAATATGGCTCACAGAGACTATCACCGAATTGCTTATGCGGATAAAATCCTTGGGAGAGAGTATTTCCTCCAGCCGTCTAAGGCGCTCCGACAGCTTATACTCAACGCCGCCGCTGTGGGCGACCACATCGTGGGCAAAGCTTTCGATATGAGATATCTCAGACGTGACCAGCCTGAAAAGCTCGCCCTCTCTGCGCCCGATAAGATAGTGGGCATAGACGTTGCGCTCGGATAGTATGAGCTGTGCATCGTCGTCTATCTCGAAGCCCTTTTCGATGAGCTCACGGGCGATGGCTGTATATTTTTCTTCACTGACGATCAGCTTGATCTTCATCAGCTTGCCGACCTCCTTCCTGACCGAAGCTGTCAGCTCAGGCTGTTCTTTCGGTCATCATGGTTATATTATAGCGCTCACCGCCGAAGAAATCAAGAGCTTTTGCACAGCTTGCAAAAACAGCCGCACAGTTTGCGCGATAAGGGGCACAGTCGTGAAAGAAAGGCAGATATGCAGAAAATCATATGCACCATATAAAAATACATATACCCAAATTTTTTTCGTAAATACCCTTGACAATCACGCCGCACTGTGGTATAATAATTAAGCTGGATTGATAAATCCGGTCCCTCATAAAACTAAAAGATGCGGCAGTGCTGGAACTGGCAGACAGGCACGTTTGAGGGGCGTGTGTCCTTGACGTACGGGTTCAAGTCCCGTTTGCCGCACCAATCAAAAACCCCGAAACTACGGCGTTTCGGGGCTCTTTTTTTGCCAAAAAACTGTGTTTGGACTTTATTTTGGACCTTATTTTGGAAAAAGCAACGGCGGGAGCCCTGTAGGTGGGGGCTCCCGCCTTTTTTTGTGTGTACTGTTTGTGTACTATCCCGCATCCTTCCCTTCAAGCACATCAGCCACGATATTGCTCGCCCGCTTTTTGCTCTCTGCAAAGTAATGGGAATAGGTTGTCAAAGTTGTCTGGGGAGTCGAATGCCCAAGCATTGCCGCAACGGTGGTCGGGTCAACTCCCGCTTCAATTTCTACCGAGGCAAAAAAGTGACGTAGGGTGTGAACCCCATAGAACGGGAAGCTCCGGCGCTCACATTCTTTCTTCAGCCATGAGTAGGGTGTCGCTGGGTGCATCGGGCTACCGTCCCATTTGGTGAAAAGGCGGTCATGCTCCTGCCACTTGTCCCCGAGGTTAGCCTTGTAGCTGTCCTGATCGTGTTTGTAGGCTTTGAGCAGTTCTATTACTGTCGGCGGCAGATCAACCAATCGAGTTGATTTATCAGTCTTGGTAGCGTCGGTGTAGATACCATTTTTAGCTGTGTAGTTCGATGTGTGGTCGATCATTATGGTGCGGTTTTCAAAGTCGATGTTCTTCCACTCGATGCCGAGTATCTCCCCGCGCCGACAGCCGGTGTAGATAGCCAGTGTAAAGAACACTCGATATTTCATCGGCGCCTCGCGCAAGATCGTCATGAACTCCTTGGCCTGTTCCTTTGTGTAGATGTGCTTTTCGGGCTTCTTGTACACTCTGCCGTTAGCGTCGATTTTGGGTATTATTACCTTACTGCAAGGGTTGGTGCTGACCATATCGAGCCTTATCGCATACTCAAAAATCGAGGATATGAACGACAAGTGGTGCCGCATCGTTTTCTGCGATAGTGGCTTGCCGTTGCGCTTGTTAGCTCCGGGCTTGGCGAGACTGTTGATGAATTACTGAATGTCTCTTGCTGTGATCTTGTCGATACGGAGATGTCCGAGCGCAGGGTAGATACGACCAGCGAGAAGGTGTTCCCTCTGCAAGGTCGTGCTGCGGTGGTTCAACTCCGCATACTCACCGAACCACTGCTCACACAGCTTCTGGAATTTTACTGTAGCCGTCACCTGACCGTGAGCGCATTCTTCCTCGAACAGCACCGCCAAACGCTGGGCTTCTTTCTCCGCTTGCTTTGCGGTCATGCCCTCGGGCGGCACCCATGTTTTGAACTGAACCATCTGCTTGCCTTTCACATCATAGCCGTTATACACACGGAAGCGATAGGCGGTCAGCTCGCCTTTCTTGTTTTTTCTTCTTTCGATATACGCCATTGCGTTTCCTCCTTCATAAATTTGCCTGTCGACAGCTACCACATTACCACAGACTAACGGGCATTGCCAGCCGACAGGCTCATCTTTAATTTCTACAACACATTTTTCTACTGAACCACCAACTCGCCGTTCAGGTATTTGTACAGAATATCCTTGTTTATCAGGTATTTCTTGCCCGCCTTGAAGCAAGGCAGAGCACCCGACCTACATAATTCTCTGACCCTGTATTCGGTCAAACCGTCCACCAAAGCGGCGGCTTCTTTGATGGTAAGCATAGTAATCTTAGCTTCTTTTTTGTTTTCTGCCATGTGATTATCGCACTCCTTGTTGTCTTGGTTGTTGTTCGTCTGGTATGTGTGATGTTCATAGTACATCGTCCTTTCATAGTGATCTTCAAGGGTACGCTGGTTTGCAGTACCCTTGATATGTCGGAATCAAATTCCGTTTTCTGACATTAGAAAAACTCAGTCCTATTTGGGGACTGCATCTCTCAGTTACTGATTCGATATCAAGTTTCATAACCTTTTATGACGGAACCGTTCGTTCCCCCATCTGAGACCACGTCACAGGTCGTTACCCCGTCATTGGTTGGGTCAATCATCATCGATTATCCCCTCGGCATAACTACGAGTAATAAGGTCATCAAGATTTATCTTACCTCTTGTCCTGCGAGCATTGTTCACCGCTTCACGCCTGATGTCCTTCAACTCGTTTTTGCTGACTTCAAAGGTGTCAGCAAGAATAGCGATCAGCATTTCAACCTCGACAGCATATCTGAACAAGCCTTTTGAAATTTTTGTTATGCCCTCGTCACTTGCATGAGCAATACACTCCGCAAGCTCCGGCACGAGCACATCTGACTTATTGGCGACAGCTCTTGTTGCAAGGAACAGCCTCAGCGCCTGCTCTATCAACTCCGATCGGCTTATGTCGTGATTGGAGCAGTAGTCATCGCACTCAGCAAGCACATCACTTGATACATATATTCCTGTTCGTATTTTCTCCACGTTTAGTTTATTACTCCTTTTGATATTTGTAGGCTCTGCGGAAATCAATGATGCCATCTATCTTTCGGACATCGTCTACGCACATTCCATATAGCTTGCCTACATCAGTTTCATCTACATCGCTTACTGCCGCAAGTATGTGAGACTGCATTGCAGACTCCACCGCCAGCTTGAACAGCGCTCTGCTGATACGCTGCTCTGACCCTTTGACGATTCCGTCCATCACAGTTGACACTACTGAGCTGAGATACTCACTCGCATTATCTGAATTACAATCGAGATATCCTGCATAGAATTTTATTGCTTTCTCAATAAATTCGCTCTGCGACTTAGCATTTGCCGCTGACAAGTGGCTGACCATTAACTCTTTGGTTTCGGGGTAGAGCCATACAGCCTGTTTTTCCTTATTTGCCATTGTAAAGCCTCCTTTAATACTGTTCGATTTTTCTTTTCTGCTTATATTTCGGTCATGATTTCGGCAAGTTACCCTGTCACAGTAACACATTCCAAAACCGCAACCCCTAAAAATATTGCACAAGACCTTGTCGAAAAGCCCCAATTTGCCGTCGGCTTTGCCGTCCGCTGTGAACGCGGCAATCCTGCCGCTTTAACCTGCGATTCCTTTCTCCTTACGCCATAGGTACTCTCACATGGGATGGTCTGTGCAATATGCCGACTGCCGTTTTTTTACTCCATTTTTATCATCTTCCTTCCGTTAAAAATTCTTTTGCCGTACCTCGTCTACAAACGCCGACAAATCGCTCACGGCGGCGTTTTGTCGGCTCGGTGGTTAAACTACCCGAACTCGGCTGTCGGAGGGCACAAATCGCCCGACAGCCGTTCTTCTATCTTCCGCTTATCAAGCATTGCCACATTCACTACAGTATTGGAGTTATCCCTGACCGTGACAGTGTTGCGGCTCGTTCTTGACAGCAGCAAACCCTCTTTGCGAAGCTGACGGAGCAATTCGTTTTTGCTGATAGAGAAATGCTCGCCCTGCTCGGCGCACAGCCGTCTGACCTCCGAGTGCGCAGCGTCTGCGAACAGATAATAGTGCTCATCGTCCTGCAAGCCGATGCAGTTTTTCTGACGTGGCTGCGAGTCAAAACCTTTTGTTTCAACATAACAGCGACCACTGTCCAGCAGACTTTTCAGCTTCTCACAGAAGCGAGTGGACGGATTTTCGACATCGATTATTTCAGCATTCTTCGCACAGCTTTTCAAAAGTATCTCATCAAATACTTTTTCATAGCGGCTAACCT
>CALCRR010000218.1 GCA_937894495.1 uncultured Ruminococcus sp. | reverse complement strand
CTATCATACAATAGTGCGGCAGGTGGGGGAAATACCCCGTGCGGTGAGCACCCGTCCGGTGAGGACAATTGACATTTTTAAAGGATTATAGTATAATTATATCAGCATTTATTGAGCGGAGATCATTTTATGACTATTGTGTATGATTTTATGATACTGGCGCTGCTGTTCTCATCGGGCAGTATGCTGGGCTGGTGTATTGAGGTTTTTTACAGGCGCTTCAAGCCTGCCAATAAAGAAAGGGTATGGATAAACCCCGGCTTTCTGTGCGGACCATGCCTGCCGCTTTACGGCTTCGGGCTGACGCTTTTATACCTGCTGGCAGCTCTTGAAAAATATATTGATATTGATAACGATGTGCTGAGAAAAACTCTGCTGTTCATACTAATGGCAGCCGCCATGACATTTATCGAGCTGATAGCAGGTGAGGTCTTTATAATCAGGCGGCATTTAAAGCTGTGGGATTACTCAGAGATGAGGTTCAATTATAAGGGCGTTATATGTCTCAGGTTCTCTGTCTACTGGGCGCTGCTGGGGGCGGTCTACTACTTTTTTATCCACCCGAGGATACTCAACGGGCTTGAATGGTTCTCAAAAAATCTGCTTTTCAGCTTTGTGATCGGAATGTTTTACGGCATACTTATCATCGATCTGTCCTACTCCTTCAAGCTCACAGCAAAGATAAAGACCTTTGCCGAGGAGAATGAGATGGTCATTCGCTATGAGGAGCTCAAAAAGCAAATACGTATGGCTGCCGAGGAAAGACGGGAAAAATACAGGTTTATCAAAGCCTTTGAGTCGGAGCGCTCGCTGCTGGAGCAGATGAAGGAGTATATGGAAAAGCAGCGTGAACTTGCAAAATCAGGGGGCTTTAACGATTTTATCGACCTTAAACTCAGAAACAAAAAGAAGGACTGAGAATTTTTGATACAAGGGCATAATATACTAAAGCATGACCAAAAATATCATACAGGAGGTATTTTTTATGAAAGTGCTGATACTTAACGGAAGTCCCAGAAAGGACGGCAACACCGCTGTTGCTGTCAACGAGCTGGTAAAGGTTTTTAATGATGAGGGTATTGAGACAGAGGTCTGTCAGGTGGGTAACAAAAGCATAAGGGGCTGTGTTGCCTGCGGCGGCTGTTTTGAAAAGGGCAGGTGCGTTATCAACGATGTTGTAAACGAGCTTGCACCTAAGTTTGAGGAGGCTGACGGTCTTATAGCTGCCACCCCTGTTTATTACGGTTCTGCCAATGCTACCCTTATCGCCTGTCTCGACAGGCTGTTCTACAGCACCCATTTTGATAAGACCATGAAGGTGGGCGCAAGTGTGGCTGTTGCCAGAAGAGGGGGCTGCTCTGCCACCTTTGATGAGCTTAACAAGTATTTCACCATAAGCAATATGCCCGTAGCTTCAAGCCAGTATTGGAACAGCGTTCACGGCTTGCAGAAGGGCGAGGCTGAGCAGGACGCAGAGGGCTTGCAGACCATGAGAACTCTGGCAAGGAATATGAGCTTTCTTATAAAATCAATAGCTCTGGGCAAAGAAAAATTCGGTCTGCCCGAAACTGAGCCCAGGCAGTCAACTCATTTTATCAGATGATCTTTCAGAAGGAGCAAAAAATATCATGGCAGCAGATAAGATACAGCGCATGAAGGAGCTTAATGCACAGCTTTCAAAAGCAGCAGACGCTTACTACAACACAGGCTCGACCATAATGACCGACGCCGAGTATGATAAGCTTTATAACGAGCTTGAAGCGCTGGAGCAGGAAACAGGTATTATTTTAAACGGAAGCAGGACCCAGAATGTGGGCTATGAGGTAACATCATATCTGCCAAAGGTGCAGCACCCCAGAAGAATGCTCTCCCTCGACAAGACCAAGGACAGAGAGCAGCTGAGAGACTGGCTGGGTGAGCAAAAGGGGCTTTTGAGCTGGAAGCTGGACGGGCTCACCGTGTGCCTTTACTATGATGACGGCAGGCTGACTCAGGCTGTATCCCGCGGCAACGGCGAGGTGGGGGAGGACTTGACCGCCAACGCAAGGCATATAAAGGGCATACCTGCGCAGATACCCTTTAAGGGTCATCTGGCGTTAAGGGGCGAAGCGCTCATAGGCTACAGCGATTTCAACAGGGTAAACGAAACTCTGCCCGAGGGCTCAGAGCCATATAAAAACCCCAGAAACCTGGCGTCAGGTACGCTCAGGAGCCTTGACTCAAAGATAGTTGCCGACAGGTCGGTGAATTTTTACGCCTTTGCCCTTGTGGAAGCTGAGGGCTATGAGAATAATTCCGTAGCAGGCAGGCTTGACTGGCTGGAGCAGCAGGGCTTTCAGCGTGTTTACGGCAAAATAGTTGATAAAAGCTCCCTTATCGAAGCTGTTGAGTGGTTTGAGAAGGAGATACAAAATAACGACCTGCCCTCAGACGGGCTGGTGCTGACCTATGATGACGTAGCCTACGGCGAGAGCCTGGGCGAAACTGTCCACCACCCCCGTAACGGCATGGCGTTCAAATGGGCTGACGAAACGGCAGATACTGTTCTCAGGGAGATAGAATGGTCACCCAGCCGCACGGGACTTATTAACCCCATAGCAGTTTTTGACCCTGTTGAGCTGGAGGGGACATCGGTAAAAAGGGCGTCGCTGCATAATATCAGCATAATGAAAAAGCTCAACCTTGCAGTGGGTGATACCATATCGGTATACAAGGCTAATATGATAATCCCTGTGGTGGGGGAGAACAAGACTGAGCACACAGAAGATGTGGTAACTAATGCTGTCACAAAGACCTGCCCAGCCTGCAAAGCTGAAACAAAGCTTATGATATCAGATGACGAGGTGGAGACCCTTGTGTGCCCCAACCATGACTGCCCTGCAAAGCACCTGGGCAAGTTTGAGCACTTTGTTCAGCGTGACGCCATGAATATAGTTGGCATGGCTTCATCGACCATAAAAGCCTTTGTTGAAAACGGCTTTTTAAGGGAGCTCAGCGACTTCTACCACCTTACTGAGCATAAGGATAAGATAATCGCCCTTGAAGGCTTCGGCGAAAGGTCATACGATCAGCTGGCAGAGGCTGTTGAGGCTTCAAGAGAGACCGACCTTGGCAGGGTGCTATACTCCCTTGGCATACCCAACATCGGCAGGGCGGCTTCAAGGCTTATCTGTGCTGAGTATACCACAGTTGGGGAGATAGAAAAGCTCACCCGTGAGCAGCTGGTGCTTATCGACGGTATCGGCGAGGGGCTGGCTAATGATTATGTGGAGTTTTTCAGCAAAGAAAACAACCTTAAAGAGTTCCACGACCTTATAGCTGAGCTTAAAATAAAAGCCCCCGAGGAGACAAACAGCACCTCGGGCATATCGGGCAAGACCTTTGTTATAACAGGCGCTGTGCACATCTGGAAAAACCGCAATGAGCTTAAAGACTACATCGAAGCCAACGGCGGCAAGGTGGCGTCGGCAGTGTCGGGCAAGACCGATTATCTAATAAATAACGACTCGGCCTCAAACTCGACCAAAAACAAAAAGGCAAAGAGCCTTGGTGTGGCGATCATCACCGAGGAGGAATTTCAGGGACTGGTTTAAACAGCATAGAATAAGCGGTGTCAGCTGTAAGAGCGGCACCGCTTTTTTATCACCTTTTTCTGATCTCCTCGATCAGCTTATCACACACATCGTCCAGCTTATCAAAGCTCATGGCTTCGATGTAATACTTTTCGATATCATCGTGCACAGCCTTTGCACTTTTGATGGTATCATAGGTCTCGTCGGCAAGGCTGGCGGCGGTCAGCTTGTTGAGCTTCAGCCTTGTTTTCAGTCTTGTGAGCTGCTCCTTCTTATAAAATCTGCCCAGGTTTATGGGCTTTGCGTCTGCCACTGAAAGCTCAGTCAGGGGAGAGTAGGATATCAGCGCGACCCCCAGCTCGGGGATAAGCAGGTGCTCATAAATGTTATTATTAAAGGCGTGAGAGGGGCAGAGCACGATATCAAAGCTCCTTTTCACAGCTTCCTTAGCGATAGCCTCTATCACCAGATGTGCGCAGGCATAATATTCATCTGCCATTGAGTAGATATCAATATAGCTTTCAAGAGTCTCTGTCCGGGTCATGCAGCCGTGCTCCGTCAGGGCTGTCAGCTGTCTTACGTCCTGCCTGCCGCTGCCCAAGCCCTTTTTAGTCAGCAGCTTTTTGCAAAGTCTGGCTGTAAATCCTTCCAGCTTGTCATTATCAATACACCCCAGCGCACAGAAGTAGCTGTCGCTGCACACGTTTGAAAGGGCGGTCTGGTAC
>CALCRR010000217.1 GCA_937894495.1 uncultured Ruminococcus sp. | reverse complement strand
GATAGTTGCCGATATTTCAGGGATTTCCGTGGGTGGGCGTAAAATAAGGAGTTTTACGAACGCCCGACAGCCCCGAAAAGCTGGTCGGGCGTTTTACTGTTCTGCAAGATTTATTATCCTCTTGCCCAGACTCTCGGAATACTGTACAGCCTTGAACGCTCCGCCGTAGCTGTGCTCAATATAGCAGATGATAAGGTCGGCCCGCATAGCCATTTGCTTGTTGCGCTCATAGATAGCCCCCTTCGGGTGAGCCTGCGAGGATTCATAGCAGATTTCCACCTCGTCATAATATTGCTCAAAGCTCTCCCTGTTGTCACGGTAGTCTGCCCTCTCATACGGCAGGACAAGAATATGCGATACGTTCCCACAGGCATAGTTCTCTTTTGCCTTGCGTACAGCCGAGGACATGACTTGATCGAACTCTCCGTCCCTGCCAACAAGGAACTCTATGTAATCCTTGCTGTTTATTAGGTCACGCAGGATAGGCATAAGACGTTCCTCAAGCACTAAAATGCTTAACGGTTGTCGGTGACCGAAAAAGGCTACTGTATATATGTTCATTCAGATCAACTCCGATATAATAATTTCTATTATTATATCACTTCAAATTCATATTTGCAAGTATATTTGCACTATAATATTGAATATATTATTTATAGCGATAATAGTGTAAAATAATAATCAGAATAACACTTGCAAGGAGACATGATCATGTTTGAAATAAAGAAGCCGACTTCGTCCAATAAAACTGTCCGTATGCCCGACGAGCTTATTGCCAAGCTTGAAAAGCTGGCTGCCCAGAATGATATTTCCTTTAATCAGCTTGTAATACAGTGCTGTGAGTATGCGCTGAAGGAAATTGATAAGACTGATGAGAAGAAGGAAAATGGGAAATAGCACTCGAACCTCATGCGGTTCTGTGGTATATTATTTAATAGATTTTTAGCAATAGGTGATTTGTGATATGAATGAACTTGACAACAATTTCAGGCAGATAGCTGACATTATCTCCACCGCTCGTGAGCGTGCCTACAAAAAAGTCAACGAGGAGCTTATTCTTATGTACTGGAGCATAGGACAGTTTCTCTCCGAGCAAATGAAATCGACCGACTACGGTGATAAATATATTGATTCCATTGCAGAATATATAAAAGATCAATTTCCCGGTATCAAAGGTTTTAACCGACGCGGGCTTTACAGAATGAAGCAGTTTTATGAGCTTTATGCAGATAACGAGATTGTGTCAGCACTGCTGACACAATTGAGCTGGACTAATCATTTGCTGATAATGTCAGGCTGTAAAACCAATGAAGAACGTGAGTTTTATATTAATCTTTCGATTAAAGAACATTATAGCTCTCGTGAACTCGAACGCCAGATCGACAGCGGTTATTATGAGCGGTATATGCTGTCAAAGGATAAGCTGCTGCCGGAGCCAATCAGCTCCATTCGGAATCCTTTCCTTGACTCCTATGTTATAGAGTTTCTTGATCTGCCGGATGTTTTTCATGAAAAAGATTTCAGAAAAGCGCTTATAAAGGGAATGAAGGATTTCATTTTTGAACTCGGCAGAGATTTCACTTTTGTAGGAGAAGAATACCCTATTCAGGTCGCTAATGAGGATTTTCGCATTGATCTTCTATTCTATCACAGAAGCCTGAAATGCCTTGTTGCTATCGAACTGAAAATAGGCAAATTCAAGCCGGAATATATCTCTAAAATGGATTTTTATCTTGAGGGCCTTGACAGGCAAGTCAAGAAGGAGGACGAAAATCCGAGTGTTGGTCTGATATTGTGTGCTTCAAAAGAAGACGAGGTAGTAGAGTACGCCATGAGCCGCACACTTTCCCCTATGATGGTAGCTCAATATCAGCTGCAGCTCCCCGATAAAGATATTCTCCGTAAAAAGCTGCAGGAACTGGCAAACCTGCCGGAACTTCCCGACGAATAAGAGTACAACAGCCTGTGCAACAAAACAGGCTGTTTTGTTTTATAACTACTGAAATGAAAAACAAATGAAAATGCTTATCATATACTTGCAATAAGGTAATATCTGTGGTATAATAAAAGCAAGGAAAGGGGGCTTCACTATGAGTGAATACAGAAAACAGATCAATTATACAGTTGCCTGTGTCAGCGAATTCGCTCACAAACACGGCTTGTCATTACAGGAAGCCTTCAGCTTTCTGTTCACCTATAAGGCAATAGAGTTTATTAAGGACAACTACGAAATAGAGCACACGCTTTCGTTTGATGATGCGCTTGACGATATGCTGATGATATGCGAGAAAAACGGAGGTGTGCTGCAATGAAGCTGTACCACGGAACAAATCTTGATTCTCCTCCGATACCTTTTCAAAGCTGAACGATACCGACACCGGGCTTTATCTTGAAAGCTCGGCTTATGTTTATGGCCTATATAAAAATGAATGTGCCAACGGTAAGCTTACACAGAAAGAAATCTGATCTCAAAGTGCCGTATACTTGCTGTAAGACAACAACAGCCTGCGCCGAAACGCAGGCTGTTTATATTTACTTTTCCACCTCAACATTCATATCAAAGCCGCCCCTGAAAATAATTTGCACCTCCGTTTTTGACAGCACTCTTATGCACTCTATGACCTTTCTGACCGCTATATCATCATACATGGTCTTGTGTTTCTCAAACTGCTCCAGTTCCTCAATTACAGAAATTATGGAGTACCTGACCTCGTCACGCTTGACAGCCTGACCCTGTATTTCCTCCAGTTGTGTTCTCAGATATTTTTCCTCAGCATTCAGAGCTTCAAACTCCTTGTCAAGAGAATCCTCCCCGACCGCCCCGGTGGTCACAAGATGTATCAGATCATCCCTCGCCTTGTCTATCTCTGCAAGGCGCTTTTCTATTTTAACCTTTTTAGCGTTATTCCTGTCCTCGTCATTCAGAACAATGCCGATATTCATCTTCATACACTCCAAGAAAGCTGTATTCTGCTCATACACCTCATTCATAGCGCCTATTATAGCTTGGTGCAGCTTTTCCTCATTTATAGACGGTGAGCACTTGCAGTATTTTGTACCATGTTCGATACGGTTGATACATCTCCATACAGGCAGCTTCTTTCCGTGAGAGTTCCATACTACACGGCGGTATGGTGTACTGCACTCGCCGCAGATCATTATATCGCTGAGTGCATACTTGCTCGCATAACGCCCCTGCTCGGTCACAGCCTTGTCGCTGCGCTTTTTTATTGCCCCCCGCTTTGCAAGCTCCTGCTGGGTACGGTTGTAGGTGTCCCTGTCAATAATAGCGGGGTGACAGTCGTGCAGTATGTACTTGTTTTTCTCGCCATTGTTCTTAACACGCTTGTGTGTGATGCAATCTATCGTGTAGCTCTTTTGCAGAATAGCGTCCCCCGCATATTTCTCGTTTTTGAGGATATAGTTGATATTGCTCCGATTCCAAGTAGTGCAGCCGCTTCGTCTGGCAATGCCCTCCGCTTGCAGAACATCTGCTATGCGCTGCATACTTAGCCCGTCAAGAAAGAGCCTGTAAATATGCCGCACGATCTCAGCTTCCTCCTCCACGATATACGGTATGCCGTTATCGCCCATACGATAGCCGAGAGTCTTATCCATAACATATTTCACCTTGCCCTCTCTGAAGGATTTTTCTATACCCCAGGATACGTTTTTACTGATGCTTTCGCTTTCCGCCTGTGCAAACGAGCCGTAGAGCGATATGATAAACTCGCTGTTCATAGCAAGAGTATTGATGTTCTCCTTTTCAAAGATTACACCTATACCCAACAGGCGCAGCTCCCTTATATATTCCAGACAATCTACAGTATTTCGGGCAAAGCGTGAGATAGACTTGCATAATACAAGGTCTATTTTTTTCTGCTTGCACTTGCGTATCATTTTGTTAAACTCCTTGCGGTTTTTGGTCTGCGTACCGCTGATGCCCTCGTCTGCAAAAATGCCCGCCATAGTCCATTCGGGATTTGAGTTGATAAGGTTTGTGTAATACTCGATCTGCACCTGGTAGCTGTTCTGCTGCTCCTCGTGATTGGTTGACACTCGGCAGTAGGCGGCAACTCTTGTCTGTTTGTATTTTGACTGTTTAAGCTCCGCAGGGCTCATTGCCGGAATGACCTTGACGTTTGCTGCTGTTTCAATAGGTCTTGCCATCTCTCTCCCTCCTTATGCTGTAATGCATTTACCGTTTTTGAATGTTACCGATATTTCTTTGTTCTTGTTTACAGATATTTTTTCAGCTATCCTTGTAAGCAGTTCCTTGTCTATCTTTTCTATAGGCTCATAACCGCTTATTATATTTATAAGTTCCTGTGTTATATATGGCGCACGGCTGTATGTACAGCACATGTATTTAGCGGCAGCCAGTTCAAGAAGCCTTGACTTTATCTTTTCATTATCTATCGGAACAGCATTAATTAGCTCCTTGAGCTCGGCTTCACGCTGCGAGATCTTTTCATTCGGTATATATTCCGTAAGCGTCTCACCTGTATCAAGCATTTCCGGCGTTTCGATAACGCAGTTCAGAATACCCAGTACTGCCCGCAAAAAGCTATCATCGCTTATCCTCGGCTTGGAATTGATACAGCCTTTTGTTGTACACCTCCAGCGCTTAACGTCCGACTTATCGGAGAAATGGACCATATTTTTCCCGCACTCTGTACAGAATGACATCTTTTTCAGAACGGTGTAGGTGTCCTGTTCCTTGCCGAAGGTCTTTTTATTCATACTGCCTTTAGCCTTTATAAATGTTTCTTCACTTATAATAGTAGGATACTCATTGCTGCCGCAGTAGCGTTTATCGTTAAGAATTGAATACACCCTGTCGGCAGCTTTTTTCTCGTCCTCCGCAAAGGTCGGGATATGTTCGGCATAAAGTGATGTGCCTATTTTCACTCCCGAAAGGCCGCTGATCCTGTCTGCAAATATCCGCTTTATGACCTCCGCTTCCTCCGCATCGACCGCTATGCTGCCGTTAATAAGTATGTAACCATACGGTGTTTTCTTGCTCGCCATATCCTCACACCCTTTCCGTGAATTCAAGTCCGCCCATTAGTCTGAAAGTCAGCTTATCCTTTGTGACTGATATTCTTTCTATTGCCGTTTCAAGCACCTCCTTTTTGTCGCTGTCTGTTCCCTCATAGTCCCCGAACATCTCCACAAGCATATTTATATCTGCGCTGATACCGCAGCCGGAATCAGACAGCTTATTTATATCTCTTGTTATCTGCTCTATTCTCAGATCTATCTCATCGACCTGTATATGATACTTTTCCTCCGAGATAAAATGCTTGTCAAACAATCCTCTGAACCTCTGCTTCTGATCTTTAAGCTCGGCAAGCTCCTTTAATCGCTTAACTCCGCCTGCCGTTCCGAACTGTTCCAGACGTTGAAGCTCTGCAAGCTGTGATGCACATTTCCCAAGTATCTCGCTGCCGTGTGCATGGAGCTTATCACACATAGCGGTAAAAGCATTCTCTAATTCATCGTTATACAATACTCTGTTGCCGCAGGACTTATCTATAGCATACCGACAGCCGCATTGCCAGTAGTCACGACGCTTTGATGTAATATATGCGTATGTGTGACCGCACCTGCCGCAGTACAGCTTTTTTCTGAACGGTGTTTCATTTTCAACCGCAGCCTTCGGTGCCGCTTTCTTTTTTACCTTGCCTGCAAGCTCAAATAATTCCTTGCTGATTATCGCCTGATGACTACCCTCAATGTAGAACTTGGGTGCCTGTCCCATATTCGGTTTGAACTTTTCTCCCATAAACTCCGAGTAGGTTTTCTGCCACAGAGTATCGCCTGTGTATTTTTCGTTATCGAGAATTTTCAGTATGGTTTTCTGATTCCATGCTATGCCTGTCGGTGATGGTATCCCGTCATCAGTAAGAGCAAGGGCTATTTTTCTTGCGCCTGTACCGTTGACGTACATCTCAAATATCCTGCGAATGACCTCCGCCTGCTCGGGAGCGACTATAAGGTTTCCTGTCTCATCGTCCTTTAAATAACCGTAAGGCACCCTCGCGTGGCGAAGTGTTCCCGATGCCATACGCTTTTGCAGGCTCCAGCGAACATTTCTTGATATAGACTGTGATTCCTCCTGCGCAAGTCCGCCCATGACCGTTATCATCATTTCATCAGACAGGCGTGCAGTGTCTATGTTTTCTTTTTCAAATGCTACCGTTACACCAAGAGCTTTTAACTCCCGCAGACTTTCAAGACAATCCTTTGTGTTTCGGGAAAAGCGGCTGACCGACTTTGTTACCACTCGGTCAATTTTACCTGCTCTGCAATCCTCAAGCAGCCTATGGAACTCCGTACGCTTATCAAGACTTGTCCCCGATATACCCTCATCGGCATATATACCGACAAGAGTTTCTGTCTGAGAGCTGCGGTACAGCGATGTAAAATATCTCACCTGTGCTTCATAAGAATGCTCCTGATCCTCACTGTTAGTTGATACTCTGCAATATGCTGCGACCCTTATCAGTCCCTTCTTTATCTTCGCCGCGGCAGGCACTACGATCATATTATTCATTTTATTACATCTCCCTTCTTTTTATCCTGACCATAAACTTATAATACTTGCAAAACAGATGACTTAGTTTGTTAGATACGAAACAGGTGACCAACCTGCTCCGCATCTACTTTATATATGTTTGCTTTTTATGAAGCTACATTACTTTTGTCATTGTCCTTGCAGACATTATCATTATCCATATCATTTACAGACGGGTACATTTCATAAATTGACCTGCGGTCAAGCTCGTCGATACGCTTGCGCTGATCTGCAGTAATTAGCCCTCTCTCCTCAAGCTTTTCCGTCATTTCGCAGCTGAGTGAGTAATAATACTCCGCCTGTCCGTAAAGCAGCTTCCTCATCTGACCGCCTCCTTTTTTGCAAGGAGATCGGAGTGTTCCGCTTTACAATGTCCTTTATTCACACAGCAGAAACAATTATCTTTACCTAACGCTCGGCATTTAGCCGCGTTTTCTGTCTTTCTGTACATTAACCCTCCTTCCCCTGTCGGGGATAATCAGTCCCCCTTTGCTTATAACGATTTTACACTTTAAAGTGCTAAAAATCAACCCCTAAACCTTGGAAATATCAAATTTAACAATTTGTTAACATTTGTCCCTTTCCTATCCGGCTGTACCTCTGCCCGCAAAGGGGTACCAACAGATATTTATTTTTCTCCATTCTAATTATCCTTTCATGTATTATTATATCTCCTACGGTCTTTTTGCTCCTTTCTTGTTTATCAAAGCTTCAAGCATTTATTACCCTCTTAAAAATTTCGTAATATTAGTTAGCAGGGTAAGTATCATTTGCTTGCTTGACTGATATTTCTTTCATAACCTCGGCAAGCGCAGCCAATTCCTTGGCATAAGGCAGCGAGGGCTTCATACTCTCTATGTATTCCGGCACACCTTTTATTGCCAATATACGCTTGACCTCTGCTTCAAAAATCTCCGGCGTGATAGTAATACCAAAATATCTGGTGACTATCCTGCCGAGCGCTTTAAGCGTATCATCATTGCAGCCGAGGTCATCTTCAATGTCCATAAGCGTGAGTTCAAATTCCTCTTGCTTGTTCTGTGCCGCTTTGTTGATCGTATCAATACGAGCCCGAATATCTCTCAGGCTCTTAACCTTTTTCATAATTGGCGAATCCTTCTTTGCCATAAAAAACTCCTTTTATAATTTTGAAATATTTATCTGCGTGGCTTTTTCTTATTAGCCTGCTCTCTCCGCTGACGTTCTTCCTCTACAAGATTTGATATGTAGTCACCTTTAGAAATCTTATTGTATGTGTCCCGCATATCGCAGTATACTTCATACCGCTGCCGACACTTTTCAAGATTATCCTTCATACTGCTTACACGCTTGGATAAACTTTTCACGTTCCTGCGTAGTGAGTCCACATCTGCGGAGTTCAGAATATCATTCTGTTCCATTGCCTGCTTGCAAACCGCCTTACGCAGTTTTTCTGTATCAGACAGCTCACCCTCTTTGGATTTCTTTAATAGTGCATAAAACTCCTGCACCTGCTCCCACAAGGACACAAGGCGATTGTGCTCCACAATCGTTTCATTTATCTCGACCCTCTGCTTATCATAAAAATCCTTCAAGCGTTTGATTTCGCTCTCTACCACTCCGATAGAATGAAGATTATTCTTATTGATTACGGATAGCTGCGCCGAGAGCTTATACACATCAAGATCGTTATCGTCAGAGTATTCGGCTGTGATGATACGCTTTCGCTGTATCTTTTTATGCTGGCTTGCGAGTACACGAACATCACCAATAATAGCGATGTAGGCAGCCCGCAATTTTGATTCGTTGTTCAGCTCCGGTGTAGTACCTGTACCCACCTCACGATAGAGTATTCGTGTTTTTAGGCTTTCCTCATCGTACTCTTCTCCAAGCGTTTTGGTACGCACATAGCGTTCCTGCCCCGGTGCTTTAATTGAAATATACTTGCCACGCTTGACCTCATAGCCACGTTCTTCAATAGCCTGTAAGAGTTCATCAAGCGTATCGACTGTGGGTATCAGCCTGTCGATTGCCTGTCTGATCTGTTCCTTCCACGAGGTGCCTTTTCTGCGCTGCTCCCATTCATAGCGTTTTATCGACTTGCCCTTGCCTGTGAGCTTTGGATTTATTTCAACACCAAGTGCTTTGCATACACTGTCGGATACTCTCCGCACTTCTTTCAAAGAATCCTTGTTAGCATAAAACTTATGACCACTTAAAGAGTAAGTATTTATGATGATGTGTGAATGCAGGTGCTGCCTGTCAACGTGCGTTGCGATGACCGCCTGTGCATCGTCACCAAACATCTTACGCACAAAAGCTTTTGCTATCTTATGTGCGAGCTCCGGCGTAACATTGTCCTCCGGCGAGAAACTCTGTATGTAGTGAATTGCCTTCACCGTCCCTTTGCCCTCCAAAGGTGGAGGACTGTCGAAGCGGTCACGCGCAAATTGGTTATAGACAAGCTGCATTTGCAGGTAAGCTGATTCGGCATCGGTCATACAGTTTATAGAGGCCGTGTACAGCAGTTCCTCGGTCTTGTCGGGATTGAGTATGTACCTCAAGCTTTTATCGACAGTAGTGTGGAGAGCGATAAATTTACAGTACGGGATAGTTCAGCCATCTCCTTTCGTATAATTTCGATATCCTCTGCATAGATGTTGTTAGTCTCATTCGCCTTTTTAGCAATCTGGTTGATATTTGACGAGATTATCCTCATACCGTTTAGCATAGGGGCTATTTCTTTCATATCGTAAAATATCGGCTCACGATCCAGTATCATTCTACGCAAATACTTTGTGGTGTCGGTCTGACAAGCCTCCGCCCTGCGCTCTATCTTTTCCCAATCTGGCAGGTCGAAGGTCAGCTCCTTGCGCTTTACCTGTTTATATTTTCTTGCTATATTTACCATTCCTTTCGTTTTGATGTTTATATTTCTGCGCCCTCGAAAGAGGACATTTGTTTAGGGCTACGGGTTCCCTAAACAGACCATTTTGCGGGGATAACGCAAAATCGGTGTACGGATTTTTCCGGTGTACGGAAAAATCTTTGCTTGCTATGGCGAGAAATCAGAATTAGGGTATCAATTTGATTTTTTTCAATTCCTGCCGTCCTCGGCAGGGGGCACAATATATGCGCCTGACGGTTTATCTTTTATGCGAAAGCATATATTATCAGATGCACTATGCTGTGCTTCTTACTTATCGCATATCCAGCGCCTATGCGTTGCTGTAGCTTCTGCTCACAGCGATTGCTGCTTACACTTAAACGCTTCACAATAACTATCACAGCATATTTTAGGCGAAGCTGCTGCGGTAGAATTATTATGACAATGCAGAGCGGCGAGATTCTGCATTGGCGGTAAGCATTTTTACAAGCGATAACAGCGTTGGCTTTACGATTGGCGTATTTCTCCCTCATAGCGAATATGGGTATCTTGCTCCTTTCCCTTTACAATTTATCTCATATAGTGATATGGCTCGGCTGTGGCGGATAATATTACTTGCAACACGACCTAACGGCATAGTCATACTGCGGCATATATCTGCGCATACCGAATACACAGGGCTTGGTGATCAGCCCCGATGGATATGTTATTACGATATTTATGTGCGCCGGAATTCCTCCTTTCGGTCTGATTGGTTGTTGTTACGGCTGACGCTTAATGCTCGGCTGCTGGCGAGGCAGCGGAGTTGTGCGGTCAGCGGTATTGATATATGGCTAATGATTTGATGATTATAGTATTTCTGAATAGTCCCTTCAAAAGGTAGGTCATGACAGGGCGGATTTTTCTGGTCGGTTCAGCAATTTGTAACTATTACTGTAAGACTTACACAAAGGCTGTGGCGGTATTGTTGGCGATAATGTATATGGCGGCTTTGAGTACAGCGACGTTTGGACAAAAAATATTTGCTCGGCTAAAAGGAGCCTCTCCATAAGGTAAAAGGAAAAAGCATGCAAAAACTTAACCGCTTTGTAAAAGATTGGACGGTTGCACAATTGTTTGATATAGTGACATTCTGTATTACTCGATCTGTGCAAAGAGCAGCAAGGAATAAACCGCCCTTCATAAGTTCCGACAGAATTCGGGGAAAATATAAGCGGTTTCAAGGAGATTGTAATAATTATCTCCGTATTTACCAAATCAGCCTTATGAAAAATGTATGGTTTGCCTATTGGATTAAAGTGATGTGGGTGTGACGTATTACTTCCCAATTTTTATTTGCTGAAATTATAATACCTCTCAATAGTAAGCACACTTGGAGCCCTTTTAGTTAACCAGTTTCAGATAATTTTTCAAAAGTTTGTGAGTCCTGGCAAATGAGTGCTTTTGAAACTATGCCTTTTCGTCAGATTGCATAGCGGGAAACCTCCTTCCATATGACACTACAAAATCAGGCATATTTTTAAGTGAAAATGAGGCTACCCAAAGTATAATCTCAGAATTGCATAAACGCCAAAATAGTGGAGAGCCATACTGCTGATCTAATTGAACAACGAATGCCCCTCCATAAGGTAGTACAGAATCGGGCATTTTTCGGAACCGATTTTCGAGGATTTCGAGATATTTTACAAAATATTTAGATTCATCACAGATAAGGCTGCCACTCTGAAATAAAAAATAATCCCACCCCAAAAAACAGCTACCTCTATATATACCTAGGATTTCGGCCCAAAAGTTAAGGCAAATCTGCCCTCGTTCACAAAATATTTAGATTTATCCTGCTCTCTATTTGAGGTCATGACCTCTAAATAATAATGATGAAAGAAAGATTATGCAGCATACCCTCTCATATGTAAGCACACTTAGGCGGGCTTTTGGAAAGAGTGAATTTTTAGTTTTCAGAATATTCGTTTGAACTGACAAGACAAGCTATGATAGCCGAGATATAAAATATCTAATTTGACTATGAGATTGGCTTGCATATAATAACCTATATCTGGTAATTGCTATTCGCCTAATAGCCGTTGAAAATTCTGTCACGCAGCACTATTCTCCAATATACCTACAAAATCAAGGAATTTTTTAAGGCACTTTTTTGAAGGTTTACAAGTTGTTCATTTTTACTGTGTCATTGAACAAACCAAGATAAAAAAATCTATGCAAAGTGTCGCTCGGATTTTACCGTTTTTGATTTGTATGAAATGCAAAGAAGCAATAGTTCTGCATTGGATACGAAACAAAAAAGGACTCCGCACCCCAAACGGGTACAGAGTCCTTTAAACACAATATTCTTATTTGATTTCTTTAAGCTGCTGTCGGTACACCTCGTTATCGGCGTTCCCCTTGTGAGACATATTGTTGTAGATATGCGTCACAAGTACAGCACCTATCTTTCTCTTGGCTTCCTCTTCGGTATCACCCTGAGCCATCAGGCGGTCAAGTGCCTCCCTTGCTTCCGGCGGATCATTGTCCCGTAGCTGATTATCTATGACCTCGTTGATGATATGATGCAATCTTGGATTATATTCTGCATTTGAATAATCATTATCATCAAATGCTGAATCGTAGTTCTTCGGTATCCTTGCTTTCATATGGCTGTCCTCCGATGCAGTTTATTTGTTTGCCCTGAAGCCTGCTGATAAAATGTAGAATAGAGCTGGTTATGAGAGTTTCATTTAAGGCAAACCTAATCCTTATATTGATGATACCACATATCTCTATTCTTGTAAAGAGCGCAACAGGAAAAAGCATAATCTTTTCTACACAAATATGATTATTTTATCTTTTCCTTTGCTTTTTGGGAATGTCATCTTTTTTACTGAACTGCCATACGCTTGGTTTACGATGAATAAGGAAGTAACTGTTACTGGTATGCAGATGAAA
>CALCRR010000216.1 GCA_937894495.1 uncultured Ruminococcus sp. | reverse complement strand
CGCTCTATAAGCATAGAAAGATAGAAGCTAAAGGAGTACAAAGCTATGAAAAACAGAACAATGCAGGAGATGGACGAGCAGTACAAGAGCTGCCCTGTCCATACCAACACCTATGAGATCGAGGGTGTAAAACACACGGTCATCAGCCACTTTGTCGGTGACAAGGATATTAACGATGTGATGTTCGATTATGCTTACAACAGAGTGCTGAACGAAATAACAAACGGCATTCCCTGCCCCAAAACAGCATAAATATTTTTTCTCAAAAGCTATTGCTTTTTCCGATAAGGTGCGCTATAATAATCTTATCGGAAAAGGCTGCTTTGGAAGAAAGGAGTTTATGATGTTACCAAAGCAGACTGAATACAAAGTTGGGATATATATGCGCCTTTCCCGTGACGATGAACGGCAGGGCGAATCCCTTTCAATCGAAAACCAAAGAACCATTCTTACAAAATACATTGAGGAACAGCAGGGCTGGACGGTCTATGACGAGTACGTTGATGACGGAATTTCGGGTACGACTTTTGAGGAAAGACCCGGTGTGCAAAGACTGCTCGAAGATGCAAAGAACGGCAGGATAAACCTGATAATCTGTAAAGACCTTTCTCGTTTCGGCAGAAACTATATCGAGGTAGGCCGCTACATAGATTACATATTCCCGATGTACAACATTCGCTTCATTGCCCTCACAGATAACGTTGATACGCTCAATACGGACAGTGCTTCTATGGATATGCTTCCGATCATGAACGTTTTTAACGAGTGGCACAGCGCCAATACTTCAAAAAAATTGAGGGCTGTATTTGAAGCAAATGCAAAAGCAGGCAAGTACAAGACCACTGTTCCTCCATACGGCTATCTGAAAGGCACAGACAGCAAGCACACTCCTGTTGTTGAGCCTATCGGTGCCGCTAATGTCCGCCGTATCTTTGAGATGAGAGCATCGGGAATGAATATCCGTGCGATCGCCAACACCTTGAACGATGAACATATCCCCGTGCCGTCAGACCATTATTACAGCTTGATCGGCAAGCCTAACCCCTATCACTGTCAGCACTTATGGGATAACACTTCGGTTGGGCGAATACTGAATAATCAGATGTATCTCGGTAAGCTCGTGCAGTTGAAGGAATCAACAGTGAGCTATAAAAATCACCGAAAATACAAGAAAGACAGATCCGAATGGGTGATTATCGAGAACAATCACGAGCCTATCATTTCTCAGGATCTGTGGGATAAGGTTCAGGTCGTAAACGCTTCTGTTGCAACAGGGCGAAGCTGTAAAAATCTGACGATGCACTCGCTGTCTGGGCTTTGTTACTGTGCCGACTGCGGAAGTAAAATGCGCCGTAATGGAGGCTGCAAAAGAAACAGCACCGAGCCTGTTTATGTCTGCGGAAAATATTCCAGATACGGCAAGGAATACTGCTCTACGCACACCATTATGTCACCGCTGCTTGAAAAACTTGTGCTTGCGGACATTCAGAAGCAGATCGACTTGGTGCTGAATGAGCCTGACATTCGTGAAAAGCTCCTCGCCTACAAGCAGGGCGAAAAGACCACAAGGGACAACACCGCAAGAAAAAGAATGCACGAGATTGAAAAGCGTATCAAGGAACTTGACGGACTTATCAAGAGCGTGTATGAGGACAAGGTGGCAGGGCTTATTCCAGAAAAGGTGTGTGCAGGACTGCTCGGAGATTATCAGACCGAAAAGGACGAGCTGGCCGCCGAATATGAGGTGCTTGAAAAGCGTACCGATGCCGAGGGACAGGACGAGCGTGATGTTGACGAGTATATCCGCCGTATGAAGTCTTATGCGGGAGCTGAGGAGCTTACCCGTGAGATGGCACTTCAGCTTATAGAGTACATCAAGGTCGATGCACACCCCGGCAAGCACAATGCGCCGAGAAGGATAGAGGTCTTTTACAAGCTGATCGACAAACCGCTGAAAGACAAGCATAATGCCCTCGCATAATCGAGGGCATTATGAAAAATATAAAACCTTCCATAATTGGTGTGGACATTTGTTGCTACAAAACAGTTTTTATAGTAATGAGCCTCGTCACACACAAGATAGTCAAAGCCCAGCTTTTCAAAGCACAGGCTGTTATCCTTTTTCGATGACATCAGCTTTTCAAGGCGCTCCTCCAGCTTTTTCTGCTGCCGCTCCAAAGCCTTGACGGACACTCTGTCCGAGCTGTCCACCTCCTCCAAAGCGGACATTATTTCATCAAGCTCACGCTCCATAAATTGCTGTCGGTATTCGTCGGACATAGGGATTCTTTCAAACTGCGTGAATGACATTATGACTGCATCGTAATCACCCGTAACACATCTTGCGATAAATTTCTGTCGGTTATCTTTAGTAAAGTCCTCCGGACGAGCCACAAGCAGCTTTGCATTTGGATAGAGCCTTATCCATTCGCTCGCCATCTGTAAAGTAAGATGTTTAGGCACTACCACACAGGCTTTTGAGATAAGTCCAAGCCGTTTCTTCTCCATTGTGATAGCGACCATTTCAAAGCTCTTTCCTGCGCCCACGCAGTGAGCGAGCAAAGTATTGCCGCCCAGCTTGCCACGCATGATAGCGTTATTCTGATGAGGGCGCATCTGTATCGCAGGATTCTTTCCGGGGTAGGTCTGGTGCGAGCCGTCATACTCTCGACCACGGATCGCATTGAAAAGGTTATTGTAACGTTCTACATATTTCTCACGCCTCTCCATGTTCTCCCACAGCCATGTTTTAAAAGCCTCTTTGATGATACGAGCCTTATCCTTCGCAAGCTGAGTTTCCTTTGCATTTACCTCATACCAAACCCGCCCTTCTTCCTCACGGCGGTCACGAACAACAATATCACGCTGATTCAGCAGATTTTCAAGAATATGATAGCTGCTCATGCGTGCTGTTCCGTAGGTCTGCATTGCCGCTATCGACCTGTCCTGATACCTACCTTCAATTTTGTACTCGCCCATGCGTGTGCGGGTTATGGGGTGGGTATACGGGTCGCCTTTGAGAACCTCTCGCAGAAAGCGGTTGTAGTCCTCGACATCTACCCAATTCGCACCTATACGCACGGAAATTTCAGACGCTTCAAGGTCTTTCGGAATAACCGTTTTTAAGGCTTCAACATTCTTTTCAAAACTGTTGTCGATATGCTTTGCATATTCCTCTGCAATTCTCAGCTTTTCACGAACATTACCGGAAAGATACTCACTTGCATCCTCATACCCCGACAGCGGGTCATCGTCCTTGATAAACTGCGGGTTACGAAATATATCCGTACCAAGCTCCGATATAACCTCATCAGGCTCCACTCCGACAAGCTGTGCCATGAAAGCAATATCCACCTTGCCCTTTCGGTCAATGGATATTTGCAGCGCCTCCTGCGGGGTATCGCATGACACTATCTCTGTTTCTGGGAGAATAGTTCTTTTTGAAAAAATCTCTGCCTTTTCAACAGTTTTCTTTTCGGTATCAACTATCTCCAACGCCGCAAGAGTGTTGTAATCATCATCGTGCTGAAATACTCGCTCATTGGCTCGGTCGGTTATTGCACCATAGGCACGCTTGAATTTATCATAGGTGTAGTTGAGGTCTGCTTGCAGCCTTTTGAGTTCAGCGTCATCACAGCCCCTCGCCTGTGCGTCAATGACCGCCATAGTTTTCTGCCGTATCTGGTGCATACCCATCATACGGTCAAGGGTCTTTCCCGTTTCCTGCACAGCGGTCATTATCTCGTTTTCACGATAAAACAGCTTGCCGTCCACTATTGTATGTGTGAAATTTCGCACAGTCGGGTCGGCGGGCATTATCTCTATATCTTTCTTGCCTTCTTCGGCTATGGTGATAGTTTCGATCTTGCCCTTGATTTTGGATATTGCCGCTTTTAACTGTTCCGAAAGCGGCTCTCCCTCCTTCGGCAGACAAGTGGTAACACGGCTGTCATCGCCATATCTGCCCTTCATACGCTCGTCCCACGCCATAGTGCCGAGCACCATATCGGGGTTATCCACGAAATACTGATTGCATGGTATGCCGTCCGGCGTTTCTCCAAAATGTACCCATGAGGGTATCTCAACAGTAAGAGTTTCACGCTTTTTGAAGAAAAGAATATCTGTTGTTGTCTCCGTTCCTGCGTTCTTTTTAAAGGCATTATTCGGGAGCCTTACAGCGCCAAGCAAATTACAGCGTTCGGCAAGATAGCGCCTTGCTTTATCGTTCATTTTGTCCATTGTGAACTTACTTGTAACGATTGCCACAACTCCACCCGGCTTGACCTTATCAATGCTCTTGACAGCGAAATAGTCATGTATCTTAAAGCCTAATTTGTCATAGGCCTTATCGGACACCCTATAGTCACCAAACGGTACATTACCGATAACAACATCGAATGAGTTGTTATTAAATCGGGTCTTTTCAAATCCGGTGATCTGTATTCTATCCTCCGGATTGAGTAACTGTGCTATCCTGCCACTTATCGAATCAAGCTCTACGCCATAGAGCTTAGAGCTGTCACGAATATCATCGGGCATTTTAGAGAAGAAATTGCCGACTCCCATTGACGGTTCAAGAATATTACCACCCTCGAATCCGAATTGCCGCAAAGCTTGATACACGCCGTCAGTTACTTCCGGGGGCGTGTAAAATGATGTGAGCGTGGACGCTCTTGCTGCCTTGTATTCATCATCGGACAGAAGTTCACGAAGCTCCTGCTGTTCGCTCTCCCAGCCTGTTGGTGCGGCTTCACCCAAGTTACCACCGATATTATCAGCGGCACGATCTGTTGTAAATGCCTGCGGAATACCGCCCCAGCCCACATAGCCGGCAAGTATGGACTGTTCTTCCGGGGTTGCGTATCTGTTCTCGGCTTCTATCTTTTGCAGCGTTTTTATAGCTTCTACATTCGCTTTGAATTTGGATTTTGCGCCGCCCTGCACAATATCGCTTTCGCTGAAATGGTAGGTGACAGGTGTTCCGCTTTTTGGGATAACAGGTGCGGCGGTTATTCGTTCGGGAGCATTGACAACTACTTTTTTAGGCTCGGTCGAAGTTTCCTCTGCTTTTTCTTCGGTGGGTTCATCATCGACCTCGGTGTAATCAACGTCGAGAACCTCGGCAGCTTCATTAGGAAGATTTGCAAGAATATCCGCTTTTAGCTGTGCAAGCTCCGCAGGAATATCAAGCCCCAAGTCCATATCTACAAGCGCCATAAAGTGGTTATAGTCCTCGACCTCGGCAAGTGCGTTTGAGGTGGTAGAAAGTATCTCCGCCGCTGCAGTGAGAAGCTGCATGGATTCTTCCATTTCCCACACGCCGCCGTCAACGAGTGTCAAGTCGGGAGCGTAAACGGAGTAAGAAATGCCGTCATCGGTCTGGTGCAGCTCTATGAATGATTCATCACGAATATCCATATATACAGTCTGCTCCTGTTCAGCCGCCTGCCCTGTTATTTCAACGGGAATACCCATATCCTGCGCCCGCTGTATCAGCTTTTCTACGGGCTTCTGCTCAACTGTTACTATGCCTTCAACAACAATACCCTGTTCACTGAGGAACCGCAGGGCTTCATGATACTGCCTGCGTTCATACTCCTTGTCAAAATCAGAATAGCTGTCGGGATCATAATTCTGCACTATCCGCTTGCAATCGTGAATCTTATCCTCAATATCCTTTTGAGTTATGTATTTCCCCTCGGATACAAGCCTTGAAATGCGGTTTGCTACCTCATTCCATTTCATTAGGATCTTGGTATCGGGCTTGCCTATGCTTTCACCACGCATATATGCTATACCCTTAGAATCGTGCCACTCATCACCGCCCCTGCGTGAACCGCCGCCAATGCCGTATTCACTTTTGAGAAACTTTATCTGCTCTGGCAGGCTGTGATCTTCCTTGAAGAACTTTTCTATCCTGAACTTACCGTCAGAGTAGCCGCTGCCGTAGCCAAGCAATGCGTCCTTTTCACGCTCGGAAATGAAATAGTGTCCCTTGAAAGCAAAATCGGGATTGGTGATAAACTGCTTGCGTTCGATCTGCAAGTCTTTGAGCCTGTACAAAAGCTCCTTCGGCTTATGGAAATGAAAGCGTAAAATATCTCTGTTCTGCTCATAGTCAGTAACAAACTGCTCCAAGCCGTTTATGTACCGCTGCAAGGTTTCCTTATCAAGTAGAGCCAACTTTATTCTTTCAGTGCTGTCGGGGAAACCACCCTTGAACATCTCATCGGGGATAAAATACTGATAGACGCTTTTGTCGGTATCCTGATGAAGATACCACAATCTATCTGCAATATCCTTTATTTCCTTTTCTGCCGCACCGTCAATAATGTCCTGCGAGCAGTATTTGCCGTTATCAAGCATATCCGCAATTCTTGCCGCTGCCCTTTCCCAAGGCATTTTTGCAGAAGAATATGGATTTACAACGTTCTCGCCAGCACTGATGATTATTCCGTTATCATCAAACCACGAGCAGATGTTTTTTGTTTCCGAAAAGTCGGGAGTATTATATACATAACCTCGACCGTCAGAGCCAAATTCCTTTCTGAGAAACTCGGCATTTTCCGCAATCGACTTTCCCTTCTGAAACTGAGCGACTATCCTTGACAAACTGCCTCTTTCGGGACTTCCGCACCGTAGCACATACTTTTTCATATCTTCGGTGATTAGGAAATTAGGCATTGGTGCTTTATTCGGAGCTTTTGCTTTTCTTTCCTTTTTAGGCTTTTTAGCTGTCTGCTCCACAGGAACAGGCTCGCCGAAGAATGAAAGCTGTTCTGCACCCTCATTTTCGTTAGGCGTATCAATGATCTCTTCTTCGGGTTCGGGGTGGCTCTTTTTCTCTGTCGGCTCCGCAAAAACAGGCTCGTCTATCTCCGACACTAAAGTATCAAGCAGCAGCCCACGCTCGACCATACCGGCATAAAAGCTCTGCACAGCTTCCCAGCTAAAGCCCGATTCCATTGTTCGGCTCAGATAGCTGCCTTTCCATATGTGGATACCCTCGTCATAAGTCTTGTAACCGTAACGAGAATCTTCGGTATCGCCAAGCAGAACCTCAGAATAGTCGGAATTGAATATTCCCTTGACAAACGACACACGCTCGTCATGGTCGGTGTTGTTCTCGAAAAATGCCGCTATCCGATCTTTCTTTATATGGAAAAATTGGTCTTGCTTTAATACTCCGAATATGATTTTTTCATCGGTAATAGGCGGCAGGTCGGTCGTGACCACAGCCTCATTTTTGAGGATAACAGTATCATCAACAAGCTGATTATTAGCAACACTTTCTATCTCGTCCTCGGTAGGTTCGGATAAATCGACCTCGGGATCTTCCTCCGGAGGGGTTATCTCCTCGACTATCTCAGTCGGGAAAACAGGCTCCATATTTGTCGGAACATTTAAGCCCGATGTGCCGATAAGAATAAAATCATCGCTCGGCTGCTCGGTCTTGCTCTGCTCCTGCTCACGCAAACGGAGCGCATTTTCTATAAGGAGAATGATCTCAGCCTGCTGTCTCTCGGAATACTTGTACGCTTCGTGCTTTCTGAAAAACTCGGCTATATCTACATCGGTATCAAGGAAGTCCGCAAGAAAACGCCCTGCTATCTCATAGCTGTCGGGGCGGCGGTTAAAGTCACTTTGAAGATAACGCTGAATAAGGGCATCGGCAGTCAGTTCCTCAGCTGATAAACTATCTCCTCCATTATCCTGTGCTCTATCGTCAGCAGACGGTCTTTCTCCCACCTCTGCATTTCGCTGAACGTTACGGGGCGAGGGTTCTCTTTTCGGTAGAGTGCGTCCAGCTCTGTGAACCGGGCTTCTGCCTGTTTGTCGATCTCCCTCGGGATCATGTTCCAGCGCCCCGTTACTATCAGCACCGTCACCTCGGTCGGGTACTCTGTTCGCACCCACTCCTGCCACATTCTGCCCCACCTGCCTATCGGCTCCCGGAGAAGCTCCTGCTCCTGCGGGCTGTCGCTGTACGTCACCTCTGCTAACATCTGTCCGGTCGGGCTTAGTCTGTAATTCATGCTCTCTTTCTCTCCTTCGTCTTAATATTTGAATGACCTCACGCTCTATTTCAAGCAGGCTGTCCTTTGCAGACCTCTGCACCAAGTCACAAAAGCGAATAACATCTCTTGTGTCCTTGAAAAAATCAGCAGCGTTGAGATTGACACTCCCACTCAACGGCATACCGCCATTTTGCTCGCACCGATTTGCAATTACAAATCTTACGGCAGACACCACCGAGCGCTGATACTCTGCCACATCTTTCTGTGAGAGATTCATCTGCGATAAAGTGTACTGCATTCGCTTTCGCACGGCGCTGTGTCAGTTATACTGCACCCACTCGATTTGAAATCATAATGAAATATTCTATTGTAAATGTAGAACCGGAATTGCTACCCGATCGTTCTCTTGGCCGCTTCCTCTGTGGGAAACAGCCTGTTTTCTCTCAGCCGAAGCCCGCCCGGGCTGTCGGCAAACCGCAGCGTATATAAGCCGCCGCCAAATCTTAAAACCACACACTCCCTGATGAAGTGAACACTCTCTATAATGTAAACAGTATCTCCCGATCTGTACCTTATTCTCATAAAATGCTCACCTCCGTTCATGTTATTGCAGAGCTACTCTCTCCGCAACTGTGGTTATAGTCACATAGAAACTTCTTCTCGCTGTCTTATAGTCCTGAAAGTCCAGAACATTAAGCTCTCTGCACTTTGGACACTGCATTTCAAACATTCCCGATTTTAACTCCGGGAACACCTTGAACAGCAGAAAGTGGCAATTAGGACAGCGAACATCTCTCTTTGCAAGATCTATCGTGAGCTGTTTTCTAAGGTCAAGAGTATATCTCACGCTGTCGGTCATGTATGTCACGAAGTTCTTCATATCGCCCTGTCCTCGTTCCCAAAAGCAAGGCGGAGAAACTCGGAAACGTTATGCTTTTCAAGCAGTTCAAGATCATAAAGCCTTTTAACTGTAATTTCATAAGAGACCTTAAGTTCCTTTGCGATCTCCGCTATTTTCAGCTTATCCTCTGTCATGAGAATACTGTTGCCGAATACCTTCAGATTATCATAACCGATATGCCTGCGGTATGTATCTATCAGCACTTCCCTAGGCAGCAGCAGGATAGCTGCACCCTCGTCAGCTCTCCACTCTCGCTTTTTCATCATATCCATATACTTGTTAAACTCTATAGACCCGTCATTCATCATAAGTATATCAACAGGATAGGCGTTGACTATGCTGTCGATGTAGTGCATAAGCTCATGTGCAAGGACTTCCCTGCGCTTTATCTCATCATTCTTTAATCGAATGTCAAGTAATATCGTATTTTTAGGAAAGACGTACTTGACCTTCTTGTTATTTATAACTACGTCTATTCCCGTAACACCGTCTGATGTGTAGCCGTAAGGCTCTGCTTCTTCATCGGCAAAGCGAACATAGTACACATTCAGCTTAAAGAATCGGCAAACCAGTGCTGATATATTCACAGGTTCGTCCATTCTTTCCCCATTCATGAAGGAGTCAATTATCTCCTCACATATCGCATTGATCTTTGCTTTGGTAAACTCAATATTCAATTTCCATTCCTTTCTATTGAACAGCAAAAGGTACGGGGATAACTTCTGCGTTCAAATTTTTATGATGTATAATATATAAAAGATAATTCATGTTGTCTTAGCTCTCAACGGATAACATGGGGCTTTCGACAGATATTAGTTTAGCATATAATGTTCGTTTTGTCAAGCGAATTTAATAAAGTTTGTAGGTTCGGTTAAGAATGTGAACTTCAAAGTTCACTTTTTCGTTTTTGTGCATAAATCCTCAAAAATCGGCTAATTGTCCCAAAAAAATCCTTGACAGAAGCCGTAATATATGTTATTATATGTATATGATACGCTTTTAAATGCGAACTGTACAACAAATATCTCAGTTATATAACGGAGGAAAAAGATCATGACATTTGGCGAAAAACTTAAAGCAATGCGAACAGGAGCAGAAGAAAGGCAGGAAGATCTCGAAAAGGACATTGGTATAACCAAAAGAACTGTAATACTGTACGAACGGGGCGACCGCACTCCCCGAAGTGAAAAAACATATATCGCTCTTGCAGAGCACTACAAGACTCCTATCGAATTCTGGAAAGAAGACAGAGAGGACGATGCAGATAAAATTGAAGAATACGTTGCTTACAGAAGATCGTCACACGCAGCGGAGAAAATAATAGAGAATGTACAGGGGCTATTTGCAGGCGGAAAGCTATCTGAGATTGATAAATTCAAGGTGATCAAAGCGTTAGAGAAGACCTTCTGGGAGATTGACAACAAAGACAATAATGACTCAACTGAATAATGCGGAGGAACTATAATTGAGAGAGATCTATGAAACGGTGGCAGAGCTTGTTGAGGAATATGGTACTAATGATCCGATGGAGCTTGCCGATGCTCTCGGCGTAATGGTGCGATTCGATGACCTTGGAAGCCTGAGCGGAATGTATCTTGAATATCATGGACAGCCGCTGATCCTTATTAACTCTAACCTTGAAGAACACGATCAAATGTTTGCCTGCGCTCATGAATTGGGTCATCATGTACAGCATAGAAATTTGATAAAGGAGCCTTTTATGTGCAGCTTCAAGATATTCGATTTCCGGGACAGAACCGAATATGAAGCTAATCTGTTTGCAGCTCACCTTCTTATCGACGAGGATGAACTGATGGAACTACTCACAGAAGGAAATGACGTATTTCATGCCGCTATGATACTTGAAGTAAATCCGGCTTTGCTGAACATAAAACTCTCTGATATGAACAGAGAAGGATTTGACTTTGATACGAGCTGGTGCAGCACAAGACTTTACTGACATTAACCTGCTGTTTCCACAGGCAGCAGTTAATATATTCCGATTTAAGCACGGACTGCGGATGGTCGGGAAATAAAAAAAGCGTGGAGTGTGACATCGTCAAATCATAACCCCACGCTTTTTAATGCTTTGTTTTCATATCGTATCTTTTTTAGAGTAGTAATCTCTAACAAGCTCACCATACGGCAGCCAGATCTCGGCTTGCTCATTCTTAGTATAAACATTTGAAAGAATTTCATCATCCAAACGCTTGGTGTATTTGTTGCCGTTAGCCTTAAACATGGACAGATATTCTTCATAGAACCAGCCAGCTATCTTCTCACGCTGAGACATTTTGAGGTCGGCAAATGACTTATCTGTCTTTAGTAAACTCCCATTTACCATTTTATGGTTCTTTATTGACATCTGTTCCTCCGTCCACCCGCATTAACAACATATATATCATTAACAGTTTATTCGCATTTACCGCATATTTTCCGGTATACAAAATTCCGTTTTTTACAGTTTAGTAACAATAATTTGCCATATATTGCCATTTACACAACAACAATAAATACCGTCCAAAAAGTTTAAAAGCCCGAAAACATAGCGTTTTCGGGCTTTTATGGCTCCCCCAACCTCGACAAAAACGAACCACCCTCCACCTCAAAAGGGACGATCTCCTCGTCGTCACAGCAGTTGAGATTTATGACAGCTCTGTCCTCATGCACATATATCGAATTTACAAAGGTGTCCACAATACGCTGCTTGTTGCTGTCCTGTGCAAGGTCGAGCCGGGTCATTTTCGTCAGCCAGAATACTATCTGCTCTTTCGTGAGCATTTGCGTATTGATCTTTTCCTTTGCGATTTTTATTTCGATTTCCTTCTTCTGATCTTCAAGCTCCGCCATGCGGCTCTTCGTGGTTGGCGTGATTATCCCCTGCTCTATCGCAGCCATGACATTTCCGAGCGACCTTTCTACTTCCGAAAACTCACGTTCAAGTAACGGCAATATTGTGTCGGCTTTCTCCTGCCATGCTAAAACTCGGTCAGCTATCATGTCGATAGTATCTGCATCGAACATCACATCGACTATCCTGCCAATGACCTTGTCCTCAATGTCTTGCTTGCGCAACGCCTGTCTGGTACAGCCGTTGTGCTTTTTGGCATTCGAGCATTTATAGTAGAAATACCGCTTATCATGCCGCCCCTTTGCGCTCTCCCCTACCATTGGTGCGCCACACTCTGCACAAAACAGCTTGGTGGTGAGTATGTATCTGTCATCAGATTTATAACTTGAAGGTGCTCGGCGGTTTCTTTCAAGTCTCTCCTGCGCCATATTAAAGAGTTCCTCACTGATTATCGCAGGAACACCGCCCGGTATCACCACATCACGATACTTGTACTCGCCGATATACTTGCGGTTCTGTAACAAAGCACTCACCGTAGTTTTTGTAACGTTTTTATTGTATGACGATTTAACATTATGAGCGTTGAGGAACTCCACGATTTCCTTGATCTGTTTTCCGTCACAATACATTTGGAATGCCTGTGATACAAATGGCGCTGTAAGCTCGTCGATCTGATAGTGCTTCTGCTCGTCGATGTAGTAGCCAGTCGGCAC
>CALCRR010000215.1 GCA_937894495.1 uncultured Ruminococcus sp. | reverse complement strand
GATTTCGTTCCTAAAGTTTGAGCCTTTCACCGCACGCTATGTTTGAGCCTTGATAAACAAACTTTGTACGGTTTTCCCGACAAGTTGGGTAGATAAGTTTTGCACCTTGACCACTCTGTTTTAGCAGGGGAAAATAAATCCTGATCAAAATTACCTAGGCGCACAAAGTCAACATTTACCAAGGTTCGCGCAGCGTCACAAAATACTAGCTGCCACAAAAGCGCCCCCTCCCCTCCGGGGAGGACTCGAGTACCTGCCGCCCCCACAATAGTGCGATAGGTGGGGGAATTAAAGATACTCTGGGTTGTTTACTTTTCTGAACCTGCTTTGGAACTTCATTACCTCTTTGAATATCCTCTCGCAGTTGTTGTGGTCGGAATACTCAAAGAAATCGTCTACTCTTGCCTTGTATTTATCCTCCATAACGCAGCTGTTTTCGATGTAGCTGCACAGGGTGTCTACTATCTGCTGATGGTTGCGGCAAATAGGACCGAAGCCCATTGTGTCGTACTCCAGACCGCCTGCCTCATACTGGGGGGGCAGCACATCGGGGTGGTAGTAAACCAGCGGCTTTTTCATATATGCAAAGTCGAACTGAACGCCCGAATAGTCTGTCACCATAAGGCTTGACTCGGTGAGTATCTTCTCGTAGCTTATATCGCCGGTAGCCGCTACTATGTCAACGCCGTCGCTTTTTTCAAAATCCTCCAGCTGGTTGCTCATGGCTGGGTGCAGCAGGTAAACTATCCTGTAGCCGTGCTCCTTGGCGGCGGCTATCAGCCTTTCGTCGTTGATAAGACCGTTGTATATCTTGAAATAATCGCTGTGTGCAAAGCTGGAGGAATGTGAGTAGGTAGCGCCCTTTTTAGCCTTGCCTGTTGTCACCGAGCGTCTCCAGGTGGGGGTGATAAGGATTATCTTCTTATCGTTTGAAACAAGACCGTCATACCTTGCGTGACCCGTCAGGCACAAAGCACGCTTGTCGTAGTAGTCATATATCTCATGGCTGACGTTTTTGACCTCATACTTTGAAGCGAAGAAATAAAGCACCGTGTTATCAAAAACTCTGTTCTGATACTGGGCTATGCGCTGTATGGTAAGACCGTGCGCCAGGCAGACTACTCTTGCGTTGTAGAGGTCTTTGAAATACTTCTGGGTGGCGTGGTAATAACCGTTGCAGTTCATGGTATCCACATGGGTCGCCAGCATAAGGTCGGTATGCAGCGCCAGCATTTTATGCTTTATTGAGTTGAACTTGACTATGGTATTATACTGACTTTTAAGCCTTGCATAGTCGGGGGAGTCGGCAGCCACCACGTAGTATATCTTAACGTCCTCGGGCTGATGAGCCTTGACATAGCGGTAGAAATACTCGCCGTTGTCGCCTGCCTTGAATATCTTGTCCATAGTGAGCCATATCTTCTTTTTGTAGAACGGCTTAGTCACCCAGTAGAGCAGTCGGTTGCCCACCATTTTTATCTTCCACATACCGTGGGTAGACTTTGAAATGCCCTTTATAAACTTTTTCTCGTGGGCGCAGTGAGCTTTTTTGGTCAGCGGCTCAACAATAAATGAACGCCTTTTGCCGTTGTAGGTTATAATGCTCTGTCCGCATATCCAGTATGATCCCGACACATGGCTGAGCTTTGTCTGCGCCCTTATAAACGTCACCTGAAGGGGATATTTTCTGCCCTTGTACAGCAGGTAGAAGGTTATGCTCTGCACCTTGTCAAGGCTGGTGAGGGGTATCGAGAACTGGAAGGAATAGTTGCCCTTTGCGGATACGTTGAAGAACTTGTTGAGGGCATATATATGGTTTCTCCTCACAGGGAAAGGTATGCTCTGGTTTATCATGGCGATGACCTCGATATCCCCCTCGGGGAACACGTAGGAGCCGGGGAAGAAGCCGTCCATAGTAAGGTTCTCGCCGTCGCAGTAGATGACCTTGAATTCAAGCTTTGTGCCGCCTATGCTCCACATCTGCGCCTTGCCCAGATATGCCGAAAGGTCGTTGACGGTGGCGGTTATCTCGGGCATAAGGTGCTCGTCATTATACTTCATTCTCAGAAGGTTGAGTGCGAAAAATCTGGGTATATTCGACTTGTTGTTCAGGGCATGGCAGCTGCCTATGAGCACATCGTCGATATGCTGTATGGCTTTGCCTGTTTTCTCAAAAAACTCCTGCGCTTCATCGGGGAGAAGAATGCTCTTGTCCCTCTCATTCATATTGCAGGCATAGCGGCATACTATCATATAAAGCACAAAACGCTGCACGAACTGTGAGGAGTTCTCCTTAACTGCGTCTATAAGGAAGTTGTCCATAGACTCCTGATACCAGCTTTTGTCAAACTGGGGTGCGTAGTTGAAATAATCCAGCTCGTTGGGGTCGTTGGAAACGAACTTATAGTTTGCAAAGGTATACTTTTTATTGTCGTCCAGCAGCTCCATGAGCATTTTGTTCTCGCTGTCGTAGTCAAGCCTTTCATCAAAGCTCCTGCCCTCAAAAAGGCTTTTCTTAAAGGCAAAAGCCGAAAAGCACAGGTGAAATTTTTCGGGGAAGGTCTCAACGTCCACCTGCATACTGTTCTTTTTGTCAAAATCGGCTCTGTAGGCGGTATATGATACCTCCTTGCCGTCGGCGTTGAAATAGTAAGGGTGCAGCGAAACTATGCCCTGCTTTTCGATAAGCTCGGGTATGCTCTCCAGCGCCCCGGGCTCAAAGCTGCCGTCGCTGATACCGAACATTATTATATCGCCCTTTGTGACCTTTAATGCATGGTTATAAGCCTCAGCCGACGACATCTGCGAAACATCGTGGCTGAAAAACCTCTCAGCCTGCTCGTCGCTGAGATATTTTTCAATATCCGGCTCACCCGACTGGTCCATGCAGTAGATACACATACTGCCGCTTTGGTAAGCCGCCGTATTCATAGCCGCCTTTATCCTTGTTTTCATTTTGTCATGCTCTGCGCCGAACAAGACCAGATCAAACATCAACTATCCCCTCTTATTACTTAATTTATTTCGTTATTTATTTTTAGACCTTTCGATCTCATCGACCGCTTTTCTGAGAGTCTCCAGCCTGACTTCAGTGCCGTAGCTGCCGAAGTCGGTCTCTATGATATCATGCCCTGCCTTGCGCTTTGCGGCAGGGATAAGCTTTTTGTAGTCGCCGTAGGAATAGGCAAGGTACTTCTCATACTGTGCAGGCACAGGGTATTCCCTGCTGCCAAGCTTCAGATACTTAGGCTTGCCCAGCCACTTTTTGGGAAATGCCCCGTGTCTCAGGTGCTCCCCCGTGCCGTCGTAGTAATGGGCGGTGCTTTTGCCGTCAAAAAAGGTTATCACCCTATGCTGTATCTGCTCCAGCTTTTTGATATCCGTCTTTCTGATATACCTTGTGGCAAGCCTGCAAATAAGCTTCAGCCTGCCGTAGAAATGCATATCGTCCCCAGCCCATTTGTGGAACACCATGCTCCTGGCGAAAAGGGTGGCAAAAACGTGCAGCTTCTGCACGATCTTAAGGTCGGCAGTGCTGTCGTGTACGAAGATATCTATAAAAATGCCCTGATGCATACCCTCAAACTGTGAGGAAAATGAGGTGACGAACCTGGTGCCGTTTAGCCTTATCTTGGTAAACACACTGTGGTACTCCCCGTCGGTCTCGCTTGACTGGAAGGTGAAGCGCTCATGGTCTATCTCCTGCTCCACCACCGAGAGGAACTTTTCATACTCGGCTCTGGTCATCATAACGTCCATGTCATCGTCCCAGGGTATGATATCCGAGTGCCTTGCAGCCCCCAGCAGGGTGCCGCCCCCCAGATAGTAGGTTATATCATGCTTTTTACAGATACGGTCGAACTCGTCCAGACACATAAAAAGCAGCTTTTGCAGCAGCTTTAGGTTGCCGCCGTAGGTGTTGTCAAAATAAAACAGCTTGTCTTTATGGGTGCGTGTGTATTCAAGCATATACCTTGAATCTTCAAGGCTTATCATGGGCACATAGCCGCCGCTTGCAAGGCTTTTTGCGCCCCTTATGCCGCAGCCGCCGTGACCTGCGTAGTAAACGTTGTCCTTTATCCTTTTATCGCAGCCTGCCATAAACAGGGTCGCTGAGAACATATCCAGCACATCGGTGCAGGCATTCTCCCTGACGTCGGGGGAATTTATCAGACCTGCGCCGCAGAGCCTGCCCAGGAAAAGCACAGGCAAGCTGCCGCTGAGCTCCTTCACCCTGTCCGGCTTATCGGTGACGAAAACGCGCCTGCCTGCATGATCGGCAGCCTGCCTTACCTCGCCCTCGTCGAGAGGGGCAAAGCTCAGGTCAAGGGCTATCAGCACCTCACTGCCCGAAAATGCGATATCCGAACAGGTAACTCCCAGAGCGTAGAATATCTTCAAAAAGGCAGACCTTATCTTATTGACTTCATCGCTGCAAAGCAGTATAACGCCGCTTTGTCTGAGCCTGCCCACGCCGCTTATATCGGCGCCGACGCAGCTGTCCACCCAGCCGCTCCTGAGATCCTCAAGGACTTTTTGCTCTGTCATAAGGTCACCCCTATCATTTAAGCTGCCCTGCATCGGCAAGGCATTCACAGAGTTATTATACCACAAAAGCCCCGAATTGTAAAGCAGGCGCAAAAAAAACTTGCCTATTTTATGCATTTATGACAACCCCGCACAAATATACATTCCTTTTTTTGGACACAAATACGTAATGATGAATAAAAAACGGGGTTTGCGGCATAATAAGCTAAAGAATGATATGAAGACAGGGAAAACATTTTTAAAAACCGATTTCCTTGAAGCAAGAATACAGAAGCAGGAAAAGCGTGTATGCAAAGCGAAAAAAATCGCCGCAGGCGCACATTGGTCTTGCCTCTTGCCTCTGGTCATCTTGCCTCTGAGGAGATCATAAAATGATTTCCTCATACAAAGACAGGAGATGCCACTATGAACGAACAAAACCATTCACCCCTGCACAATTCGGCTCTTACGGAGCTTTTGAGCAAGGACAGCGGCAGCAGGGCTTTTTTCTCGGCGCTGTCGCCCGAGCTGCGCAGACTGCTTATGAAGCAGGACATCAGCAATTTCCAGACCCTTAAAAGCTGTGCGGATATCTATGCCCAGGCAAAGGGCACAAAAGCCCCCGAGACCGACGCCCGCACAAGCTCTGCCGCCGAGTTCACGGGGCTTGTACCCTCGGGCAGCGACCTCAGCGAAGAAGAGTATGAGAGATATAAGCAGCTGGGGTGCTGACATTTTTTTGACTGCCATACCCGATCATGCCTTTTTTCTGCCTGTGCGAAAAAAGGCATAATTGATGTCGGAATTGTTACTATTTTTATAGTTATATTCCCCGTGCTTATACTATTATAACTATTAAGTCAAATTAAGATTTTCTTTTAACAAATGACATTTTGTCAAACCTCTTGCATTTTTTTTACAAATGGTGTATAATCAGAATATAATGCAGTATTGTACTCTTTTTTAATGTCTTGATTTTTATTGACAGGTCAGGTCGGGCGGAATGAAGGCTGATGAGTGCCGAGACTGCTGCCCTTGCAGGCTTATGCAACGGGCTTTCGCAAATTTTTGAAGAGGAGGAACTATATTGAGGAAAACACTTACTCAAAGAGCGCTGTCGCTCCTTACTACCTTCCTTATGGTGTTCATAATGCCGCTTTCGACTTATGATCTGAGCACCAATGCCGAGGATACGGGTTATACCATCAGCGGCTATAACAAGAGCAGGATAGTAACGGACCCCGACGGCAACAAGGTATCAGGCTATGCTTACTGTCTTGATGCTAAGGAGGATACTCCTTCAGGTCAGACCTACACCAGGTACAGACTTTCGGAGATGCCGAATTACACCAAAGATGTTGCAGGCGAGAGGATCTACACAGAGGCTGCCAAGTCAAGGCTGATAAAGCTTCTGATGGAGGAAAAGAACGTTAAAAAACTGCTGAAAGCCATTGACAAGGACGCTGTAAGAGAGGCTCTTCTGGCTGAGGGCTATATCACAGAGTCACAGGTCAATTCATGGAACAGCAGCTGGACCGAGATGATAAACGCAAGCTGCGTACAGCGTTATGTATGGGCGTTCACACACGATGCGTCCTACTGGCCCGAGTTCGTTCTTGATGACAACATCAACGATCATGCGGATAACTACAGGACCGTGGAGAAGAACAAGTACAAGTACATATCTCCCGACCCCATGAACGATCCCCTTTCGGCATGGACCATTCTGTATAAGCCGGTCATTGATTACATCGACAACGAGGTGCCTGATTATTACGCACTGGGCTATGATGCGTGGGTATATCTTACAGATGACTCGGGGCACCAGAATATGCTGGGTACGCTGATACCGAGCTTTACCGTTTCAAAGACCGATGTTACCGACCCCGACAATGTAACAGAGCTTAAAGGCGTTACACTCTGGATAACCAGCGAGGACGGCAAGGATCTTTCAGACGTGGTGCTCAAAAGAGGCAGGACCACAGTGACCTACGAAATGCCCGATGACGATATCATCGAGTTTGAGACGGGCGACGCACCCACTGTAGTGCAGTTTTTGCCCCAGGGCACTTACACCCTCTCGGAGGAGGATGCTCCTGCAGGCTACACCAGAAGCGAGCCTATCACCTTCAATATAAGCTCCAGCGGTGCAATGACATCATCTGATATTGATGTGGTCGACCACACCCTGCTGATGGAGGACAAAAAGACCGATGTCACCGTGAACAAGGTGGATACTCTCACCGAAAAGCTCATAGGCACAGCCGAGTTTGAGCTTGTTAACAGCGGCGACGGAAAGAAAGTGCCCAGCAGCACAGGCAACACCTGGAAGGTGACCAGCGAGGGTCTGAGGATACTGGGCGAGCTTGACCCGGGTATCTATACCCTGTTTGAAAAGACCGCTCCCGCAGGCTATATTATAAATAACAGCGACGGCATACGGTTTGAGATAGCCAAAGACGGCAAGGTCACTGTTTATTACGGCACTAATGAGGTCACAACAAACATCATCGACTTCTTCAACGCACCCGACAAGCTGCTTATAAGCAAGGTGGCAGCAGGCAGCGATAAGGAGCTCAGCGGTGCTAAGCTCACCCTTAAAGCTGTTACACAGGGCGTTACATTTGAAAACACCTATGCTAAGAGAGCAGGCAGCGAGCTTGCACTGGATAAGAGCACAGACCTGACCCAGGTAAGCTTCGTTTCGGGCAGCAGCGAGACCGAGATATACGCTATACCCGCAGGCGACTATGTCCTTATTGAAGAGACAGCTCCCGACGGTTATAAGGTAACTTCTCAGATAGAATTTTCTATCGGCACTGACGGAAACGTTGTGACAAGGTCGGCAACTGCCACCAACGCACAGGGCGAGACAGTTCTGCTGGTTGATGACGAGCTGACCTCCGTCAAGGTATCAAAGGTAGATGTGGCTGACAGCAAGGAGCTTGAGGGCGCATTGATACAGATACTTAATGCTGACGGCAGCGTTGCCGAGGATATAAACGGCAATAAGGCTGAGTGGACCTCGACAAAGGAAGCCCACGAAGTAAAGGGACTTAAAACAGGCGTTGAGTACACTCTCCATGAGGTAACAGCTCCCGACGGCTATGCTGTTTCGGCTGATACCCAATTCAGTATCGACAAGAACGGCAATATCATTACAAGAGGTTCAACTGCCGCCAACGCACAGGGCGAGACAGTCCTGCTGGTGGAGGATAAACTGACCTCTGTCAAGGTATCTAAGGTAGATGCCGCAAATGATGAGGAGATAGAGGGCGCGTTCATACAGATACTCGACAGCGAGGGCAATGTAGTGGAGATAAACGGTCAGAAGATCGAATGGACATCTACGACTGAGGCTCACGAGGTCAAGGGTCTTAAAACAGGCGTGGAGTACAGGCTCCACGAAGAGACAGCTCCCGACGGCTACACCGTTGCAAGCGACACAGTTTTCACCATTGGCAGCAACGGCGAGATAATCACAAGAGGTACAACTACAACAGACCGGAACGGCAATACCGTTATACTTATCAAGGACACCATGACATCTGTCAAGGTATCAAAGGTAGATGTGGCTGACGGCAAGGAAGTCGAAGGCGCACTTATCCAGATACTTGACGGACAGGGCAATGTTGTTGAGATAAACGGCGAGAAGGTACAGTGGACATCCACCACCGAAGCTCACGAGGTAAAGGGTCTTAACATCAACACCGAATACACACTCCATGAGGTAACAGCCCCTGACGGCTATGCGGTTGCGGCTGACACAATATTCACCATTGATGATAACGGCGATGTTCATTCAAGAGGAACCACCGCTGTGAACGCACAGGGCGAGACAGTTCTGCTGGTTGAGGACGAGCTGACTTCCGTTAAGGTATCAAAGGTAGATGTGGCTGACGGCAAGGAGGTCGAAGGCGCACTTATCCAGATACTTGACGCACAGGGCAATGTTGTTGAGATAGGCGGCGAAAAGGTACAGTGGACATCTGCCACCGAGGCTCACGAAGTCAAGGGTCTTAAAACAGGCGTTGATTACAAGCTCCACGAGGAAACAGCTCCCGAGGGCTACACTGTTGCAGCTGATACTGATTTCAGGATAGACTCAAACGGCGATATAATCACCAGAGGAACTACCACAACTGATACTGACGGCAACACGGTATTGCTCGTTCAGGACAGCAAGACCTCTGTTAAGATATCAAAGACCGATGTAGCTGACGGTAAAGAGATCGAGGGCGCATTCATTCAGATACTTGACAGCGAGGGTAATGTTGTTGAGATAGGCGGTCAGAAGATCGAGTGGACATCTGCAACTGAGGCTCACGAAGTTAAGGGCTTAAAAACAGGCACTGAGTATACTCTTCACGAAGAGACAGCTCCCGACGGTTATACCGTTACTGCCGATACTGTTTTCAGCATTGACACAAACGGCGATATAATCACCAGAGGAACTACCACAACTGACGAGGACGGCAACACGGTATTGCTCGTTCAGGACGAAAAGACATCTGTTAAGATATCAAAGACCGATGTGGCTGAAGGCAAAGAGATCGAAGGCGCATTCATTAAGATACTTGACAGCGAGGGTAATGTTGTTGAGATAGACGGTCAGAAGATCGAGTGGACATCTGCAACCGAAGCTCACGAAGTTAAGGGCTTAAAGACAGGCACTGAGTATACTCTTCACGAGGAAACAGCTCCCGACGGTTATACTCTTACTGCCGATACAAAGTTCACTATAGACGAGAACGGCAATGTTACCTCAACTGCAACCACCACCGACGAGGGCGTTATGCTAGTGGAGGACAGCGCAGTTAAGATATCCGTAAACAAGACAGACCTGACAGGCACTAAGGAAGTTAAAAACGCAGTGCTGACTATCACCAACGCACAGCTCACTCAGGAGCAGTGGGAGAAGATAGCCGAAGCCAACAAGGACAGCGTTAAGCTCACCGATAACGGTGACGGCATAACCTGGGTATCGGGCGATAAGGCTGTTGAGATAGCTTATCTGCCAAACGGCGAATACACACTGACCGAGACAAAGGGCGACAGCGATATCGTTGATGATAACGGCAACAAGTACGATGTACTGGGTTCATCTGTTACATTCAAGATCGACAACGGTTCTGTAAATGTGATCAGCTCTGACGATGCAGGCGACAGCTTTGACGGCAGCGCTAAGGCAGGTTATTCGGTACTTGATGATACTGTACTGACTATCTGCGACGCTGTAAAGAAGGCTGATGACGACACTAAGGGCGATGCTACACCAAGTGACGAGACCAGCAGCGGTGATAATACATCTGATGACAACACAAACTCAGAGAACACCACCGATCAGGACACTGAGTCAAATTCTGAGGACACAAGCAGCGACACCAACAAAAACGGTGATGAAACAGGCAAGGACCGTGACACCACAGGCGGCAGCGACTCTTCAAGCAGAACAGGCAGCGGCAGCGGTGACAGAGACGGCAAGACCGACAGCGGCAAGTCCTCCGATGATGACGGAAAGACCTCAAGCGACAGTAACTCGTCAGGCAAAACATCTTCTGACAGCACTGATACAAACACTAACACCAACACTAACACAAATACAACGACCACCACAACATCTACAACTACCACTGATAACCCCGTAACGGGCAGAGCGCTGGTAGCTAACGTAAGCAAGTTCGCAGCTGCGGCAGGTCTGCTGCTGCTGACAGCAAAGCGCAGGAAAAAAGATGACGGTGAGAACTGACAGGAAGATGTAAAGGTCTTATAAAAAAGATAAAGTCCGAAAGCTTAAATGCTTTCGGACTTTTTTATGTTCTCTTTAATTACAGCCCCTTAGCCTTTTTAAGGGTAATGCCGTTCTTGCCAAGGGCTATCTCGTGGTCGAGACCTACGAATTTGCCGTCCTCCTGCCAGAGCACCTCTTTTACAAAATCGTATTTTTCATCGTCCCAGGTGGTGAAATCGTCAAGCACCAGCCCGCCTGTATCGCCCGAGTTTGCGTTGAAGCACCAGAAGGTGTGGTTAAGGTGGTAGGTCTTAATGAGCTTTCTCATGTAGGTCATCCAGGTGATGTTGGGCTCGGTCATAAAGCCGCCCCATTCACCTATCAGCAGCGGCGCTGTATCGTCCTTGTGGATATACAGCCAGTTGTCCTGCCAGCAGTCGTCTATAAGGCTGTCGTAGTCATAATCACCCTCAAACCAGGGCTGCTGATATACTGTGGGACCGTAATCGTGGGGAGAATACACCAGCTTGTCCTGATACTCGCCAAGGTCTATGGGGTAGTCCTTGACGGCTCTTAAATTGCCGCCCCACCAGTTGAAGAAGTAGTCGTCATTATCCTGTGAGGAATAATCGCTGTTTTTCTTGATATCCTTGGGGTAGATCTCGGTGCCCTCCACCATTATAAGCACGTTGGGGTTTTTCGCCAGCACCTTTGCAGCTGCGGTTTCGGCAACATACTTCCAGTTGTTTGCGGCCTTCGAGTCGTTCCATATCGCAGCCTTATCGCCCTCATTAGGCTTGCCGTGGGGCTCGTTTTTAAGGTCAAAGGCGATTATGGTGTCGTTATCCTTATAGCGGTCTGCCAGCCATTCAAGGGCAGCATAATACTCCTTAACGCTCACCTTGTCGGTATACCACAGGTTAACGTTATGGCCTGCGGCGTCAGTCTCGGCAGAGTGTATATCGGGCATTACCTTCATGCCGTTCTCCTCAGCCAGCTTTAGGAAATAATCAAATATCTCCAGCGAGTTCATGGAGTTGAGCTCCTCATTATAGGCGTTATTGTAGTTCGCCTGGGGGTACTCCCCTGCTGCCCACTGGTTTATCAGCTCAGCCGAGATAGGCACTCTTATAAGGTTAAAGCCGTGGTCGGCTATCGCCTTTACCGTGGGGACCAGCTCGCTGTTCCACAGACCGTCAAAGGTGTTTGTGCCTGTGTTGTAGCCGAACCAGTTTACACCTGTCAGCCACACCTGCTTGCCGTCCTTATCCAAGATCTTATTGCCGTCGGTGTGCAGCCAGTCATCGCCCTGCTTGGCTTTGTCGCTTCTGGTGAGCAGCGCCTTTACATCGGTGTCCTTCTTATCATTGTTATTGCTGTCGCCGCTGCCCGAGCTTTGGGAGACCTTGCCCTTTTTGATAGTACACTCGACCCCGTTGAGCTTAGCCGATTTGATGTTTAGGGCTGTTCCCGTGCCGATATTGCAGCCGGGGGTAACGGTGCCGCCCTTGGGGATATCGCCGTTGTAGTCAACATTTTTTATGGTGAGGGTATCGCCCTTGACGGTAAACTCGCCGTTCCAGCCCTCGCAGGATCTAAGCTGCTCCACCTCCAGCTCCAGGGTCCAGCCCTTGACGGCTTCATCGGTGTAGTTTGTAACGCCCATTTCAAGGCTGCACATTTTCTTGTCGCCGTCCTCCCAGCCGTTGCCTGCCGAGTAGGTGAAAACAAAGCCCTCCCTGGTCTCGTCCTCGGCTTCTTCATCGCCGTCATCATCATCATCGTCGGCTTTTTCTGAGTCCTCCTTATCCTCGCCGCTGTCCTTATCAGCGTCATTATCATCAGACTCTTCCCCGGTGCTTTCATCATCTTCATCATTGGCGGAGTCCTCCTGAGACTCCTCCTTATCAGCCGCCTTGCTCTCGCTGACAGATGATGCCGATGCAGGCTTAGCCTTGCTGTCATTTTTATCATCGCCGCCGCTGTTGGTAACTATCAGCGCCGCTATCAGCGCAATGATAACCACCGCCATAGCCGCAAAAGCAGCTATCACTTTTTTACTCATGATCTGACCCCCTTAGTTTCAGCTTTATTTTATCGCCGTTTTATTCTTAACAGCGTTGATTATCACCATAGCGTCCTTAGAGTCGAGCTTTTCATCGCCGTTCACATCGGCAGCCCTGAACTCGTCGTCGTTTTTGGGAGCTGCGGTCTTTTTGTCAAAGGCTACGGCTTTCATGGCGTCCTTGGTATCCACCTTGGTATCAAAGTTAATATCGCCCTTGATAAACCCGGAGTCAAGCAGCTCATAGTCAATGCCGTTGTTGACAGCATAATTTTCTGCTCCGGAATACCTATAGCAGTAAAGCTTGAAATCGGGCACTTTCTGCAAGTTAATTTCCCAGCTCGAATTCCAGCTAAAGCCAAATGCCAGATCACCTATAGTTTCAACACTTTCGGGAACGGTGAGACTTTTCAGCGAACCGCATGACGCAAACGCATGATCACCAATAGTCCTGACAGTATCAGGTATGTTCACATCAGCAAGAGAGGTACAGTTGTAAAAGACAGAATTCCCGATATCAATTACTCCCTTGGGTATATCTATCTTCTTTAAACCGGTACAGTTCCAGAAAGCATAATCTTCTATCTTGGTAACTGTGGAGGGCAGCTTTACTTCTTCAAGCGCCGTACAGCCATAAAATGTTTTTTCATTGATCACACTCACGCCCTCAGGCACGGTAACAGTTTTAAGGCTTGTGCAGTTGTAAAATGCATGAATGCCTATCTTGTTAACACTGGTGGGTATATTGACTTCTTTAAGATCATCGCATCCATAGAATGCTTTATCGGGTATGACAGTTATGCCCTCTGACAAGGTAACACTTTCTAATGAATAGTAAAATGCACCGTTTGCAATGCCCCTTACATCACCGGGCACAACAACAGATACTTCATTATAACCACAACCTACCAGCCAGCCGTCAACATATTTTAAGTCAGTTGTCTGGGAATGCGTCAGCTTTGTCATATTGAATGTATTTACTCCTATCTCGGTAACACTGTCGGGTATGCTGGCAGCTTCAAGGTTTTCGCACCAATTAAAAGCACTGTCGCCGATAGATGTAATACCATCATTAATGATGACTTTTTTAATATTATTATTATCCTCAAACACTTGATCATTTATCTTACCGCTGCCGCTTATGGTCAGTGTACCGTCGCTGTCGAGGGTATAGGTGGCATTGAGTCCGCACTCTCCCGAATCGACCACAGCCGCATAAGCCCTGACACTGCCCGGCTCCCCAGCCGAGCCCACGGGCAGGGCTGCCGCTGCCGAGAAAGCTATTAATACTGCACATACTGCTGAAATAATTCTTTTTTCATTTTAGTTCTTCCTTTCGTTATCAATATGAAGATTTAATTTGATATGCTGCTAATAATTATAGCACAAATATCCATAAATGTAAAGTATTTTACCACCTGTCCTCACCGGACGGGGTTGTTCCCCCACCTGTGCCTCTAGAAGCAAGAAACCAGAGGCAAGAAGCAAGAGTCCTCTTTTCAGACTTTGTTTGTTTGGGAAATTTCTTGCCTCTTGCTTCTTACCTCTTGCCTCTAGTGGCTGGGGGTGCTTACGTGACTGCTAGGGTGTGTTGATACGCTGCGCGAACCTTGAAAGCGAGTTTTTGTGCGTGTTACCACATAATTTTGTAAACCGTTTTCTTACCTCTAAAAGCTGTGGGCGCCTTTTTGAGTGCCGGGTAAACAGCAAAGATCAACCTCACGTTGCGTGGGCAGCTATCTGTTCATCGGTGATATATCCGCCTGCGTCCCAGCCCATTTCATAAGCCAGCTTGTCATACACCCTTACGCTCCTGCCGTCGTCGAGGATAAGGGTTACTGTGGGCTCCTCCCCCGGCATAAAGCCCTCACAGCCGTTGTCGGGCTCGATAAGGTCGATTATTTTATGTTTCATAGGGTCTCTCCTTTATTGTTATCTCAAAAGCTGTGAGCTCTGCAATGGGTTTCAGCCCTTACCTTCTGATAGCTCTATCCTTGTAATACGCCGTTTTCTTCGCATACATACGCTTGTCGGCGGTCTCACGTATAAGCTTTATATTTTCGGGTTCGCCCGAGCAGAAGCCTGCCGAAAGGCTGAAATTGCCCAGCTCCATATTTTGTTCAAATATTTCCAGCTTTTGCTTTATCTCCTCATCAGACAGCCTGTTTGTGATCATAACAAACTCATCGCCCCCTGCACGGTAGACCTCCTCATCGGGGAAAAGGTCCTGCAGACCGATGGCAGCCCTTTTAAGCAGACGGTCGCCTGCGGTGTGGCCGTTTTTATCGTTGACCTGTTTGAGCTCGTTCACATCGGCAAATATCACGGCAATTCTGCCGCTGCCCTCCTCGCCGTTTTCTATCCTTGATACACGTTCATTCAGCGCATTGCGGTTGCTTACGCCTGTGAGCAGATCCGTCATGCTCATTTTGGTGAGCTTGCCCAGCATCTGGTAGTTTGATACCTCAGACGCCACAAAAAACGAGGTTAGCTCCAGCGTTTCCTTTATCTTGACAGTATTTGCGGTATCAAAATTTATCGCCCAGATATAGCCCAGCGACTTGCCCTGTGACCTCAGCGGGAAAAGCACAAGGCTCTTTGCCCCTGCGCTGTGCATAGACTCATACCACAGGGGGTTACGCTCTTTCAGGGTATCCCAGTCCCCAGGCTCGTTGATGATAAAGCAGGTGCTGCCTGCAATGGTGTCGTCCCAGGTGGCTGCAATGTCGATAAAATCATCGTTCACATAGGTGTGCATGGATAAAAGCTCTGTATCATTGCCCAGAGCCTCACAAAGCACACGGCAGTGCCTTTGCTCAAAATCCGTCAGCAGAATGCAGCAGTGGTCGGCTTTTGTAAGGTCGCTGATGTCGTCTATGACACGCTGGGCAGCCTCTTCAAAGTCGTCAGAGCTTCTCAGGGCGATACAGGTGTTGAGCACCCTGCTCATGATCTCAGGCGAAAGTGAGTTCACTACCCCTGCCTGGGCGTCGCTGGCAAATTCCTGGGTGTAGGTGCAGTAGCCGATATTCTCCTTATCCGACACCAGCGGCACCATGTTCAGGTGTATCCAGAACTTATATTTTTCGGGGCGCACATAGGAATGGAGAGTTTCCCCCAGAATGGCGCTTCTGTAGCAGTAATCCTCAAAATTCAGATCCTTTGGGATATATCTCTCATAGGGCTGGTCAGGCACGAATTTTTCTTCATCGAACAGGTCGTCCCTGCCCACCTTCATATACTCCTCAGCAGCGTGGAGATACGCCGAATTGCCCGTAACTATACGAATGTTGCCGTATGAACCGTCAGGGAATTTCTCCACTGAGATTATACAGGTCATAGGCTTTATGTGATCGCTAAAGCCTTTCAGGTCATCAATATTCATATGCTTTTTTCCTTTCGGCAGATTTTGTATAATATTCCACAATACATTATACAACATTTCCCCTCATTTTTCAAGTATTTTACCCCTGATAGTCCTCACCGGACGGGGTAATTCCCCCCCCTGGCGCACTTTTGTGAAGTGGGCAAGATAT
>CALCRR010000214.1 GCA_937894495.1 uncultured Ruminococcus sp. | reverse complement strand
AGAGGCACAGGTGGGGGAAGCGAGCCGTCCGCCCGAGGACCTTGCTTTTGCCCTTGTTGACATTTTGATGAAAAAATGTTATAATAAACAGCGGATATGTATGTAACATTAACAATTTTTATAAGGAGCAATGATATGCATAAGGAATTTTTAATGGGCAATGCGGCTATCGCCAAGGGTGCGCTGGCGGCAGGGCTCAATGTGGTGTCGGGCTACCCCGGTACGCCCTCTACCGAGGTGCTGGAAACTGCCGCTAAAAACAATAACGGCTCGCTGTATGTCGAGTGGTCGGTGAACGAAAAGGCTGCGCTGGAGCTGGGGGCAGGGGCTGCCTACTGCGGTGCAAGGTCTATGGTGACTATGAAGCAGGTGGGGCTCAACGTGGCGTCAGACCCACTTATGAGCCTTGCTTATATCGGCGTTAAGGGCGGCATGGTCATTCTTGTTGCCGACGACCCCGGACCTATATCCTCACAGACCGAGCAGGATACAAGGCACTTCGCTGCCTACTCAAAGCTGCCCTGCTTTGACCCATCGTCGGTGCAGGAGGCTTACGATATGATACAGCGGGCTTTTGAGTATTCGGAAAAATACAAGACCCCGGTGCTTTTCAGACCTACCACAAGGGTCTGTCACGGCTACGCTTCCATCACCGTCAAGGACGAGAGCGAGTATGTTATAAACAAGCCCGAGGGCTTTGTTAAGGACTCCTCAAAGTGGGTCATCTTCCCCAGACTTTCCTATAACGCCCATATACATATCGAGGAGCGCAATGCGGAGCTTTCGCAGGTGTTCTCAGACAGCGGACTGAACGTCATACTCAAAGAAAGCGGCGGCTGCCGAAAGGGAGTTGCGACCCACGGCATCAGCTACACCTATACTATGGAGGCAGTAAGGGGCAAGGCTGCACCCAGGATCTTCAAGGTGTCCACACCCTTCCCCTTCCCCGAGCAGCAGGCTGTGGAGTTTCTGAGGGGGCTGGACGAGGTGCTGTGTATCGAGGAGCTGGACCCTGTCATCGAGCGTGAGCTTACGTATATCTGCGGAAAGTATCACCTTGATACCAGAATCAGGGGAAAGCTCACCCGTGATGTTAAGACCGCCGGTGAGAACACCTGCGCATCGGTGCTTGAAAATATATCAGACTTTATGGGCTGGGATAAGCCCGAAAAAGCGGCTGCCGAGGCTGCGCCGCCCCTGCCTGTGAGACCCCCCGTGCTATGCGCAGGCTGCCCCCACAGAGCGTCATTTTACGCAGTAAAAGAGGCTATGCAGGGCAAAAAAAGCGTGTTCTGCGGCGACATCGGCTGCTACACCCTGGGCAACGCTATGCCCCTTGATATGGTGGATACCTGCCTTTGTATGGGCGCAGGCGTAAATATCACCCAGGGCATAGGCAGGATAGATACGGACACCGGCTGCTTTGCCTTTGTGGGAGACTCAACCTTTTTTGCATCGGCAATAACAGGTGCAGTGAATGCGGTGTATAATCAGGCGAACATGACCTTAGTGGTGCTTGATAACTCCACCACTGCCATGACAGGCCACCAGCCCCACCCAGGCACGGGCAGGACCATGATGGGGGAGATAGTGGAAAAAATAAGCATAGAGCAGGTGCTTAAAGGCGTTGGAGTAAAGACCGTTGAAACAGTCGACTCCCTTGACCATAAGGCGGCTGTGGAGTGCGTAAAGAGAGTCTCGGCGCAGGAGGGGGTAAAGGCGATAATTTTCAAGTCCCCCTGTGCGGTGCTTATAAAGCCCGAAAAGCCTGCCTTTATTGATAACGACAAGTGCAAAAACTGCAAAAAATGTATAAAGGCGCTGGGCTGCCCCGGTATCGTCATGAAAAACGGCAGACCTGCCATTGAGCAGTCACTTTGTACAGGCTGCGGACTGTGCTCTCAGGTCTGTCCCTTTGACGCTATAGGAGGTGGCAAAAATGCAGACTAACATACTTATTTGCGGCGTGGGCGGTCAGGGAATAGTGCTGACCTCAAAGCTGATAGCTGCCACCGCTATGGAGCAGGATACACCCGTTATGAGCGCCGAGACTATCGGCATGGCGCAAAAGGGCGGCAGCGTTTTCAGCTTTTTGAGACTGGGGGACGACCTGTACTGCCCCATGTTCGGCGAAAAGACCGCCGATATACTTATAGCCTTTGAGCCTGCCGAGGCAGTGAGAATGCTGCCATACCTTAAAAACGGCGGCAAAGCCATCGTCAACACCCACCCCATAATGCCCGTCACCGCCACCCTCAGCGGCTCTGACTATACAGGGGAGGAAATGCTTGACTACCTTAAACGCACCACGGGGGAGCTGATACTTGTGGACGGCGAGGCTGCCTGCGCCGAGATAGGCTCGCCAAGAGCACTGAACATGATAATGCTGGGCGCAGCCATACGCTCGGGAGTGCTGCCCTTTGGCATAGAGGATATCACCGAGGTAATGAAGAAAACCGTAAGACCGCAGTTTGTTGAGATGAATACTAAAGCGCTGCTATTTAGCTGCTAGATATTCAGAGAGCTAGTGGCTAGGGTGTGTTAGGCTTAGTGTCAACACGCCCTAGAAACTTGATTTACCCGACTTTGCGGATAAGGTGAACAAAGTGGGTATATCAAGGCTCAAACATAGCGTGCGGTGAAAGGCTCAAAAGGAGTAGGAACGAAATCGGTCTCTTCCGTTGCGGCAGCCAAAACAAACCCAAAAAGTGCGGCGGTGAACAGCAGTAAACCAAGCGGCACAATGGTCACCATACGGACATAAGTATAGCGAAATAAAGCGCAGGGTCAAGCCGGGCGCCAGACGGCTTGCAGGGGTTGCCCTCGACGCAGTCAGGGCGGGGCAGAGCCCCAGCTCAAGGCGCAAAAGTAATAAAACAGCAGGAGGTTAGCAAAAATGCAGATAACAGAAAAACAGCTTGAACAGGTAAACGACAGGATAAAGGCGCTGATAGCCTCAAACAGCTTTTACGGCAAGAAGCTTGAAGCGGCAGGCATAAGCGAGGTGAGCTCACCCGAGGAGTTCAGCAAGCTGCCGTTTTCGGAGAAGAGCGACCTGAGGGACGCTTATCCGCTGGGGCTAATGACTGCCCCCGAGGAGGAGATAGTTAGAATACATTCATCGTCGGGAACTACGGGAACTCCCGTTATCATACCCTATACCGCCAAGGACGTTGACGACTGGGGAGAGATGTTCAAGCGCTGCTACGAGGTGGCAGGCATAACCAATAAAGACAGGATACAGATAACACCCGGCTACGGTCTGTGGACGGCAGGCATAGGCTTCCAGAACGGCTGTGAGAAGCTGGGGGCTATGGCTGTGCCTATGGGTCCGGGAAATACCGAAAAGCAGCTTGAAATGATGCAGGCGCTGGAAACCACCGTGCTCTGCTCCACCTCCTCCTACGCGCTGCTGCTGGCTGAGGAGATACAGAAAAGGGGCATAAAGGACAAGATACACCTTAAAAAAGGCGTTATCGGCTCGGAGCGTTGGAGCGATAAAATGAGAGAGCGTATATCCACCGAGCTTGGTATCGAGCTCTACGATATCTACGGTCTTACCGAGATATACGGTCCCGGTATCGGCATAAACTGCGAGCATAACACGGGTATGCATATCTGGGACGACTACCTCTACCTCGAAATAATAGACCCGCAGACAGGTGAAACTCTGCCTGACGGAGAGTGGGGCGAGATAGTGATAACCACCCTTGTGAAAGAGGGCGCACCGCTTATCCGCTACAGGACCCACGACCTTTCAAGAATTATCCCCGGCGAGTGCCCCTGCGGCAGAAGCTACCCGAGGATAGACGTGATCAAGGGCAGAACAGACGATATGATGAAGATCAAGGGCGTAAACGTGTTCCCCAGCCAGATCGAGGAGATACTGGGCACTTTCGAGGAAATATCCAGCGAGTATCAGATAAGGATATCTCACCTGGACGGCAAGGATACCATGAGGATATATGTTGAAACAAACGGCACTGTGGACTTCAACGGGCTGGCAAAGCGTATCGCCGAAAAGGTGAAGAGCAGGATAGGCTTTACACCTATCGTCAAGGTGGTGGAGATAGGCGTTCTGCCGAGGAGCATGAAAAAGACCGCAAGAGTTATCGACGAGAGGTTTGATTAAGACAGGGAGCTTTCATGAAAATACTTATGATACGCCACGGCGACCCCGATTATGAAAATGACTGCCTTACCGAAAAAGGCAGGCGTGAAGCGGCGCTGCTGGCTGAGCGCATAGCGCCTATGGATATCGCAGCCTACTATGTATCGCCAATGGGCAGAGCAAGAGAGACTGCGGAATACACCCTGAAAAAAGCAGGGCGCACCGCTGAGGTATGCAACTGGCTGCATGAGTTCCACGAGGCGGTGCAGGACGGCGGCGAGCCTAGGGTAACGTGGGATATGCTGCCCGAAAACTGGACCAAAGTAAAGGAATATTTCAGCAAGCATGAATGGCTGGATACCGACGCCATGAGGGCTGCCGATATGGAGCGCAAGGTCAAGGCGGTCTGTGAGGGTCTTGACGGTCTGCTGAGACGCTGGGGGCTTGAACGTGAGGGCGACGCCTACCGTGTTGTGAAAAAGTGTGATGATACCATTGCGCTCTACTGCCACTTCGGCGTTACCTGCCTTATGGCGGCGCATTTGCTGGGGATATCTCCCCTGCTGGTGTGGCAGGGCTTTAATGCCGAGCCGACTGCTGTTGCGGTATTCTGCACCGACGACAGACACGGCGATGTGGTGAATTTCAGAATGCACTGCTTCGGCGATACCTCTCATCTGTCCTCACCGGACGGGGTGTTTCCCCCACCTGTGCCTCTAGAAGCAAGAGACTAGAAGCAAGAAGCAAGAGTCCTCTTTAAAGACTTTGTTTGTTTGGGAAATTTCTTGCCTCTTGCTTCTTACCTCTTGCCTCTA
>CALCRR010000213.1 GCA_937894495.1 uncultured Ruminococcus sp. | reverse complement strand
TATATCTTTTCAATTATAGAATTGCAGTATGAAGAGCTTTCGGCTCAAGAAAAATTAGTTTTTTCGAGAGAAATAAATACATTCCTTAGCAAGCAAGACATTGCATTTCGTATTATCGATGGTAAGATGATAAAGATAGATGCTCAACAGTTTGAGTGTGATCTAAAAGCAAAAACTCTTGCACAAATGCAGGAACTTAAAGATGCAGAACCGAAATTCCAGTCTGCATATACTGAACTTACTACGGCTGTTGAAGCTCTTGAAAAGGGTGATTATCAGTCCGCAATCAATAATGCTGGTAAGAGCTATGAGAGTATATTAAAAGTTATACTCGGTGCAGATCGTGGTAATGCAGATAAACTCACAACTCAGTATATGAATCAGTTATTATCTGTTCCTGATACCATGACCGCAGCAGGATTCAGAGAAAAAGTGATGATGTCGCTACCGTATGTTCGCAACAATTCAGGAGCTGACCACGGTGCAGGAGCTAAGGAAGTTGTGATTTCAAAGCCTATGGCGAAATTGGCTGTAAACCTCGCTGCTGCTTTGGATACTTATTTGATAGAGGAGTATACCGCATCAAATAGCACGACTTGATCACAAATGCTTCAAGAAAGGATTTTTGATATGACTTATGATGAAATGAACAACTTTATTCTCAACTATCTTAAAAATGATAAAACAGGCAGAGCGATTATGCTTACAGGTGAATGGGGTTCAGGCAAAAGCTACTATGTTAAAAACACCTTGAAACCGTTCCTTGAAGATAAGGATAATGGCAAGCATAAATGTGTTATTGTATCGCTTTACGGTCTTTCCGATACTTCTGAAATCAGTAAAGCAATATATATGGAGCTGAGGACTATCAAGAAAGCTCCAACATCTGAAACAGGCAATACTGCTAAAGTTGTCGGAAAAATCGTAGGCAAGACCATATTCAATGGACTTGTAAACAAAATCGGTTTTGATATAGGCGGTATCAGTGATGATGATTTGCAGGAAGTATATGAATCTGTTGATCTTACGGATAAGCTCATTGTATTAGAGGATATAGAACGCACCCAGATAGATATTATCGAACTGCTCGGCTATATCAATAATATGTGTGAGAATGACGGTATAAAGGTTCTGCTTGTTACAAATGAGAACGAACTGCTGCACCACCATATAGAAGAAGTTAAAAAGAAAGAATACGGCAGAGAAAAAACAGAGTACAAAAAGGTTTATTCAGAAAAAGCATTAAAATATCTCAAGGCAAGAGAAAAATCAGTATCTGACACTTTACAGTATCATGCTGATTTTCAGGAGACAATTGACAGTATAATTGACAAATTTGGAAACGAGGATTTAAGCGGTTTCAAAGGTGTTCTCACTACGCCAAGACGTTCTCTGTATAGAACTGATATTACAAATTATCGTGAAGTTATAGTAGCCTGCCAAAAAGCGTGTGATATTTATAACTACATGAAAAAATATAGCATAACCGCCGATACTGAGTTTAAGAAGTGTGTACTTATCGGACTTGTCAATTACTTACAGAAGCGTCTTGATGATCCTGACCTAAAATTCAAAACTAATGCTTTATTAGATCCGGATTTATCAGGAGATAGCGTTTACCCTCTGATGCGTTTTTGTTATGATTATTATCATTCGCAAGTTATAACGCAAGAAGCTATATTGAAAACTATTGCTGAGTATAGTGATTATATTATCTATGTAGACAAAACAGGCTATGATGATAAAGACCTGAAAGTTCTGTACTCATTATACATCAGTACAGAAGAAGCACTCAATACGGCTATTCAGAATATTTACAACAGATTAGATGATATTTCCGACATAAGTCTGAAGCATTATGACCGTATTATCAACTCTCTGCTTATCGTGAAATATGATGCATTACTTAATAATGATAAAATAGATGGAATAATCGAAAAGATAATATCTAACCTCAAAGGCAGAGGAACAAAGTATAATAAAGCGCATCACTTGTTTTCAAGCACGCTTGCTATACAAGATGCTGAAGGAACAAGAAAATTCAAAGAGATTCAGGATAAGGTGTTTGAATCTCTTAACTATGTTCCTGATTCTATTGCAACAACTGATTCGATGAATTATGCCGAAATAATAGTCAAACTATCAAATGACAATATACGGCAATACAATCCAAACAGAATCATGGAGAAAATTCCGCTTGACAAGATTATTGAGCTTATTCCTGATTTTACGTCTGAAACACTGGACGATCTTCGACACATATTATTAGCGATAGATTATAACGAATTATCTGAGGAAACATTAACTTCAATCAAGCAGTTCAAGGACGATATATCATCATTGCTCACAAAAGAAGGTATTGACTTAGATTGTATAAAGAAATTGCAAATCAGATGGATTTGTGATGCAATAAATAGAAATACAGAAGGTATTAGTGAATAAAGAAGGTGACTATATGGACTATCACTTCACGAAAGGTAAATTCACAGAAGCAGAGCTTGAAAAAGCTATCATAGAGCTATGTGAACAGCAAGGCTACACCTATGTCTGCGGAGAGGATATGCACCGTAAGTATGAGGACATACTTCTGCTTGACGATCTCCGTTCCTATCTAACATCACGTTATAACGGTCTGTCCGACACTGAGATGCAAAAGATAATCAACAAGCTGAGCCTTATCAATGCAACTCCGCTGTATCTTGGCAACCGTGAAGCGTTCAGGCTTGTGAACGAAGGCTTTGATCTCGCCCGTGATGATATTTCACAGGTCGCACTTCATATCGACTTCATCAATTATGATGAGCCTGATAAAAACATCTTCAAGGTCGTTAATCAGTATTCTGTACAGGGCGAACGCCTGCGCCGCCCTGATATGCTGTTGTTTATCAACGGCATTTCTGTTGCCATCTTTGAATTTAAAACTGCAATAGAAGAAGATACCACAATTTTCGATGCGTGGAAACAGATTACCATACGCTATTGCCGTGATATTCCTAAGCTGGTGAAGTATTGTTTCCTCTCGGTTATCAGCGATGGTGCAAACACTCGTATGGGCAGTATCTTCACGCCTTATGAGTATTACTATGCTTGGAATAAGGCTAATGATACAGATACTGTTGCAAATGGTATCAGCTCGCTGTTTACTATGATAGAGGGAGCTTTCGCCAAAGAGCGTGTATTAGCTTTGCTTCGTGACTTCGTATTCTATCCTGATGACAGCCCTAAAAATGAAGCTATCGTCTGCCGTTATCCCCAGTTTTTCGGTGCAAGAAAGATGCTCGATAATATTAAGCTGCACCTGCGCCCTGACGGTGACGGCAAGGGCGGTACATACTTCGGAGTTACGGGTTGCGGTAAAACCTATACAATGCTATTCCTCTCCCGTCTGATTTTACAGAGGGATAATGATACTTTCAATAATCCTACGGTTGTTATCATAGCAGACCGTGAAGACCTCGACACACAAACATCTGAGCTTTTCGTGACAGCTAAGAAGTATCTTCATGAGGAAGATGTGCGGAGTATTGAAACACGTGAGGACTTAGCAAAAACGCTCGGTGACAGACCGAGTGGCGGTGTATATATCACCACAATACAGAAATTCTGCGAAAATACTGGACTTCTTTC
>CALCRR010000212.1 GCA_937894495.1 uncultured Ruminococcus sp. | reverse complement strand
ATGCTCTCACGGCTATTTGTCAAAAGAAACGGGGCATGAATAATAAAATTAAGACCTGTATTTTCCTTTGTAGGAAAGAAACAGTATGCATATTCATCAACAGGGGTGAGCCTGCCTTCCTTATCTAAATAAAAGCCTACGGCATACCGTCCGCTTTCTTCATCAATACGAGAGAAAATCAATAATGTTATTTTTGATTTTTCGCCTAAACCTTGTGTTAGAGTAATGCGTTCAGCTTTCGTATTATCAAAAGGATAGGTTTTGGTAATTTCTTTTTTGTATTCTCCTTTTGTATCATCAAATTCAAAGCTGATTTCCTGTAAATTTGTTAAAAATAGAATTGGATTGACCAGTGCAGAAAGCCTTTCAGAAATCGCTTTAAATGCAGTTTCGGCATCATTTTCATCATGATTAAAAGGAAACTCAAAAAGTGTTTCGTTTTCTTTTCTTTCGGCATGGTCATTTTCAAGAAGTACAGGAATTATAAGATTTTCAATTTTAAACTTAATATTAGGGTCATAAATGTACGGCGTTTTTGTATACTGAAAAACAGCCTTGAATCCTACGCCGAATTTTCCAATTGTGTTTTCTTCTATTTTTGTTGAGAATCCAATAGAAGTAATGGAATTAACATCACCAAGACAGCCGTTTTCTCTATCTATATCCTCTGTTTCAGGGTTAGATACAGAGAATCGTTTTGTACCGTTATGAACGAAAACAAGTCTGTCATGGTATAGTTTAAATACAGCATAAGTTGCTTTTGCATCATCTGCATTTTGCAGGAGTTCATATATAAAGTGTGCCTGTTCGCTGTATTTATCAATAACACTGCTTTTTACGCCACTCATTGAAGGCTTTTCAAGTGTATTAGCATTGTCTGTACGGTCTTTTACTAAAGCATCAAAAAATTCTTTATTCACAATTATCCCCCTCATTATTTTAATTTCTGAATATTTAGAAATATTTTTCAACCAATATCTGTAAACAACATCTATCTCTGTATTATAGCATATCATAAAATGAAATGTCAACTATTTGAGTGCGTTTTACAAAAAAGTAAAACCTAACTTTGTCAACGCTGGATTCAAAGTTAAAATTTTTCTGGCAGAAATTCTGCCTTTGTCAAAATTACAAACAGACCTCTTGCGAAAATAAAAAGATGTGATATAATAAAAGTATGATGATATATGAAAACATATCCGGAAAAGAAAAGAAATACACTCAAAACACAGCTTGCAATTGACAGGAAAACAATGAAAAACATATGTCTGAGTTTCTGCAGTGTGAAAAAGCATGATTTCAGGCTGTTCAGAGAGTCAGGGGTTCATGCAGGGAGCGGAACAGAATTTTAAACAGGTACAGGGTATACAGAAATTACAGCAATACATTCCAATTTGGTTCTTCTGAAAAAACGCAGAAAGAATACTCCGCTTACTTAAGAAGAAAAAAGAAATAACTGAATCATTTCCAGAAAAAGAATCTGTGCAGAACATTCCATACAGTTTATGAAACGTTTTTCTTTGCCTGCAGGTATTTGTAATTTTGATATGCCTGCTTAATTTCGCAGGAGGTCTATTCCAGAAAAAGAAGAGAACCCAAGCAAAACTTGTCCGGAATCTGCCCGTTGATGATGTAATGACGGATTTTGAGGAATCCCAGAAATACTGAAGTATTTGTGGTACAAATCTGGAACTCATCAAGCGGGTCTTTCACAGAAGTGTGCTGGAAATTGAGCCGGAGCGGATTATGGAAGAAACATTTACAAATGTCCGGAATGTGAAAATACATCTGATAAATCCCGAATCATGATGTCTGCTCACCCTGCACCAGTACTGGCGATTCTGAAAATTAAGGAAGAGTTCACAGAAAAACAAATTTTTCAGATACGGCAGAATGTGAAAAGCCAGTTTGAGTATGACTGGTTTTACATTTCAAGACGTTGAATATTGACCGCTTGCTTTAGACCTTGTGACATAGCAGAACAGATTGAACTTCCGCTGAAATAAAAACCGCCCTGCCATACAGCAGAGCGGTAAGAATCTGTAATAGGCTGTCCAGAAGCTGACCAAATTGACTGACAACATCTGAAAGCAACACAAATTCGATATTTTGAAAGAAAAAACTTATCTCTTGGATAAGATTTATTATCGCTTGGATAAGTTGGAACGCCGTATTTTCGGCGTTTTTACGTTGTTCTATGATTGGCTTGGGTGCTACATGGGTGATATTCAGCGGTTCTTAGCGTGTCTTAGCAAGTCGCACGGCATATAAAACACCTGCATAGTACCCGTCAGCTTCAGCGGAGAAGCCCCACAGCAACGCCCGACCTTGCAGAGCGTAAAACTTACCGCTGAAAAGAAAAAACCCTCAGAAACACTTGCAAAGTGTTTCTGAGAGCTTTTATCTATTTAGTTCCATTAGGGTGTGTGCAGATTATGGTATGCTCCACAATTCCGATTATGACCTCAGTGGGACGGATTTTGAGTGCGCCAATAGACTACGGTTTATTGGCACTACCGATACATTTATCAGAAAAAGCTAAGCTGCTCATATTTTTCAGGAAACTCCGATGTATATGCAAAACGCTGATCGGTATCGTATATTGTACCATACTTCTCACAAATCTCATGAAACCGCCGCATAAGGCGTTCGCTGTTGCCGCTCGTCATATCATATAGAAAGACTTACCGAGTCAGCATTTTAACAGCTTGGGTTTCTTCTGCAACAAAGAACACATCATGCCCCTTGTTGCTTTCATACATAAAATCCTTTAACGGCTTGCTTGTATAATGCGAGAAATCACCGTATATGGCGATCCTGCCGCCATAGTTCATATACTTTTGCAGTATCTCTCCTGCAAGACAGGTACTTAAAATAAAGAAATCCTCGGTTATCAGTTTTTTGTCGATGACAATATTTTTCGTACCAAACTCATAGCTTGCAGTCATAAGCAGATCAAGAGCAGACTGTACATCTGTTATGACCTTTTCATCACTTCTAACTACTGCACAGACAATGCCGTTTCTTTCTGTTTTCTCGATATTCATTTTGTTTCGCTCTTTTTGATCTGCCGCCGAATATCCTGATACAGCAGACCGCATTGTGTGCAGTACCATACCAACCTGCCTGAACGGTAAAGCGGCAGACTTAACTGTAAATTCCATTCTGGATACTGCTTGCATATCATCGCTGTGCTATCGTTGACGTATGCCACGAACGAGATATAATGCTCTTTCGTCATGGAATGCTCGGAGGAAACGAACCATTCTCCGCCGATCTCCTCTACGGACAGTTTTTCGTTATCCTCCGCCTTCCTTGGTGTAAGCGGCTCTATTTTTTTGCCGCAGCATGATATATTCGCCTCCGACGTTGCAGTTATCACATTTCCGCAGTCGGGGCATACATAAAATTTCAGCTTTTTCATATTACCTTTTTCGCTCTCCTTTTTCAATATCTCACCGAGCAAAAGCGTTTGCAGCTCCACACCGAACAGCCCTGACAGCTCCGTCAAGAGTGATATATCGGGACAGCCGTTGCCTGTTTCCCATTTCGATACCGCCTTGCCCGTCACGCCGATACGCTCCGCAAGCTGCTTTTGCGTGAGATGATTTTCTATTCTTAATGTTCGTATAAGTTCACCGATCTTGACCTGATCCATATTATCAACCCATTCCAATATATTTTACATAGTCCATAACGGACATCAAGGGCATATCCAGTTTGGCTCTTGTTTCCTTCGATACATCTCCTGTCACAGCCTCTCGTCCAGTCTGTTCCACAGCAGAAAGATATTTGTCAATAACAGGTTTAATATCCTCTCTCGTCGCTTTCAGCAGCTTACCGCAGTTGCGATAGATCTCAAGAAAAGGCTCACAACAGGCAAAAGAGGCTTTCATTACTTCAAAGTTGTTCTCTCCGGGGAAACCGCAGTTTGCGATCACCATAAAACGCTGTGTGCGAGGCTTTGTGTCAGCAAGATCGTAATTTCCGCTTTGCTCTGTAATGAGGGGACTTTTCAGGGGAGCAAGCCTGTCCACAAAGTTTTTGAGATATGCCATATAGTTCCGAGTAAAGACAGGAGTTGCAAAGCAGACAATATCCGATGTATTGTAAAGGTGCAGAAGTTCCGTCATATCGTCCTGACAGACACAATTGCCGGGTGTTCTGAACCAACAGGCAAAGCAGCCCTTGCAATGCTCTATATGCTTTTCACACAGAAATATGTTATTGACATCTGCTCCTTCCGACTGCGCACCTTTCAAAAAGGAAGATACTATGACGTTTGTTGCACTGTTCTTACCGCTCGGACTGCCGTTAAATACCGATATTTTCATAAAAATCATTCCTTCCCTTCGGTATAGCTTTATTATACTTCCGAATGGGGAAAAAGTCAATCTACGCTCCGTAGAGTAGGGCTTTG
>CALCRR010000211.1 GCA_937894495.1 uncultured Ruminococcus sp. | reverse complement strand
TGCAGCCCAACATGAGAAAGGGCACACCTATAGCACCAAACAGGAGCGGGATATGATCTTACCAAGATAACAGTCACGCTCCTGTTTGGTGCTATAGGTGTGCCCTTTCTCATGTTGGGCTGCATGAAAACGGCTGATCTGCTTAATGAGAACAGTAAAAAGAAGCCATTTCGCTTTCTGATGGCGCAGCTTCCTGTCGGATGGCTAATCATTCATTTTACTGTATCGGTCTTTATTTATGCGTATTCATGGTGTATGCATAATGAACTGCCTGAAAAATCAGAAAAGCTGGCAGCGGATATCCAGCACATGATGCAGCCTGCACAGATGGTTTCTTATCTGTTTATTGGAGTTCCGCTCGTGCTGCTGATCGTTTATGTCCTTCGTGGAAAAACGGTTCTTAAGAAACGGTCTCAGTTCTTTACGCCGCTGCTTTGGATGGCATTTCTTTCGGGGGTGAAGCTCGTCATTCCCGCAACACCGTTCTCCAACGGTATCGACACTTTCTGTATGAATGCAGCGTTGATCGTATGGTTTGTGTATTTGTTGGCTGCAAGGTCAGAGCAATAAATTACTGAGTACTTTTTTATTATGATGCACGAAAATGTTAAGGAGAAATATACATGATCGTTCAGAAAACCTCCGTTTTTCCTGCGGGAAGAGACGTTGTATTCAAAAAGCTCCAACAGCTGAAAACTCTCCAATATATCGCAAAGCCCTATGCAACATTTGAGCCAATAGGAAATGCTGTCCAGTCGTGGACAGTTGGCAGCACTTCTTCATATCGTTTCAGACTGTTCGGGCTTATTCCTTTTGGAACTCATACTATCCATATAGTCAGGTTTGATCCTGCAAGGGTCAGCAGCAGGGAAGGCAATGAACACGTGCCGGTCTGGAACCATGACATTATGATGAAGCAACTCGACAGCTCTCATACAAGATACACAGACCGTGTTGAGATAAAAGCAGGCTGGAAAACTGTATTTGTCTGGCTTTGGGCGAATGCGTTCTATTCACACAGGCAGAAAAAGTGGATCAGGCTTTTGACAAAGAAATAGATCTTAGTAAAACTGAAAGTGTATACCATAGATTGACTAAATCAGCCGAATGTGATATAATTATAGTATAAATTTCACAACGGAGACCAAATTCCATGCTCGAAAGAATAAAAAACTTTGCTCTTTACGGCGACACCGACCGTGAGAGCTACCACAGTATAAAAGACCGTATCGAGGACTCAAACCGTTTTACTGCCCTGATCTTTTCATCTGTCGCAACGGTGCTGATTTTTATAATGTACCTGCTGTCATTCAGGCAGGAGGGCTTTTCCTCGTCTAGGGGAGTTTACATATTCGGGATAATATTCTCATTAGTGCAGGTGGGGGTGTCTCTTGCATCAAAAAAAGCACCTGTTCTAACCTATGTTTCAGTCTATATGGCAATATCGGTATTTTTGATATACGGCATAGCTATCGCAACGCTGACAAGGCCTGAGGAGCAGACGGTAACGTTTATGGTCATGCTGATCTTTGTACCGCTGATATTCCTTGACCGGCCCATAAGAATGGCGGCAAGCCTTCTGGTCTACATTATTGCTTTCATAGTTGCGGCTAAGCTTACAAAGACCGACCCTGTGCTGTCTGTCGATGTTACAGATGCGATCATATTCGGTGCGCTGGCGATCGTTTCTGAGGCGGTGGTATACAGGGCAAAGATCAAGGGCTATGTCCTCGAGAACAAGCTGCATATCATGAGCGAGACCGACCAGCTTACAGGACTAAACAACAGAAACTGCTACGAATGGAGGTTGTGTACTTATCCCGAGCTTTACAAGCACTCGATCTGCTGTATCTATATCGATGTGAACGGTCTCCATGAGCTCAACAACACCAAGGGTCATAAGGCTGGCGATGAAATGCTTTGCAGCATCGCCGATGTTGTCAGGAACCAGTTCGGCAGTAAGGACTCCTACCGTGTAGGCGGCGACGAATACGTTGCCTTCTGTCTTGATACGCCCCTCGATACAATAGAAAAGCGCATTGAGGAAATGAGGTCGCAGATCACCGAGCAGGGCTATCATGTTGCGGTGGGCTTTGAGTTCTCTTCTAAAAAGAACACCAATATAAATGATCTCATCGTGCTTGCAGAGTCAAAGATGTATAAAGATAAGTCGGAGTACTATAAGACCCACGACAGGCGGGCAAGATAGTTTTAGATAATCGTTCAAGGCGTATTCCTTTGTTTGGAGTGCGCTTTTTGTTTCATATTTTTGTGTTGATTTTGCATGCAAAATGTGATACAATATATACATAGAGATACGAAAGGAGTTTTCGCTATGACCAAAAATGAAACTATCCATGTACGTGTAAACAGTAATGTCAAGAACAGTGCAGAGTCGGCACTTGATATGCTTGGAATTTCCGTGTCTGAAGCTATAAATATGTTTTTGTGTCAGGTCAGCCTTGTGGGAGGTATTCCGTTTGATATCAAGCTGCCTGCGCCCGAGCGTGTTATCGTCCGCAACGAGGAAGAACTTGCTGCAAAGCTGGAGGAAAGCGAGAGGGATATAGCGGAGGGCAGAACCATCCCTGTCGATGAAGCATTCTCGAAGCTGGAGGAAAAGTATGGCATATAGGCTTGAGTTGACAGAGACCTTCGAGAAAGACCTTGACAGCATACTCGACTATATGACAAATAACCTGTTCAATTCGACTGCTGCTGCAACGTTCTACAAGAATGTAAAAAGCACATTCAGCCAAGTGGTCAGTTTTCCCGAGATGTTTCCTTAGCACCCGTTAAAGCGGCTCAGTGACAAGGGGTATCACTTTTTCAGCATCGTTAACTATGTTGCTTTTTACACGATAGACAGCGAAAAGCAGGTCGTATATGCAAGAGCAATAGTTTACGGAGCTATGGATCTTAATAGGACTCCCAAATAGCTGAATAACAAAAGTCCCTTTTTACTTTTGTGTTGCTAATAAGAAAAATCGGAATTTTAGGAGTAATCAATGAAAGACGGAAAGAAACCAAATCCAAACGTAATCCATCCTATAAAGGGGTATGACAATGAAATATATATCAAGCCAACAATCAGTAATCCTAACATAATTGTCGGTGACTTTTCATATATTGCCGACTCGGACTTTGAGAGCCACGTTACGCACCATTACGAATGGAACGGGGATAAACTTATAATCGGTAAGTTTTGTCAGATAGCAGCAGGTGTTGAGTTTGTAATGAACGGTGCAAATCATCAGATGAACGCTGTATCAACATTTCCGTTCTATACGTTAGAGGGCTGGGATATGGAGCCTCCTGCAATGGCTGACCTGCCATTAAAAGGCGATACAGTCATAGGAAACGATGTTTGGATAGGTCAGAACTCAACGATTATGCCTGGCGTCCATATCGGTGACGGTGCTATCGTTGGTGCTAACAGCGTTGTCGGGAAAGATGTTTCTCCCTATACAATTGTAGTCGGTAATCCTGCAAATGTTCTTCGTAAACGCTTTGATGATGAAATGATTGAATTATTGGTCAAATTCAAATGGTGGGATAGGAGCATTGAAGAAATCAACACACTTATTCCTATTTTGACTTGCAGTGATATTGAGAAAGTCAAAACTAAAATCAGAGAATTGTTAGTATAAATTCTGATTTATCTTAGGACACTTTTATAAAATTGGAGTAACAAAACGACATTCAGATCACAGTTAAAATATTTACTTTTATATTGTTCATCTCTTTGATATTGTAAAAGTATATTGTGAAGGGAGCACAGGACAGTAAAACTGAATGAGTTGAAAGAATGCCCGTCGTTTAGTGTATCGGCGGGCTTGCTTTAAGACATGAAATGTAGTATAATATAAGAATGGAATATCTAATAAAAGAGGTGTTAAAATGGCAGGATATATGACTTATTGGTCACAGGAGCAGATAAAAAAACTTAATAGAAAAAGGACCCAGATCAGGTGATAAAATGACAATTTACATTGACGCTGACGCCTGCCCCGTCACCCGGATAGCGGAGAGGGTCGCCAAAGAACACTTTATCCCTGTGGTGCTCCTATGCGACACCAATCATGTGCAGACATCAGACTACAGCGAGGTCAAAATTATTGGTGCAGGCGCTGATGCTGTTGACATTGCGCTTATAAATCTTTGCAAGCGGGGGGATATCGTCATCACTCAGGACTACGGTGTTGCAGCTATGGCTCTGGGCAAGGGAGCAAAAGCTATCCATCAGAGCGGTAGGATATATTCTGATGATAATATAAGCGGTCTCCTTGAAAGCCGCCATATCGCCAAGGTCCAGCGCGGAAAGAGTAAAAATCACCTTAAAGGCCCTCGGAAAAGGACTGCGGAGGATGACAAAAGATTTGAGGAGAGTTTTATAGGGCTGGTATTGAGCTGCATAAGCTCAGAGGACTGACAGGATCATATATAACTAGCTATAGGAGAGGTAAAAATGCAATACATAGGAATGCCCATGGGAATGTGGCTGCTTTTAAAATGCTCGTTCAAGCGTAACCTTGTTACAATACTCGGATTTTCTGAGCATAATGCAAAGGTCATTACACTGAGAGCGGAGCAGGAATACAAGAAGATAATAAAGAAACTGCCGGAATTTGAAAAGGGCGATATGTTTAAGATGAATATAGTTAACTGTGCAATGTTTTCGGCGTTCTATCTCCATATGCCAAAGAAACCGCCGCTGGAAAACTAAAGAGATATTATAGGGATTCGATGATGATCGGTGCAGTTAAATGGTTCTGCCGTCAAAGCGGAAAAAAGAAATTCACTGACTCGGATATCCGGTCAATGAAGTATACAGCAGAGCTTAAAGCCGCTGACCGTAACCCCTATTCGTGGAACATGGAATTCTATCCCTACGAAGACGACAGCGGTTATGAGGCGAGATTCACCAAATGTGGAATATGCACGCTCATGAAAGAGTTGGGTATTTACGAAGCAGTACCTGCTATGTGTGCCCTCGACTATGCAATGAGCGAAGCTGGCGGCGCATCTGTATTTGCCAGGGAATATACTCTTGCCAGCGGTGGACCTTATTGTGACTGCGGTTATAAGAAAAAGGTGAGATAATGAAGACAGTTTTTTTGAATTCTTTCTTTGACAATACAGACGAAAACGGCATGACCAACCGTGAAAAGATATCTAAAAACCAGAAGATAATTCGCCGTGTCGCAACAACTGATAAGAACAAGAGCTATGAAGAAGCAGACGGTAAAAGCGACGGCGTGGTCGTTGTTGACGGTAAGGTCGTTGGTTTTGGGATACATATTTTTAATGATGACATCTACCCCCTTCAAAGCTTTGAGATATACCTGAGAAACTGCGATCTGGTGGGTGAACTCGATCTTACCGAGTGCTCTGATATGCTGTTTGTTGACGTATACCACAACAGGATCGGCTCTGTAAATGTATCAGGACTAAGAAACCTGCGCATTCTCGGTTTGCAGGACAATCGCATAGGTGCGCTTTATCTTGATGATCTTGAGTCAGTCCTTGGCATTGATGCTGGTAAGAACAGACTCAAAAGCGTTGATGTCAGCAAGAATGTTCATCTGGTCGAGTTATATGTTAACGACAATGATCTTTCCGAATTAGACCTTAGTAATAACTCTGACCTGAAATATTTCTACTGTCACAATAACCGTATAACGGCGCTTGACACTACAAATAATCCCTTGCTTAGACATCTGAACGCCACCGGCAACCCCATGACCGAAATAAAATGCTATGCTCCCCAGCGCGAGGAGCTGCTTCCTTTGGAGCTAAGAGCTACTTGCGGCGGTCATGTTGGGCTTAAATTCAACCCGATCTACAACGCCCAGTGGAAGGAAACAGGGGAGTGGGAACAGGTATATTACGCTTATCCATGTGAAGGCTATAAGTTTGCTGGTTGGCGAAACGCTGATGGAGACATCATTTCCAATGAAGCTGTCTGGACGGACAAATACGGAGAAAGCAGAGTCTTGACGGCGGTGTTTGAAAGAGAATAATTAGAAAAGCTCGTCAATATCGGCGAGCTTTTTTGCTATTTATTTTGAAAATCGAACTTTACCGTCCTGTCTGCCTTGTCAATGTACAGCATAGCTGAAAAGGATTTGCCTACCTTTGACCGGAAGCCTTTGATAAGCCCGGTCCTGCCCTTGGTCAGCAGTGCAGTGATCTGAGAAACAGTCAGACGTTTTTTGCAAATTTCAGCAGGCGCAGTAAAACCGCAGACCTCATTTATACATTTGTAGCTGTACCTGGTCTTATCCATATTGGCATGACAAAACGGGCATTGCAGCGACTTTTCGGCATCTGAGGTAAAGTCAAAGCTGATCTCGCCCGACTGTCTGTCGAGTACAAGATAGGCGTTGAACTTTTTGCCAGACTTTGCCTTGAAGCCCTTTATAAGTCCACTTCTGCCTTTATGTAACAGCCTTGAAATATCATCGTCAGTGATCCGCACGCCGCAGATGTAGGTGCTCATTCTGAAATGGCAGGCGATCTCGTCTTTTCCGTAGCCGCTGCATTTGCAGACAGTGGAAAGTCTTTCGAGGGGCTTGCCGCAGCTGGGGCAGAAAAGCTCGTTCTGTGCGAAAGAGCCGAAATGCTGCTCGGGAGCCTTTGCAACTGCATCGTACCAGCTCTGAGTAGTCAGCATGATATCCCTCACAAACTTCGCCGGGTCTTCCTTGCCGAGGGCGATGTTGTTGAGCCGCATCTCCCAATTCCCCGTGAGATCGGCTGATTTGATGTCCTCCACCGGCAGCGTGTCGATGAGGAACATTCCCTTGTCCGTGGGGAAAATAGTCTTGCCCTTGCGCTCAAGATAGCCACGGTCAAACAGCCCATTCAAGATCGGCGCACGGGTCGCATCGGTGCCGAGACCCTTCTTCTGCATTTTCATCAGAGTGCGTATTTCCTCGTCCTCGATGTTCTGCCCCGCAAGCTCCATTGCTGCCAGCAGATCGGCTTCGGTGTAACGCTTTGGCGGCTCAGTCTCTCCCTCTTTAAGTGAATAGGTCCCATGAAGCACTTCGCCCTCGTGGAGCATCGGCAAGGGCTGCTTTTGCAGCTTCTTGCTGTCCACCTCATACCAGCCCGGGTCAACGATAACTGTTCCCGTGGCTTTGAACTCGACCCCATTCACATCTATCAGCGTAGTGGTGTCGTCAAGAATAGCTTTGGGGTAGATAATGCGTATCAATGATCTTGCCAGCAGGTCGTAAAGCGATTTTTCATCGGCACTGAGACCATTTAAATTCTGGGGAACATTCACAGTCGGCACGATAGCCGGGTGAGAGCCTACTTTGCTGTCATCAAAATGACGGCGTGTGAATTTCGCCCACTGATTTTTTGGGATAGCCAGTCCGCTGTACTCAGGCATTTGCAGCAGCTTGTCGATGGTCTGGGCTGTCTCGGGCATCATGGCGGATGTCAGGTGCTCGGAGGAAGTCCTGGGGTAGGTCATTAGCTTCTTTTCGTAAAGGCTCTGCATTACCTTTGAGGTTTTGTCCGCCGTCCAGCCAAAACGCTTGTTGGCGGCTATCTGCAATTGGGTCGCATTGTACAGCAGGGGAGCGATCTGAGTGCGGCGCTTGGTTTCAATGGATTTTACCGTTCCGTCAGAACTGCCGCACCGACTAAGCATCTGTTGAGCCTCGTTTTGATCGTCAAACCTTCCGCCCGAATATTCAGCTTCAAAGTGTTCGCCGTTTGCAGTCACAAAATCTGCCACAAGCCTCCAGAAGGGCGTGACCACAAAATCTCTTATGGCCTTTTCACGCTCCACCACAAGAGCAAGGGTAGGAGTCTGGACTCTCCCCACTGACAGAAGCTCTCCTGCACTGCCAAATCTCTTGGTGGCAGCGACGGTCAGATTGTTGCCGATGAGCCAGTCCGCAATATCTCTCGACCGCCCTGCGATCTGCAAATTCTTGGGCGTTCCGGGAGCATGGGGCGAGATCTGCTGGTCGGGAGTAATTAGGTTATCGAAAGCCTTCCGTATCTTAGCATCGGTAAGGTCCTCGATCCACACTCTCATGACGGGTGCATGACAACCGCAGGCCTGATAGACATAGGCAAAAATCAGCTCACCCTCACGGTCTGGGTCAGTGGCATTAATGATCCAGTCGGCCTTTAGAAAAAATGACCTTACTAACCTTGCGCAGGTAACGGTCTCCCGCTTGGCTTCCAGCTTGAATTTCTGGGGGATACAGGGGAATACTGATAAGTCCCATTTTGAGTATTTTGGGTCATAGCTTTTGGCAGGAGCAAGCTGCATAAGATGTCCGATGCCATGACAAAGCACAGCGTCCTCACCCTTGTATTTGAATTCGTAATATCCCACAGTCGGCTCACCCTTTAATGGGATACGCCGCCCCGCGTGAAGCACAGCGGCTATCGTCTTGGCAAGGCTGCCTTTTTCAGCGTAGATTACTACCATTGTTTCCTCCGTAAGAATAGTGATGTGTTGTTATCATTTTATCACTTTTGAAGGAATTGGTCAATAGCCTGGTGTCTTGGGAATCTAAATATAATAGTGAAAGCGGTCGTGTAAAAACGGCCGCTTTTTTGTGTGTTTAGAAAAAGATGGTCAATACGTTAAGTTTGGCAAGAGAAGACAGGGGAGTGTCTGAAGTTTTGTTTTAAGGATCGTAGCTTTATTTTGCATTTAGAAAGATAGTGTATATAATAGGAATGTAATGTTATCATTTCCAAAAGTAGAATATAAGAACATCGACTCTAAACGTTCGTAAAATTACGTATTTTCGGATACTTGCAGATAATATCCTTTAATGAGGCGGTCTTATCAAATTTTTAGACGGTCATATACGGCTCACATACGGTCAGGCTGACCATTTGAGCTTATCCATACAAGCTCTTTTTCTGTCCATAGAATAATGCACATAAAGGTCCATTGTTATGAACCTCAACTATAGATACAAAAACAGCAGACCATATTCGATATAATAGACCTATCAGCTAATCAATCGTGCGACCAATAGCAAATGATTTTGTCAGTGGGCGTACGAGGGGTTAGCGGACAGGTCAAATAAAAAAAGCATTGACAGTCAATCAATGCTTTTCGGAAGGTATATATGATTAATATATAAAACCCTTCACCCCATGTATCGTTCAATGATACATGGGGTGAAGGGTTTTTCTGATTGGATTACTTTGCGACCGTCTCTATCTTGCAGGAATGGATCTTCGTCTTTTCGTCATAGGTTATACCTACACAAATGATCTTTCCGGTGTAGTTTTTTAGTACTGTGGTGTATGCCTTATCCTTTATCTGCTGTATTGCTTTGTCCTCCGGCTTGCTCCATTTCAGCTCGATCAGAAGTGCGGGCAGCCGTTCGCCCTGATTTGGAATATAAACGACATCTGCTATACCTCTGCCCGAGGGAAGCTCCTCTATCTTGGTATAGCGATCCTCGCAGACGATGTATGCAAACTTGACCGCATATCTCAGTGCCTGCTCATCATTGTAGTACATAGGGGCATAGTTAAGGTCACGGACTTTTTGTATCGCAGCCGCAACAGCTTCCTCGTTGCCGGAAAGAGTATCGTTCAAAAACTGTTCCGAGTTTTTAACAAGCTCTGCCAGCTTCTTGCTCTTTGCTTTTTTTAGTATACTGCCGAATTCGCTTTGCACCTCGGCATTGGGTATTTTCACAAGCGATGTGTCTTCGTCATAAGACAAGTAACCCAAGTGTATCAGCAGAGTGAGCACATCATCATCTGACTTGAATGTTTCAAAGTCATTTTCAAAATCATCGGTGTATACTTTAACAGACTCGCCCGAGATAAGCCTTGCGATCTTATCCTGCAACTCGTCTCCGCCGAGGTTTACATAGGTTATCAGCGATTCGGCGGCTGTTGTTCTGCGCCAATATGAACGCACCCTTTTTCTTTCTATCGCCTTAATGATTGAAAACGGATTATACACCGACTTTTCGCTACCGAAGGAATAACCGTCATACCATTTTTTGAGCTCGGTAAAATCCATCTGCTTTTCAACGCACAGCCTTCTGACCTCTTCCTCGGTGAAGCCCGTATATTCAGCAAACTCGCCGGGGTCAAGAACGGAAAACTCATCGAAATCCGAAACTGCCGATTCCGAGCCGTCCTTTTTGATAGGCAGGATACCCGTCATGTAAGCTGCGGCGAATATTTTCGGGGTCGTACCGCTGCTTTTGAACAGCATTCTCAGAAAGCCCAGATACTCTTTGAATATCTCGGGAGCCGTTCTGATAGGTGCGTCCCACTCGTCGATCACAGCAATAAGCTTTTTGCCTGTATATTCTACCGCATTTATAAGGGTCTCATCAAATGACGAGCCTTTTCGTATATCAGGATCGGCGGAAAGAATTTCATTTTCAACATTATCCTTTATAAATTGTATCAGCCTTTTTGGATCGACCTTTTCAAGCAGATTGGTCATGTCAAGATAAATAATCTGAAAGTTATTGATGTTAGCCTCATAGCTGCTGTCGCTGCTTATCTCATACTTTTCAAAAAGACTGTGGGAATCGCAGGTATAGTCATAGTAAGCGCAGAGCATCTTAGCCGCATATGACTTTCCGAAGCGGCGGGGGCGGCTGATGCACACCAGCTTGCGGGGAGTATTAAGTCTTCGGTTCATAAGAGCTATAAGTCCTGTTTTGTCAACATATTCAGCAGCCAGCACCTCTGCAAAGCCGCTGTTGCCCGGATTCAGATATATTCCCATCCGATTCCCTCCGTAATTGAGCACGATACACTTCATCTATTATATTATACCCTATATCAGGAGAAATTGCAAGGGGTTTCAGGGTAATTTATCTGTATATCACCATGGTCTTATATCGAAACGCTTTTGTGGAAATTTAACAAATAATTCGGTTAATAATCAACAATACAAACAAAACATTCACCAAACCGGTGAGTGTTTTTTCGTTTAAATTGTGTTATAATGAATTATAGGTAAATAAAATATGCATTTTTCACAATTTTGAAGTCTGGTGTAGTTTATTTTACATTCGGGTATCCCGGTGTAGTATATACAACATTTGAGCAGTAGATCATCTATTGTACTTCTTTCTGGGCTGTGGTATGATATAGTCAAGGAAAACGAACAACACCAACCGAAGACCGAAAGGAGTAATCACGATGGATAAGAAACCTAACTTTTTCGTACAGCTGCTCATCAACCTGTTTATGGGACTGATCGGCGCAAAGGAAGTTGATGATAACGGTTTTGTTATCGGAGAATAATTTAAGGAGGAACTTACCATGAGTGAAGAAATGAAGAAGAATGTCAGCGACGAAGAACTGAACAAGGAGCAGCTTGAAGGCGTTGCAGGCGGAGACCGCGACATAGGCGGTGGTATGGGCGGTGGCAAGGATCTCCCGCCTTTACCGACAGTAAACGGCACGAAGAAAGTGAACTGCACGTGCTGCGGTGCTGTGAACGAAGTACCGATCACAACAAGGGTCTATACCACTTGTACCAGTTGTGGAAAAACGTTCAAAATGTGATATAGGAGGATTTTAACATGAGTGAAGAAATGAAGAAGAATGTCAACGATGAAGAACTGAATAACGAGAATCTTGAGAATGTGACAGGCGGAGACCAAAACACAGGCGGTGGTATGAGCGGCTCGGGAGGAACTTTCCCTCCAACAGGCGGAAGGGGCGGATCGAAAACAATGACTGTCGTTTGCCCGGCGTGCAGCAACACTGTAACAGTAACAGTCGGCGTTTTCAGTAATGGAGTTACTTGTCCCATCTGTAAAAAAACATTCATATTATGATATAGGAGGAACTTACCATGAGCGAAGAAATGAAGAAGAATGTCAGCGACGAAGAGCTGAACAAGGAGCAGATCGACGAAGTAGCAGGAGGCATCTTACCTCCTCCGTCACACATACCAACCTGCTCGCAATGCGGTTCACCGATGACCAAGGGTAACGGCGTGATGTATTATTGCCCTAACGGCTGTACCGCCACTCCGCCACCCATTGCCGGTTCTACGAAGAAAGTCACCTGTCCGAAGTGCGGTGCCACGATCGAAGTACCGGCGATCTTTCTGGCAGGCCCCGTCAAATGCACCGCCTGCGGAGAATGGTTCACTGCTTAACAATTGATGGTAGATCATTGATAAAAAACATAATTTAATCAGGAGGAATTATAAATGGCAAACTTTAATGTACAGGCATTCATGGATTCACTTTCTGCGGAGATGCAGGAAAAGGTAAAGGCTTGCAAGACCGCCGAGGAACTTGCGGCATTCATCAAAGCTAACAACATCGACCTCGCCGCTTTTGCAGATGGTGAAGAGGACGTTGAGCTTTCGCCGGAAGACCTCGAAGATGTAACAGGCGGCAAGGGCTTCTTGCAGGCGGCTATCGCTTCGATCATCATGTTCACGAGCGTGGGTGCTGTTATCGCAAGCCCTTCTTCCGCTGACGGCACGATCTTCACCTCGAATGCGATCGTAGTTTCTGCCGATGCTCCCATTGACGGCGAATGGGCTGAGAATATGGTCAACTGGGGCTGGAGAAAAGGAGCAGATAAGGCGATAGACAAGGGTCTCAGCTTTATAGTTAGCAAGATACCGTTTGTCGGAGATATGTTCGGCGATACTATCAATGATATGCTTGGCGGTCTGCTGAAGGATGCTCTCGGTCTTACCGAGCAACAGGTAAAGCAGATGTCTATCGAGGATCTCAGCGAACAGGTGTCGGAGCTTGCCGAAAAGATGGACACCATGAAGAGCGAACTGGAATCTCACATGGATGCTCAGACATGGCGGCTTATTCAGGAGATCGAGAATCAGTCCGTACTTTCCGCGTACAAGCAGGGAATGTATAATTTAAGCATCAACGGCAGTTCAAACATAAGCGAGTTGAAGGAGCTTAACAAACTGGACGATTACGGCAATCCGAAATACAACGACGACGAAAAGCTGTGGATAATCGCTGCTACCATCGGAAACAGCGACACATGGGGCACAGAGGGTATCATATTCAACCTGAAAGCAGTCGGCGGATACCTGTCCGGTTCCAACTATTTATCCGACAAGGATTTCTACACCGTTCTCTGCAACAGCGGTGTTGTACAGCACGATTGTCTGTTTGCCGACGAAGCTCAGGCGGCTTGCGACGTGTATACAGCTAAAATGATGCAGGAATACCTTGTTTCCTACGCTATTTCCATGGAGGCTCTCCAGGCGCAAAGGACCATACTTGAAGCAGTCAAGAACGGCGATACCGATACCTTCAATCCCGATAATCTCAGCTACAGCTATAAGAAGCAGTTTGACAAATTTACGTCTACTCCGTCAAAGATAGATTCGACTATCAGCGATCTCGGCAATATGCTCTGCGGCAAGGAAGGCTCGGATAAACCCACTATTCTCTCCAAGTATGAGGAGTTCAGCAGTCACAGCGGAAAGAATTACATAGATGGCGGCAAGGAAAACACCCAGCTCGTATTCGACTCTCTTACCGTTAAGGGCGACGGCGACTACTATACAAACATCTACAAGAGCAACTACCTTACCGGTGATAAGCTGAGCGATCTGCTCAATGCGTGCCGGACGGCGAACATGACCATTGAACAGTATCTAACTGCTCACAACCAGACTGTTCCCGAGGACGCTCAGTATGTGATCGTCGGCGAGACCGAGAAAAAGGACGAGAAAATTAAGAGCAACGTTACTTACGATAAACATACGGACACCGCAAAGCTGATAGATATACGCGACCCGAAGCTGCAAATGCAGGAGATCGAAGTATATTCGAGAACGACATATGTAAATCATGTTTATATTCCCGTACATGATGAGTTAAAAGAGGTCGAATGCACCGCCAAGGAACTGAACGTTATGACCATTCAGAGCGTCGTTACCGAAAGTAACCCATTCGGTGCGTTACGCTCTGACGGAAATTACAGTTTAACGAGCGGTACCTATATGCTTGGTAAGGACGTTTATACGAACGGCACAATAGTTGTCAAGGAAGGTCAAACCGTTACCATCGACCTTAACGGACATACTATCAACAGAGGACTTACAAAGGAAAACACCGATCACGGCTCTGTCTTTACTGTACTCGGCACAGGTACTCTTAAAATCGTTGATTCCAGCCTTGAAAAGACAGGAAAGATAACGGGCGGCTATGCCGTAAACGGCGGTGCTATCTATATCCGCAAAAAGGGTTCGGTCGAGTTAAAGGACGTAACGATCACAGGAAACAAGGCTACGATTGTCGGCGGTGCCATATTCAATCAGGGAAAACTCGTTATGTCCGGCACCAAGATCATAAGCAACGAAGCAAAGGACGGCGGCGGAATTTACAATGAGGGTACTCTCATCGGCAAGGACGCATTCCAGATGAGGCACAACAAATCAAACACGAACGGCGGCGGTGCTATAAGCAACCACGGAACTATGGACATTAGCGGCGGCTTTGAGATCTGCAACAACACAGCGCCGGGCAGAGGCGGCGCGATCTGGTCTTCCGGCACGGCTGCGATAGACGGCGGTACTATAAAGGCAAACTGGTCGGCAACATCGGGCGGCGGCATTGCGGTATCTACCGGTACGCAGTTTAAGATGACCAACTGCCTTATCACAGGAAACCAAGCATCGCAGAACGGCGGCGGATACTATCAGGACGATGGTGATAATAATCAGATATCGAACTGCACGTTCACCGATAATTCCTGCTCGTACAACGGCGGTGCGATGTACATTTTGATCGAAGAAGGCAAAAAGTATTCAAAGGGCTTCTCCATAAAAACGGATAACTGCACGATAAAGAACAATAAGGCAGGAGTTGACGGAGGCGGAATATTTGCTTTCAGGACCTTCAAGGATGGCAGCTTGAGGCTTGATATGACAAACTCCGAGATCAGCGGCAACACCTGCGGCTCACGCGGAGGCGGAGTCTTCTGCCAGGCCACGTTGAACTTCACCGGTGTTAATATCACCGGCAACTCCGCCACAGAGGGCGGCGGTTTCTACAACCATAAAACGCTTGATCTTACAGACTGCAACGTCAAAGATAATACTGCAACTGCTAAGGGCGGCGGCATACTCACCACCGAGACCAGAGAAGACGGATATACAGGTCACACAAGAGTAACGCTTAATGGTAATACGGACGTTGACTATAATCACGAGGGCGACCACTGGAATCAGATATGGCAGGACGTTTCAAAGGCAGATGTCTACGTTTACGGTAACGCTCATGTAGGCGGCGGCTGGAGAAAGCCGTGATCTTCCGTAAGGACAATACCTGACAGCATAAGCGCAGACCTGATATATCAAGGACATTAGTTACCCCTATCAGAACAAAGCTCCCGTACTGCGGTGCGGGGGCTTGTACGGGGTATAAGGAAAAGAGGATAGAAAAATGTCAAGGAAAATAATCACTATACTAACTGCGGTAATGCTCGCCTGCTCGGTGCTGACTGCCTGCGGCTCATCGCAGGGCGATAACAGCACGGCAGAGACCACGACAACTACCGCCGCAGCAACCGAAAAAGCGGAGAATACCACCACAACGACTGCCGAAGCTGAGGAGAGCAAGCCCGACACGGACAGCATATCGGAACAGGAGGACAGAGAAGCGGCTGCGCTGTCAACGCTTCCCGAGGGAGTAGAGCCGCTTACATGGGAACCGTCTCCGGAGAACCTTATCATCAAATCGGACGAAGCGAGGGAGCTTTACACAAGGATAAAAGCCGAGGACTATCCCACCCTTGACGAGTTGAAAAACAGCGAGGTCATTGGGCAGATAGACGCGCTTTCTGCGTACTACAAGGTGCTTTACGGCAATACTGCGGCTATCGACACTCCCGAACGTCAGCAGCTGCGTGAGGACATCAAGCAGGAGTTCCTTGCGATAGGCTCTGCACGGACGGAGAGTGTTGACGAGGAAACGGGCAGGCATAAGTACGTCTATGACGGAAAGTTTTCAAAGGACTACAAAATGGAGCTTGTGCTCGGTCTGCCTGCTTCGGGTAAATCGTCGAGAGTAGTAGACCCCGACAGCGAGGAAATGAAAGCGTTTATCCTTGACTGTGACGTTATCAAGGAGCTTATCCCCGAATTTCAGGAGAGCTACGGTGCGGGCGCAGATGCTGTACACATGGAAAGTATGGATATTATGGACAGTGCCGTGCAGGAGTTCCTTTCGGGCGAGATGAAGGGTACAAACGTTATTCTTCCCCTCGTTGCGGACGACCTCGATAATCTCACAAAGAATTATATCAAACCATTTGAGGAAGCCGGCTACACCGTAACGGCTAAGTTTGTCGAGTGTGAGCCTAATGTCAGCGTTGCGAGAAACCTTATGCGTGAGCTTGAAACGGGCAGGATAATCAACAGCGGTGTGGTTATGTCCTTTGGCACTAAGCCGCTGGAGGTGTACAAGGAGCTTGCGGAAATGAAGAACACCGCAGGCGAGCCATACGGTCTGACCGAGCTTACCGAGGATACGGAGGAAGAAATTAAGGAAGCAGCATAAGCCAAAGGAGAGTGAAAAGCATGGATATGGATTATCTGTTTTTCCTGCAAGGGATAAGAGAAGCAACAAACGGAGCGTTTGATGAATTTTTCAATATGATCTCAAAGATTGCCGTGGATATCATGCCGATACTGCCCCTTATGATATTCTGGGCAGTGGATAAAAGCTGGGGCTACCGCTTTCTCGGAACGATATGGGGCGGCGAGGTCGTGAACGGTGCGGTAAAGCTGTCGGTCTGTGCATACAGACCCTGGATAAGAGATTCGCGCATTGTTCCTGCGGGTGATTCAAAGGTAGCTGCCACGGGCTATTCATTTCCCAGCGGACACACCATGTGTGCAACAGCGATGTACGGAATGACGGCTGTGTGGCAGCGCAAAAAAAGGAAATGGCTTGCCATAGGCTGCGGAGTTATGATACTGCTGACGGGTTTTTCAAGGAATTTTCTCGGAGTACATACCCCGCAGGACGTACTGGTCGGGTTTTGCGAGACCTCGGTCATTATTCTCGCCGCAGGCTTTATACAGAAAAAAGTCACGGCGGACAGCAGCCTTGCAGACAAGCTGTCGGTCTGCGGTATCGTTCTTTCGATAGGCGTACTCGTTTATATTCAGCTGAAATCATATCCTATGGACTATGTTGACGGCGAACTTCTGGTTGATCCGCAGAAGATGATGAACGACACTTTTACGGGCGCAGGCGGATTTATCGGACTTATGATCAGCAGCTACATTGAAAGACATTATATAAAATACGCCATACCTAAAGGTTCGGAAAAGCTCCCCGTGATGACCTGCGTAGGAACGGCTGTCGTTTTTATCTGGAGACAGTATCTTACAAAGATCACATTTCAGGTCTGGTTCGGCGAACACTGGGGAAATTTCATATCGGCATTTCTGCTGATAGGTCTTGCCGTCACGGTCTATCCGCTGATTATCATGAAAAGCGTGGGAAATGCAAGCAATAAAACTGCCGTTTCTGCTACTTGAATCGGGGGCTGAACGTCCGATCAGCCCCAATATCTTTATTATGAGGAGAAATCGAATGAGCGAAAAAAAGCCCGACCGCCGCACTCTGAAAACACGAAAGGCGATATGTGACGCATTTGCAGAACTTCTTTATGAAAAGGAACTGCATAAGATAACAGTACAGGAAATATCCGATAAAGCCGATGTCAACCGTGTGACTTTTTACAACCATTATCTCGACGTTTACGATCTGTATGACAAGCTCGAAGCAGACGTGCTTGTTGAACTGGGGCTGCTTATATTGCAGCTTGACGAAATGCGTTCTGAGGAGTTTTTTTCATGCCTTATCGGATATATTTCCGATAAGAGAAGCATATTCAGAATGATATTCAGCCCCAACGGAACAAACCGCCTGCGGGATAAATTCGGCAGACTTATGGAGGGACTTTTCAGCAAGCTGACAGCCGAAAAGCTGGACAGTGACCTTTCGGATAATAGGATAGAATATTTCAGCTGCTACCGGGCACAGGGCTGTATATCAGTTATAGAGAAATGGGTGCTGGGCGGTCTGTCAGAATCTAAAGAATATGTTATCAAAACGGTATCTGAGCTTGACAGCAATACCGAAAAGCTGATCTGCAACCTATGAATTTATGAGGAGTAAATTAGAATGAAGAATACGAAAGTAATTATGACAATAGTCGCAGTAGCGGTGCTTATGGCAGGCTGTGGAAGTACATCGGAGAATGATTCATCGGAGGCGGCAGCTACAACAACTGCTGTTACAGAAGCCGAAACCACCACCACAACAGCGTCAGAAGAAGCTGAACCGGAAACAGAGGAGGAAACCTCCGAAACGGAGGAGGATCCCTTTGGTGACGAATACTGGGAATCCACCGAGAGACTTATCCCCGTGACCTATGAGGGCGATTTTGAGTATGACGGCATGACCTTTAAAACGCTTGCTGATGTGTTTGCGGCAGCGGGTGACGATCCAAATGTGGGGTCGTCGGGGAATCAGTTCATCTGCGTTATTGAAAATGACGACATCTGCGCACGCTTTATTGCAAATATGCCTGCGGATATGACACAGCAGCTGTATGATCTTGACATTTTTGATGATGACTACAAGCAGAAGGAGCTTGACCTTGTAAAAGATCTAGAGATCGCAAGGGTAGACGATTTGAAGGCAGGCGTACCCGCACAGGAGGAGCTTGATAAATATAACGGCTTCACGGTAAGCGAGCTTGCAGACGCAGGCTTTGAAATGAGCGGCTGGTCTATTGTGGGAACAGAGGGCGAATTTACCTTTGACAACGGATATTATGAATACGCAGTGACCTTTAATGAGCCGCTTTCCGAAGATACCGATTACAATGAAGCTGGAACGACAGACGGTCTGACCGTAAAAAGCGTGACTTACTCTCAGCTTTCCTATAATGCATTCAACACAGACGATCTGTTTGAATAAGTGTAAGAACCTGTCTTCACAAGGCTCTGTACGTGTCTTGTGAAGACAGGTTCTAAAAGATTTTTTTATACTAAAAATCAACAGCCAATGCACTCCTTTTCTGGGCGCATTGGCTGTTGTTAATTATGATTATTCAGACCTCGTTTCCGTTTTTATCATAGCAATCAAGACAACCTCTTTCATCAAGAAGCAGAGTGCATTTCCGACAAGTTTTACGTTTATATCTCGAATCGAGCTCATGCACTCCACCCTTCGGACAAAGCCCTTCGGCATTCCATATCCAGTAATCCGTCCATGTGAGATAGTAGCCGTAAAGACAGCCCACAGGCTTACCGTCGGGAGCAACCTCGCAGCCTGAAAGCAATCCCCCCGCAACGCTTTCAAGATCATTTATTGAAAGCTCGGAATCCTCCGTCTCTTTTCTGAAATCTTCAGCAGGGATATTATAACCCAGCTTTTTTGCCGTAACGGAAGCCATTTCGGGTGTGATCTCGCCATCAGTCATAAGCTCGTCAAGATTTTTAAGATACTGCTGTCGAAGCTCATTATCATTATTTATCCTATTTTTCAATCTGTTTATCTCAGTCATATAAATACCTCTCGTTACTGCCCTAAATCCAGCCGTTGCCGTTTAACAAGCTCGGCAAAATAGCCGTTTTTGCTGATAAGCTGCTCATAGCTGCCCTCCTCGATGATACGTCCGCCGTCAAGCACCAAAATGCGGTCGCAATGTCGGATAGTCGAAAGTCTGTGTGCTATTACAATTCGTGTGCAGCCCATTTTGTCAAGCGCCTCGCTGACCTGATTCTGCGTCTTGTTGTCAAGTGAAGAAGTCGCTTCGTCGAACATGAGTATTTTTGGCTTGGGAGCAACAGCTCTTGCTATCATGATACGTTGCTTCTGACCGCCCGAAATGCCGCCCTGTCCTTCTGAAATGAGCGTCTGCATACCCATAGGCATAGCTCTGATGTCGTCCGCTATGCCTGCGACCTCTGCCGCTTCCCACGTTTCTTCAAGCGTCAGGTGTGGTGCGGAAATGACTATGTTTGAAAATATATCGCCTTGAAACAGTCCGCCGCTTTGCATTACCGTACCGATCTTTTGTCTCAGTGAGCCGAGGTCGAGCCTGTTTATGTCCTTGCCGTCATAGTAGACGGCGCCCTTTTCGGGCTTCTCAAAGCCCAAGAGTATACGCATTAGCGTACTCTTGCCGCATCCTGTCCTTCCGACTATCGCAACATATTCGCCAGGGCGTATTTTCAGCGACAAATTATTTACAATGTAGGGGCTGTTTTCATTGTAGCGGAAATATACGTTGTTCAGCTCTATACCGCCCGTTAGCTTGGTGACGATCTCTTTGCCGTGTCCGTCAGGACTAAGGCGGTTATCGGCGGTCTCGGGTTTGGCTTTCAAAAAAGGCTCTGCCATTTCCAGTATCGGCTTGATACGTCCTACCGAAAGTGCCATACCAGCCAGCGAGGTGAATGCGCCCATGACCGCACCATAAGCCGCCGTGAATGCAAAATAATTCGACTGGTCGATACCGCCCTTTACCGCAAGATAGTACAGTAGTATATTAGAGAACAGGCTTATCGCCGTAGTGATAACACCGTTTATCTTGATGAATGTGGGCGGTGCATAGGTAAGCTCCGCGCTGTCGGAATAGAGGTTCAGCCCCCTTGCAAAAAATCGCTTTTCCGCCCCCGACAGCTTTATCTTCTGCACACCGCTTATCATAGCATAAGTTACGCCCGATTCCCTTGCTCCAAGCTCCATTTGCCGCTTGCTTATGCGTATCTGCACCACCGAAGAAACAGTCGTAAAAATGACCGTTGTCAGTATTATCAGCAGCGACGGTACAACGAGTACAGGGGCAAAGCTGAAAATCTGCGTGATGTATAACAGCGATGTCAGCGAACTGAGTCCTGTTCCTACCACCATTCCGAGAATAAGCTCACAAAGCTGATTTACCGACATTGAACGGCTCATAAGCTCACCTGCGCTGTAATTGCGGAAGAAATTTGCGGGCAGGCTCATTATCCTCATCATCATAGCCGACTGCACGCCCAAGCTCGTTTTTGTCTGTATACGGCTGTTCAGCATAGCGCTCACCGAGCTGATAAGCTGAGAGGAAATTGCCGTGCAGAGCATACATACAGCGATACCCACAAGCATTTTCGTACTGCCGCTTGATATGACAGGTCCAGTCAGCGCCTTTGTGATGCGGGGCATAAGCATACCCACGCCCGTGACCGCAAGTGCCGCAAGAACGATCATCACAGAATCGCTCATGGTCATGCAGCCCTTCATGTACCGGAGCAGATCGGGAATCGTGAGCTTTCTCTGTGGCAGCGGCTTATAGAAGCAATAGGCTTCACGCTCGAAAAGCTCTGCCGTTTTCTTTGTCAGCTTTATCCGTTTGCTGTTCGCCCGGTCAATGAAATAGTACCCCGAAAATTTGTCGGGAAGAAGTGTTGTCGGCTCGCCGCTGTCTTTTTTGTAGGCGAGTATCGCCCCATAAGCGTCCTTCCACCAGTTTTCATCAAATTCTATCTTCCGTTTCATCAGACCGTGAGGGCGCAGGCAGTAGTCAAGCTGTTCCTCATGTTCCTTTATATTTTTCGGAATATCTATCGGCTTGAAGTGGTAGTATTTGAGTATATCGTCTATCGCTTGTTTGGTGATTATGTGTTCGTCGCTTATTTTTGTGGCTGTCCTCTCGCCGAGAACGACCCCTGCCACACGGAAAAAGGACTCCTCAAACAGCTGCTGATCGAGGTCGCTGCGCTGTTTTATCTGCTTTTCAAACCAACCCAAAGTCCTTCACCTCTTATTCGTTCGTGACAAGCTCGGTGTATGCGCCGCCCAGCTTCATAAGCTCATCGTGAGTACCACGCTCCACGACCTTGCCCTTGTCAAGCACGATTATCTCATCACAGTCACGGATAGTCGATAGCCTGTGCGCGATGACTATGCAGGTGATACCCCTGTCCTTTATTGCGTTTACGACATCATACTCCGTCTTTGCGTCGAGTGCCGAGGTCGCTTCATCGAGTATGATTATTGAGGGATCCTGTGCGAGAACACGGGCTATCTCCATTCTCTGCCGCTGACCGCCCGAAAGATCACGTCCACCCGAGATCATAAGGCTTTCATAACCGCCCTCACGCGCCATTATGTCATTATGGAGCTGTGCGTCACGGGCGGCGAGTATCACCTCAAAATCCTGTACAGAGCCGTCCCACATTTTTATGTTGTCAGAGATCGTTCCCTCAAAGAGCGTTATCTCCTGATCGACCACCGCCACCGAGCCTGTCATTACAGAACGGGGGTGTTCTCTTCTCGGCTTGCCGTCGAATAATATCTCGCCCGACCACGGCTCGTAAAGTCCCGAGATCAGCTTTGAAAGCGTAGACTTGCCGCAGCCCGAAGCTCCCACAAAAGCAACACGTCCGCCCGAATTGATACTCATGGAAAAGTCCTTTATCAGCGGTTCTGCGAGCTTTGAATAGCCGAAGCTCACGTTTCTCATTTCTATATTGCCCCTTAGCTTTTTAAGGCTGTCGGGCGTATCCGTTTCGTATGTAACGTTCGGGTCGTCGGGGTACTGCATAACGTCCTCGACACGCTCCATATCGGTGCGCATTTCCTGTATAGTCTGCCCTGCGGTAACAAACGTCATGGCAGGCACCATGAATGAGCCTAAAAAGCCCTGAAACATCTGCAAAGAACCGAGAGTAAATCTTCCGTTCATCACAAACCATATACCCATCACCATTACGGCATAATTCGCAAGCGTTGACAGAAAAGCGGGTATCATACCCAGATAGTTATTCATTTTGTCTGATTTGACATTCTGAGCATTGACTGAAGCCTGATAGCCCGACCACTTCTGAAAAAAACCGTTCTCCGCACCGCTTGCCTTTATGGTCTCTATCATCTCAATGCCTGCGACCGTAGTCGAATCGAGCTTTGCGCTGTCACGCTGCATGACTCTTGTAATGTTCACACGCTTTTCGGAGATCATGCGAGTAATGAATATATTCAGTACAAGAGTGCTTATACCGACAGCGGATAAGACAAGGCTCTGTTTTAGCATAAGTATGAGATAGAACACCATCATTGCTGTGTTCAGCAAAAGCGGAGCAAAGGTATTAACAAGCGTGCCTGCTATGCTTGCGTTGGTCGCCTGCCTTGACTGTATATCACCCGCCATACGCTGAGAAAAAAATTCCATCGGCATATGCAGCACCTTCCACATATACGCCGTGCTGCCGATGACCGACATTTTCCCATTTATTTTCAGGCTGTATATCGTCTGCGCCCATGCCACGATCAGCTGAACTGCTGCCAGTCCGCACATCACGCCAATGAAAGGCATCAGCCATTCGCTGTTTTGCCCTGTGAGCAGTCTATCCATGAAAATCTTGGACATGACAGGATTGATGATGCCGAATATTGAGCTGATAACCGTAGTGAGCATTACAAAAGCTACTGCCGCACCTGCTCCGATAAGACGTTTCCTTGCAAAATCAATGGTGCTTTTACGCTTGCCGCTCGGCTCGAAATCTTTACCCGGTATCGGAACTATGGTCACTCCGGTAAAGGACTTGTCAAATTCCTCCGCACCGACCTTTACAAAGCCCCTTGCGGGATCGTTTATGTATGCGTATTTGCCCTTAAAGCCGTTCAGCACCACGAAATGATTGAAATTCCAGTGTATAATGCAGGGGTACTGCCCGTTTTCCTTAATGCTTTCAGGTGAACGGCGGTACGCTTTTACGTCAAAGCCGTAGCTTTCCGCTGCCATGTAAATGTTCTTGGCGTTTGAGCCGTCACGGGACACACCGCAGTCGGCTCTGACCTGTTCCAGCGGTACCCATTTGTCATAGTAAGCCATGACCATAGCAAGAGAAGCCGCACCGCATTCGAGGGCTTCGAGCTGCATTATGACAGGCACCTTGACAACACCCTTTGTCACGGCAGACTTTATCTTTTTATCGTTCATAATAGCTCCTCAGCTGAACAGGAATTTAATAGGGTGTATGCTTTCAATGACTATCTTGACATCGTATTTTCCGTCAGCTTCATTGACAGGTGCTAATGCTACTGTTCTTCCGAAATCATCTTTTTCGACAGTTGCTATTTCATACTCGTCCGAGCCGATACGCACAGTCATATCCGAGGTTATCTCACCCTTTCCGCTGTCTGTCACCATTATCTGAGCCTGACCGTTCTCGACCAATGCCACGCCGTCAGTAAGCGTTTCAAGGCTTCCTACCATGCTCCATGCGAATAGTCCTCCGAGAAGCATTATCACCGCTGCCAGCAGCACCCATACACCCGGGTTTGTAACACGCAGATAATCGGTAAGCTGCTCGGGGGAAGAAATGCGGTCAAGGGAACGCTGTCTGAATATATTTGACTTTTGTTCTGTCATTTATATCACCCTTTTATTCGATAGTAAGAATATCAACAAAGCCGGTTACCTCAAAGACCTCCATGACCTCGGGGCGCACCTTTGTTAACGTCAACTCACCGCCCTGTGCGTCCATTTCCTTAACTGCCGCAAGAAGAACTCTAAGTCCCGCACTTGATATGTATTCAAGCTCCGCAAGATCGAATACTATTTTTTCTGTGTCTTCAAGTGCGGGTTCAAGCTGTTCCTCAAGCTCGGGTGAGGTTAGGGTGTCAAGTCTGCCCTTGACATTAACCGTAAGCGTTTTATCATTTCTTCTTATATCTATTGTCATAAGTTCCCCTCCTAATCATTATTTAAATGTCTCGATGGTGTTATCAAATATCATTTTCCCCAGCTGATAAGCTGCCAGCCGCCGTCCTTTTCACGGGCGAGCCACCACTGATAATCTGTCATTTCCGAATCTGCGTCAAATACCTGACTGCCGTCCTCGGGAGTGTGGAAATCCGTCAGAAACTCAATGACCTCAACATAATCGGCAGTATCATCAAATTCCTTCATGCGGGCAAGATTTTCCTCGCTGTTGCTCTCATCACCGGCATAGCGCAGGCTGTGAAGCTCGCAACCCTCAAAAGTTGCAAACTTACACTTTACCTGTACTGCCGCTTCCTTCAGCTCTTCCTCGGTGAATATATCCGAACTGCCATAGTCCACGTTCACATCGCTTGACTTGACCGCACCGAGATATTCTTCAAGGGTGATTCCCTTTTCCGTTATCTCCCTTGCCTTATCCACATCGTCAATGTAGCGAAGATGCCAAGGCTCATAACCGTAGCCCGTTATGTGCTCTTTATCCTCAAGATAGCGCAGAATAAAGCCATAGTCCGCCAGCTTTTCGTGTATCTTCGCCCATATCTCGGGGTACTGTACCATGTCCTCGTTAAGGTATACGTCCTCGCCGTCAATATTCAGATAAAGGTCGAGGGCAAGCCCTGTGTGGTGCTCAGAGAAACCCGGAGTTGCCACGATCTTTGCGGCGTAGTCTGCTCCGTACTTCTCGGTGAAGTCCTTCATGATACGCTCCTGATCGGCAATGCTCCTGCGAGCCGAATCAAGGTCAACGAATACGCCCTCTGCTTCGAGGTCGGATTTGAGGGCAAGGTACGCATCGTAAGCTTTTTTCTCCACCTCAACATCATCGCCGAGAGAATTAGTGCAGTGAACGGTTTCAACTGTTTTCTCCCAGTAATCGGGCAGGGCGTTCAGTTTGTTTACAAGTGCCATGTAGTCTATGCCCTGTGTCTCGTCATCATTTGCAGCGGGCACCTCCGTACTCTCAACTGATTCGGTAGTTCCTGTCGCTTCTGTCTGCTGAGTTGTGGTCGCCTCGGTATTTATGGTGCTTTCAGAGTTTGATGTACTGCTGTTACCGCACCCTGCAAACAGCATACAGATCGCCGTGCAGGCAGCTGCTAATGCAAGTATCTTTTTCATGTATTTATCCTCCTCTGTTATGTTTGGGATTTTGGCGTGTTATCTTCTATACTACCATTATATCATAATTCTGAAATCAAAACACTCACCGGTTTGGTGAATGAATTACTTGACAAAAAATAAAAGCGGCACATTTCAAATCTTAGTGCCACTTGTTACATTCTAAAAAAGTTTATCCTTATCTATTCCCAACACCTGCATGATCTTTAGCATCATGGGCAGGTCGGGAAGCCTTTCGCCGTTTACCCAGCGAAAAACCGTCTGGTGCTGTACGCCTAACTTTTTCGCAAGCTCCTGCTTTGACATACCGCTTTCCTCTATGAGCTTTTTCAGTCGCTGACCTATGAGCGCCTTGCCCTGATAGGTCTGCTCTATCATCTCGTCGGTAATGTCGGACACGGGATAGCGAAGATTGCCGAGAGCCTTTTTCAGAGCCTTTTTGGTGATCGGCTTTGCAAGAAACGCACTGGCGAAGGTCTTGTAGCTCTCAAAGGCGTATTCGGTAAAGCCCGTGATATAGATAAGATTCGTTCTCGGATATTTGCCCTGTATCTTTTCGGCGAGCTTTATGCCGTTTATCCCGGGCATTTCTATGTCCATGAAAACAATATCGAACTGCTGCTCCGTCAGCAGCTTCATGACCTCGGAGGGACGGGTAAGCCCCACACACTTGGCATCGGGTCTCAGCTCTCCCAGCTTGGCTATCATATCATCAACTATCGTCTTGTGATCGTCAACTATAAGTATATTCATTTATCTCACACACTTTCCTTGGCAGACCTATCTCGGCAGTTGTTCCGTGGTCTGTAATTTCAATCTCCAAAGTACCGCCGCACTGGAGCTGCAATCTTTTTCTTGTATTCTCTATCCCGATACCGTTGTGAGGAAGCTCAAACTCCGCATCTTCATCGGCTGCCTTGCTTCCGTCATCGTTTATCTGAACGACAATGCGTTCACCGTCTGTGAACGTCCTGACGGTTATCGCTCCGCCGCCCCAGCCGATACCGTGCTTTACGGCATTTTCGACCAGCGGTTCAAGGGTCAGAGGCGGTATGAGAAACTCGGTGACACCGAGATCATATTCCAATTTTAACCCGTCCTCATAATCCACCTGCACCAGCGAAAGATAGAGCTTTGCGTTTTCAAGCTCGTCCTCAAAGGGTATCAGAGAGGTCTTCTTCAATGCACCGATATGTGTACGAAGATACTGCGTGAAGTCGTCAAGACAGTCGGCAGCCTTCGTCTTATCGGTATTGATAAGCGAACGGATTATGCTCAGCGTGTTGTAGATAAAATGCGGCTGGATCTGATTTTTCAGCACAAGCAGTTCATTCCTTGCGGAATCACGCTCTTTTTCAAGCGCCGTTTCCCTTATCTCACGCTGATAGACGGCTGTAAGATACATATAGTATTCGAGTATGCAGAAGGCGGTGACCTGAGTTGAAAGATCATAATCGTATTGGAATACATATTCTCCCAAAGCGGCAATGACAGCCTGTGCCAGTATTCCAAATATCATGATACTTTGTCTTACGTTCTGCTTAAAGCTGATAAGCGAAAAGATCAGCAAAAGCAGAAGATATATGAGCTGCACAACGAACACTGTAATATGCAGCGGACCTTCGTGAAAAATATTATCCTCGCCCAAGCCAAAGGTCAGATCCGAACCGAAAAATCGGGTGGAATATATGATACCGTTCACCACGACAGGAAGTATGCACAGGTACTTGTATTTCTTATCCGGCAGTATAACAAGCACCTCCATCAATATTATGACAGGGCGAATAATATACGAGATCGTGTCCCATATATAACGCCTTTCGATTGCAAGCGGCGTCATATCAGGATCAGTAACGGTAAGGAACTTGTAATAATTTCCGATATAATCTGATACCGTGATAGCAAGCAGGAGTATGATACCCACCCTGAAGTAACTTGAAGCAGGTATTTTCGCATTTCTGTTGACGAACATCAGCAGCACAAGCCCCGAAAGGGTCATGAGGGTCATGTAATTATAGGAAAAATAATCAGCAAAGCTCATTTTTTTATCACCATACATAATTATAGCATATCAATGACGAAAAATCAACCAGCGAATAATATAAATACATAAAAAATTGTGGTTATCCCTTTTGCTCACCAACTAAACGTACTGGTTTGCGAACATTTGGTAAGAGAGATAGAATAGATCAAGAACCCTCCGGGGGTCAAGGGGCTTCGCCCCTTGAAGTCCCTCATGCTTTATCACCTGTTATATTACGAAATACAGCGATAATTAAAATGGTGAACGAAAGGGATAATCATTAAAAAAATTCACCAAACCGGTGAGTATTTGAACGTGCCAAAAAGATTGAAAAACCGCATTTTTTTAACTTTCCCCAAAATTCTGCTTTCAAAGTGGATATAACGGCGTAAATACGCTGTTTTAACGCTCTCAAAAGATGAAATTATCTATGTTTTGTAAAACTGCGTAAATAGGCGGTTTTAGACTGCTTTTTAGAAATTTTGAGGAAAGTTAAAGCATTTTCGATTGACTTTATAAAGGAGATAGTGTATAATATATGTATAAATCAATAACTCGAAAGCAAATCAACAATCAGGAGGAATTTACCATGACAGTTACAAAAACAAAAAAAGGAACAGAGCTTGTTATAGCTATCGAGGGCAGAGTTGACACAACTACCTCTCCTCAGCTTGAAACCGAGATCAAGGACAGCATTGATGGCGTTGCAAAGCTGGTATTCAACTTTGCAACGGTGGAGTATATCTCCTCGGCAGGACTTCGTGTGCTGCTGTCGGCTCAGAAGATCATGAACAAGCAGGGCGAGATGTGTGTCACGAATTGCAGCGAGGACATCATGGAGATATTCGAAGTCACGGGCTTTACGGATATACTGACCATAAAGTAAGCAGGAGGTTATGCTATGAGATCGGATATATACGAGCTTGACAGACTTTCGAGTGACTACCGTGCCATTCCCGCCGAAGCCGAAAAGGTCGCAGAATATACAGGACTTGACAACAAAAAAGCCCTGCGCCTGCGTTTGCTTGCTGAGGAAATGATATGTATGCTTCCGCAGCTGCTTATCTACGGAAAGGGCAAATTCTGGATAGAGAACGAGGGCAGCAGCTATGAGCTGCATTTGTCGGTAACGCCTTATGATATGAGTGCGTCTGACAGAGACAAAATACTCAGCGTTTCCAAAAGCGGAAAGAATGCGGCGGCTGTGGGTATAATAGGCAAGATAGTCAATGCCGTAGAGATACTTATGTCAGACAGAGCGAAGCTTGCCAAAGAAGATCCGTACCGCTTTTTCATGATGGGAGCGACAAACATCAACCCCATCTCGGATAATATGGCATGGTCGCTTATGAGCTACAAAAACGCCTTCGATTCGGAAGAAGAAATGCAGAATAAAGCCGAAGCATGGGACGAGCTTGAAAAGTCGATAATCGCAAATCTTGCCGATGATGTTATTGTCGGGGTGCTGAACGGCAAGGTGGATATTGTTGTAAAAAAGAAGTTTTAAAGTCGGGAGATGCTTATGCCTACTTTGGAAATAAAAGCAACAGTTGAAAACCTTGATACAGTTATAGCTTTCATAGACGAACAGCTCGAAGCGGCTGACTGCCCGATGAAAACGCAAATGCAGATAGAGCTGGCTGTCGAGGAGATATTCGTTAATATCGCCCACTATGCCTATGCTCCCGAGACAGGCATGGCTGTTATTTCAGTAGATATTTCGGGTGGCAGGGCTGTCATAACCTTTGAGGACAGCGGCATTCCATACGATCCGCTGGCAAAGCCCGACCCCGATACTACTCTTGCCGCAGAGGACAGAGGTGTTGGCGGGCTTGGGATATTCATGGTCAAAAAGAGCATGGACGATGTGATATATGAATACCGTGAAGGAAAGAATATACTTACGCTTGTAAAGGAGCTTGCACCGTTATGAGAAGAAAAAAGAAAAATGCTTCACTTTCGGCAAAGACGGTGCGCTCGACTATTCAAAGCTGTATTCTTTTCGGTCTGGTAGTACAGATAGTGGCGCTGTCATTCTATGCGGTAAATCTCACAAGGCAATATATCAAGACCACCGGCACAACTGTAAAGCAGGTGAGAATGTCGGTCAAGCACAGCACGGATTCAGCGTCTTATGCAAGGCAGGTCATGGAGGTCTATCGGGGGCTGACAGAGGAAGAACGCCGGAAGGTGGGTACCGATGAGTATAGGGCGCTTTTTTCAGAGGTGGACACTACCACCAAAGGCGGCAGCTACGATGTGCTTGTGAATATGCTTGAGGGCACTCTCAGCTTCCATACTCAGAACGATATTTCGGATATATATGTGGCTATGTATGACGAGGATACAAGTGCGATGGTATATATCGTCGATCCCGAAGAACCGCCCGACAGGCTGATGCCGGGCGACTGGGAAGCTGTCAACAGGGAGGAAATGCTTCGGTTTCTTTCCACAAAAGACGATGACGAAGTGCTTTATGACATCGGCTGGACAAAGAATTATGGTCTGCTGTGTACTGTTGGTGTTCCGATAAGAGATAACGGCGAGATAGTTTCGTTCATGCTGGCGGATATAGCTCTTGAAAATATCCTTGAGGGCATGGCGGAATTCTCCCTCGGGCTTACTGTTGTGCTTGTGCTTGTTACTGCACTCATTGCGTGGCTGCAAACAAGACATATCAGGAAAAGTCTCGTAGAGCCCATAAATATGATAGCACGGGCATCGAACGATTTTGCAGAAGACCGATCGGGGAAAACTACCCATTTTGCTGACCTCGATATACATACGGGTGACGAGATAGAGCACCTTGCCAAAACAATGGCAGACATGGAAAGCTCTTTATACGAGTACGGTAATAATCTGATCAGGGTAACAAAGGAAAAGGAGCGCATCGGTACAGAGCTTGAGCTTGCTAAAAAGATACAGGCATCAATGCTGCCGAATATCTTTCCGCCCTTTCCCGAGCGCACAGAGTTTGATATTTACGCTTCCATGACCCCCGCAAAGGAGGTCGGCGGAGATTTTTATGACTTCTTCCTTATTGATGACGATCACCTCGGGCTTGTGATGGCAGACGTTTCCGGTAAGGGGGTTCCTGCGGCTCTGTTTATGATGGCGTCTAAGATCTTATTGAAGAATTATGCTATGACAGGCAACAGCCCTTCAAAGGTACTTGAGCAGACCAATGCACAAATATGTAAGAACAATGAGCAGGAAATGTTCGTGACCGTTTGGTTTGGCATTCTCGAAATATCCACCGGCAGGATAACCGCCGCCAATGCAGGACATGAATACCCGATCATCAAAAAAACAGACGGTGATTTCGAGCTTTTCAAGGACAAGCACGGTTTTGTTGTCGGCGGTATGGACGGCATGAAATATAAGGATTACAAGCTTACTCTTGAAAAGGGCGATGTGCTGTTCCTATATACCGATGGTGTTGCGGAGGCTACTAATGCAAAAAACGAACTCTTTGGCACGGACAGATTGCTTACAGCATTGAACAATAGCAAGACCGCCGACCCGAAGGTGCTTCTTGAAAATGTCAAGTCTGCCGTCGATGAGTTTGCGGGCGAAGCGGAGCAGTTTGACGATCTGACTATGCTTGGCATAATACTGAAATAACAGCCTTCCAGGCAAAGGGGTATGTCATGGAATTTCTAAGAATGCATCAGTTAAATCTGATGCTTGTAATGGCAGGGATATGTATTGCTGTCACGGTTTTTGGCGCTTTTTCATATTCCTCAAAGAGAAAAAAGCTATCTTTGCTTGTAATGGGAACAAGTGCCGCCTTAATGATGATCGCAGACCGTTTTGCTTACATATATCGTGGCGATGAAAGCACTACGGGATTTTATATGGTAAGGGTATGCAATTTTCTTGTGTTCTTTTTTTTGCTTGTCATTCAGCACTCCTCTAACTGGTATCTCAGCGATATGTGCCAGAATACCGAGGAGATAGGAAAGATACCTATGCGGCTGAGGATAAATGAGGTAATACTCGCTGTCGGTGTGATACTTTTGATAATATCGCAGTTTACGGGGCTTTACTACACCTTTGATGAAAGCAACCGCTATCAGAGATCAAGCGCATACATTATCTCATACATAATACCCTTTTGCGTATGGGTGATAGAGTTCTCCGTTATCCTACATTTCAGAAAGAAAATAAGCAGGCTGATGTTTTATACGCTTGCAGTATTCACGGTCTGCCCGATAATTGCGGCGGTCATGCAGTTCTTTATGTACGGGCTGTCACTGACAAACATAGCTATTGTTGCGATGACCGCAGCACTCTGTGTAGTTGAGATAATCAGGAACGGGCAGGAGCTTAATGCCGCACACGAAAGAGAAAAGGAACTGCTTGTTCAGGAGCAGAAGAATATGCATCGCATGGTGATGCAGTCGGCTTCGGCACTTGCGTCGGCAATAGATGCAAAGGACAAATACACTCACGGTCATTCAAGGCGTGTAGCGGAATATTCGGAAATGATAGCCGAGGTGTACGGCAAGACCGACGGCGAGTGCCGTGACATTTACCTTGCAGGGCTTCTGCACGATGTCGGCAAAATAGG
>CALCRR010000210.1 GCA_937894495.1 uncultured Ruminococcus sp. | reverse complement strand
GTTTTTCGAAAAGCTTATCGCCACACTGCGCAGGCGGCGTGATCTGGGAAACACCCTGATAGTGGTGGAGCATGACGAGGACACCATGTATGCCGCCGACTATGTTGTGGATATCGGACCCGGCGCAGGCATTCACGGCGGTGAGATAGTGGCGCAGGGCACTGTTGAGGATATCAAGAGGTGCGAGCGCTCGATGACAGGCAGATATCTCAGCGGTGCGCTTAAAATACCCGTGCCGCAGGTGCGCCGCAAGGGCAGCGGCAAAATGCTCACCGTAAAGGGCGCTAAGCAGAATAACCTGAAAAATATCAGCGTTGATATACCGCTGGGGACCTTCACCTGCGTGACGGGGGTCTCGGGCTCGGGCAAGAGCTCGCTGGTGAATGAGATAATCTATAAGGAGCTGGCAGGCAAGCTCAACCGTGCAAAGATACGTGCAGGGGAGTTTGAGGAAATGCTGGGGCTTGAAAACCTCGACAAGGTCATCGACATCGACCAGTCGCCCATCGGCAGAACGCCCAGGTCTAACCCTGCCACCTACACGGGGGTGTTCGGCGATATAAGAGAGCTTTTCGCCCAGACCCAGGACGCTAAGATGAAGGGCTATAGCTCGGGCAGATTTTCATTCAACGTAAAGGGCGGCAGGTGCGAAGCCTGCGAGGGCGACGGCATACTGAAAATTGAAATGCACTTTTTGCCCGATGTTTACGTCCCCTGCGAGGTCTGCGGCGGACAGCGTTACAACCGTGAGACCCTGGACGTAAGGTACAAGGGCAAAAACATCTATGACGTGCTGGAAATGACTGTCGAGGAAGGCGTGCAGTTCTTCGGGAATCTGCCCAAGATACAGCGCAAGCTGCAAACTCTCTACGAGGTGGGGCTCGGGTATGTGAAGATAGGTCAGCCTGCCACCACACTATCGGGGGGCGAGGCGCAGCGTGTGAAGCTCGCCACAGAGCTTTCAAAAAGAGCCACGGGCAGGACCATCTATATCCTTGACGAGCCCACCACAGGTCTGCACACCGCCGATGTACACAAGCTGATAGACGTGCTGCAAAGGCTGGTGGACGCAGGCAACACGGTGCTTGTTATCGAGCACAACCTTGACGTTATCAAGACCGCCGACCACATCATAGACCTAGGACCCGAGGGCGGCGACAAGGGCGGCACGGTAGTATGCACAGGCACCCCTGAGGAGATAGCCGAATGCGCTTCGTCCTACACAGGGCAGTACTTGCAGAAGCTGCTTTTATAATTCCCCCACCTTTCGCACTTTTGTGTGGTAGGCAAGATATCGAGTCCTCCCCGGAGGGGAGCTCGCCGCACGGGGTAATTCCCCCACCTGCCGCACTATTG
>CALCRR010000209.1 GCA_937894495.1 uncultured Ruminococcus sp. | reverse complement strand
TCTGGAGTGCCTTATCAGAAGCTACACCCACAATAATTTTCAAGTGCGGTCAATACGCTCACAGTCGGCGGTGAGGGATAATTTGATACTCTCACCGCCCTTTCATATCGCTGTGGGTGATACAGTGCAGATAAGCGAGAGTCTTTACAACGATGGTCTTTATGTGATCGATGCAGTCACCGAGAATGGCATGACTGTGACAGGTGGTACGCTTATAGACAGTGACGATAATCTAGTAACAAAAGTAAGCTATCCGCCTGACTTGCTGATCGGCGCTGTGAATATGCTCCGCTGGGACACGACAAACCGTGACAAAGTCGGCGTGCAGTCGGAAACGGTATCACGGCATAGTGTTACATACTTCAACATGGACGGGGACAACGCTGTTATGGGCTATCCCCGTTCGCTGTTGGGATTTTTAAAGCCTTACATGAAGGCAAGGTTTTAGCCGGGTGCTCCCGGCAGAGCAGACAAAGAGCGAGGTCAAAATGAAAAAGATCAATGGTAACATAACGGCTGAAATACAGATATTCACATCGGTTGAAAACGAGATCGGCGAATATGAAAAGTTATGGGAAACTGTTCAGACGGTCAAGGGTTTTCTGGACATGAAAAGCGGTGACAGCAAATATCAAAATTTCGATACAAAGCTTGAAGAAAGCACGCATCTCTTTCTTGCCGACTACATACCGCTTGATGGCATAACGTCCGAAAACAGCCGTATGTTCATAAAAGGCAAGGTGTATGATATCATGCTCATAGACAACGTTATGGAACTTAACGAGCACTATGAGATCTATTTGAAACTTACAGGGGGTGTGTAAGCATGGCGGACATAACCTTTCGAGACAACTCGGTGCTTGTAAAAACGGCTTTGAGAAAAGCCCTAGGCACATGGTTTGAAGAAGCTGCATATGTGATAGAGAGCCAGGCTAAGCAGAATACCGCCGTTGATACCGGGCAGACAAAAAACGCATGGTCTCACACGGTCAACACTTCCAAGGGGGAGGCTCTTGTAGGCAATCCACTTGAAAATGCTGTGTGGGAAGAATATGGCACTGGCGAATATGCGCTTTACGGCAACGGCAGGAAAGGCGGTTGGACATATGTTGATAAGGAAGGTAACGGACATTTCACCCACGGCAAGCGCCCACGGCGTATGCTGCATAACGCTTTTCACTCGAAGAAAGCCTCCGTGATAAGGCGTGCGCAGGAAATAATGAGGAGTGAGCTTAAATGACAAAACAGGGGCTGAAATACATATCCGATAAGCTGACAGAAGCCGGTATTCCCTATGCTTTTATGGTGTGGACAAAGCCTCTGACTTACCCGTATTTTGTGGGCGAATACACCGAAACAGAACCGCTCTATGAGTACGGAGAAAGCCAGTGTACGTTCATGCTCACAGGTACGGCAAACGGCTCATGGCTAACCCTTGAAAACGCTAAAGAGCAGATCAGGGAACTGTTTTGCGACAGCGGAACAGGTCATATTTTTGAAAACGGTATGGGCATAGCTGTTATGTATTCGGACAGCAAGCCGATACCTACCAACACAGACGAACTTAAACGAATACAGATAAATTTACAAGTGAAAGAATGGAGAGTGAAGTAATATGCCAATGTCAGGAGATTCACCGAGATACATCAAGAGCGGTATCACCGAAAATACGCCGGGGAATTTTACTTTCGGTGCAGGGGTGCTTCTCAAAAATCTCATATGGGATCCGAACAGAAAGGTAAAAACCACCGATGAAACGCCGCAGCCGAACAAGACCTATTACTATTGGTATCAGGACAAGTGGGAAACTTTTGAAGGGGGAACGTTTGGCATCTTTACGTATTATGAAATGGTACCCGGATTTAATTACAAGAGTGCTAACAGGATAGGCGCTACAAAAGACGGTACGACATTGAAGATCGCACCGGAATATACCGACATAGACGTTGACGGAGTTCTTGTGAAAATGAAAGGGCTGACCGTCAAGACCGGTGAGATAGCGACCCTCGAAACGACATTCACCGAGAACACAGCAGAAAATGCAGCACTGTCTATCAATGCGGACGTATCACTGCGCTCCGAGCTGTTCCCGCAGCTGACAAACGGACAGGTAGTAAAGCCCAGAACATCAGTCGCGGTGAATGATTACATCACCAATCTTGCGTTTGTGGCAAACCGCATTGACGACGGCTCGAACAGGGAAACGGTCGTGATTTTTAAAAACGCTCTCTGCACATCCGGCTTTGAGATAGCAACTAAAAATAAGGACATCTCGACCTTCAAGATGACTTTTGAGTGCTGCGCCGACCTTGCGTCAGATGTGCCGGTAAGCCTGCCGTTTGAAATAATCTATCTTGGTACTTGACAAATCCGGGCAGAGGGTGTATAATAATCATGGAAATTTAAATATTTCTATGATCGAGCATTATTTTATCAAAAAAGCAAGGAGCGGCTACTCCTTGCTTTTTCTTTCGGCATTATCGCTTAACTGCGCTTTATGTAGTCGTATATCGCAGCAGCTATAAGGCTTGCTGTGATTGACTGCAAAAGTTTTATTATTTGATCGAGCATTTTTTATCAACCTCCTCTCTGCGTGAATTTCGCAAAAAGGTGTTCAAGCGATACTG
>CALCRR010000208.1 GCA_937894495.1 uncultured Ruminococcus sp. | reverse complement strand
ATCAGAAAAATAATGGGTGAGGACTTGTTTTGGGGTTAAGTGATTGACAGTGATTATTATCTTGGTAACGCCGTTTTTAAGTCTCAGTGCAGTGTCTATATTCTTAGTCATCTTCTGTCTGTTTTCTTCGTTGAAATTCAGGTCCATATATATCACCTTTTAATTATAAAGACAGTATACCGATTTCTATAACTCTTGTTTATCTGCTCTGTATTTTATTTTCTGATAAAGTGCAGTATCTTAGATGAAAAATCGCCGTAAATGCCATCGCCGTTCCATATCTTAGCTATGTTTATGCCTGCATTCATCAGCGCCGAGCCTGATATGAGCTTGTCAGGCTCGCTCTCCTCATAGTAATAGGCGTCAGCTTCAAGACCCTTCAGCTTTATCCTTCTGGACCTCTCGTTGGGTCTTGCAAGCACCTGCACGAACTCGAACAGCGCTTCACCCTTGTCCTTTGCTACAAACATCCATGCGTCCCAGGTGTTATCCTCAAACATATTGCCTATCCTGTAGTGGTCGCCTGTTCTCACAAGGCTGTTGTATTTTTTGAACTCCTCTATCTGACCCGGTACAGAGTCCCTGTCCTGCTGGGGTATTTTTGTTATATCCAGCTCATAGCCGAAGGTGCCCACCATTGCCACATGACCTCTTGTCTTAAAAGGCGTGTTTCTTCCCACAGTATGGTTGGGGCAGTCGGAAACATGGGCGCCCATTGCCGAGCAGGGGTAGCACATTGATGTGCCATGCTGTATTTTCAGCCTTTCGATAGCGTCGGTATCGTCCGAGCACCATATCTGCGGCGAATAGTAGAGCATACCGGGGTCGAACCTTGCGCCGCCGCCCGAGCAGTTTTCAAGAAGTATATGGGGATAATCGGTGGTCAGCCTGTTCATAAGTTCGTAAACGCCCAGCACATATCTGTGCCACAGCTCTCTCTGCCTTTCCTTGGGCAAAAAGTTTGAGCCGACCTCTGTTAGCTGTCTGTTCATATCCCACTTGATATATTCTATATTGGCAGAGTCCAGTATCTTTTTCATCATGCCGTAGATATAATCTCTTACCTCTTTCTGAGAATAATCCAGCACATACTGCTCTCTGCAAAGGGTAAGGTCTCTGCCCTTTACCTGTATAGCCCAGTCGGGGTGAGCTTTGTACAGCTCAGAGTCGGGGCTTATCATCTCAGGCTCGAACCATATGCCGAACTTCATGCCCAGCTTGTTTACCTCGTCCACAAGGTGTTTAAGACCGCCCTTTATCTTCTTTTCGTAAACGAACCAGTCACCCAGCGATGAATTATCGCTGTCTCTGTGACCGAACCAGCCGTCGTCCATAACAAGCATTTCGATACCCAGCTTTGACGCCTCTCTTGCTATATCAATAAGCTTATCGGTATCAAAATTAAAATATGTAGCCTCCCAGTTGTTTATAAGTATGGGTCTCCTCTTATCCTTATACTCCCCCCTGATAAGGTTTTCTCTGTAAAGATCGTGGAATGTTCTTGACATTTTGCCAAGACCCTGGTCCGAGTGTACCATTACCACCTCGGGGGCGGTAAAGCTCTCGCCCTTTTCCAGCAGCCACTCAAAGTCAAGGGGATTTATGCCCATAACAAAGCGTGTTTTCTTATGCTGTGTTACCTCAGCCTGAGCAAAGAAGTTGCCCGAATAAACAAAGTTAAAGCCGAACACCTCGCCGCTGTCCTCGTCAGCCTTATGCTCGCAGAGAGCCACAAAGGGGTTAGACTGGTGTGAGGACTCGCCCTTGCAGGAGTCAACGCTCTGCTTGCCGTGGTGCAGCCTGCATCTCTCAACAGCTCTTTCCCTCGCCCATGAGCCGTTAAGAGTTATCATATCCATTTTTTCATCGTCAAACTCAACGCAGGTGCTCAGCGCCCTTGTGAGCTTCAAGGGCTTATCGCCCTTATTTGTAAATCTCACCGAACGTGTGATGACGTCCAGCTTTTCAAACACCGAATACACCAGCACAGCTTCAAGCTCCGCGTGCTTATCAAGCATAGTTATCTCCAGCGTCTGCGCAGGGCTGTTTTCGGTGGAGAATGTGGCAGGCATACCCTCTAAGGCAGGCTTGCCCTCATATATTTTATGAGATACATATCTAAGATCACAGGTAGACATACCCTCTGAGTCCATTATCATAAGGGCAGGCTCTCTGTAATCGCCCAGACCGAAGCATGGGTACTCAAAGAGGGTGGTATCGAGATAAACCGCTCTGTCCCTGTTATTCTCAGCAGGAGTAAAGGGGCTCTCGTCAAATCTCAGCAGATAGGTAAGGTCGTCATCGCAGACCTTTTTGCCGTAATAAACGTGTCCCAGGTACTCTCCCTCGATAACTTTAAGCATATAATCGGTATCCTTAGCTCTGAGCTTAAAGGATCTTTCCTTTTCGTTGTATGAAATACTCATTATCAAACATCTCCGATCGAAAAAATATTTAGTATTATTATAGCAGAAATCAAAGTCTTTTTCAATACTTTAAACGATTAAGAACAAATTTATATTTATGAATTTTTTGTAAATGCAAAAGACAGACCTTCAGCCTGCCTTTTGTTCTTCTTTTTCAATTATAAATCTATGAAAAAAGTTTTTTTGCTTTTTTACAGTCTTTATCACATATTCGCATAAAGTATGGACCATAACAGCTGCAGCCAGCACTGAGATCATATATATTCCAAGTCACTGTCAATCACTTAACCCCAAAAGCTCCAAAAACAGATCGCAAGATTAAC
>CALCRR010000207.1 GCA_937894495.1 uncultured Ruminococcus sp. | reverse complement strand
AGAAGCGGGAAGCGAAACAATATGATAGAGGCAAAGCGTGTGGCAGAATTGGTTTTCGAACATTTCAAGAAACATCCTGACAGGTCGCTTGGCGTGGTGACTTTTAGCGAGGCACAGCAAAACGCTGTTGATGCAGCAATCAGACAGATGCGGCTTTCCAATGGTTCAATGGAAAGATTCTTCACAGAAGACAAGGAAGAACCTTTTTTTATCAAGAACCTTGAAAACGTTCAGGGTGACGAGCGTGACGTGATCTTCTTCTCCATAGGCTACGGTCCCGATAAAGAGGGCAGGGTGAGCATGAACTTTGGTCCCTTAAATCGTGACGGCGGCTGGCGCAGGCTGAATGTTGCCATATCCAGAGCAAGGGAGAAAATGGTGGTATACTCGGTGATGACCCCCGAGATGATAGACCTTTCACGCACACGCTCAGACGGTGTTGAGGGGTTGAAGGGCTTTCTGGAATTTGCCGCCAGGGGCAAGAGCTCGCTGCCCGTTAAAGCAGGCGCAAAGACCGAAGAAAGCGGCTTTGAGCGCATAGTTGCGGCAGAGCTGGAAAAGAGGGGCTACACCGTTAAGTGCAGTGTTGGCTGCTCAAAATACAAAATAGACGCCGCCGTGGCAGACCCCGAGGACAAGGACGCATACATTCTGGGCATAAACTGCTGCAGCAGGTCATATTACGAAAACAGCACCGCCTACGACCGAAGCATTTCACAGCCCTCGGTGCTAAAAGGGCTGGGGTGGAGCACCATGAACGTATACATCATGGACTGGCTGGATAACAGGCAGAATGTGCTTGACAGGATAGAAGCCGAGATAAAGAAGGCTGTGGAGCTGAAGCGTGCTCCTGCTCCCGAAGAAGATAAAAAGCAGCAGGCATTGGTGTTTGAGACTGAGGAGGTAAAGGGGCTAAGCGATATGTGCGCCGAGTATGTGCCTTTTGAGGTGAAAAACTACGGCGACAGCGAGGGCTTTAATGAGGCAAACACCGCCAAGATAACCGCCTGCATTAACGAGGTGCTCACAGCCGAAGCCCCCGTAAGCAAAAACGCCCTTGCTAAAAAGGTATACGCCTGCTGGGGCATAAACAGGGCAGGTGCCGCCATGAAGCGCACCTTTGAAGCGGCGCTTGCAAACTCAAAGGCAAGGTCTGAAAACGCAGGGCAGAACGAATACCTCTGGCTTGATGACCAGACCCCCGAGAGCTACGACATATGCCGTGCAAAATGCCCCGACGAGCACCGCCGTGACATGGCAGACATCGCCCCTGAGGAGACAGGCGCAGGCATAATTCTCATAATGTCCCGTCAGGCGGCAATGGCGAGGGAGGACCTTATCAGAGAGGTCGCCCGCCTGTTCGGCTTCACCCGAGTGACCCCGACTATTGAGACAGCCGCAGCTTTAGGCATTAGAAGCGCAAGGCAGAAAGGCAAGATAGAGTTCTCAGAGGACGGAAAAGTGAAATATATATAGGGTGTGTTGACACTAAGCCTAACACACCCTAGCAGTCACGTAAGCACCCCCAGCCACTAGAGGCAAGAGGTAAGAAGCAAGAGGCAAGAAATTTCCCAATCAAGCAAAGTCTGAAAAGGGGACTCTTGCTTCTTGCCTCTGGTTTCTTGCTTCTAGCGGCACAGGTGGGGGAAATACCCAGTCCGGTGAGGACAATTATGAATTATGCATTATGAATTATACATTAATTTCGGCTACGTCGTCCGATACGCCGTTGGCTTCTACCATGGGGGCTACGCAGTTTTCGATAAATTCTTCCACCTGCTGGGGGCACCTGCCTATGAAGTTTTCGGGCTTCATAATGGCGTCCATTTCCTCCTTGGTCATCATAAACATGGGGTCGGCGAGTATCAGCTCGCAGAGGTTGTTGTCAAGCCCCTCCTGCTTCACCCTTGCGCCTGCCTGCATTGAGTATTCCCTTATCCTCTCGTGGAGCTCCTGCCTGTTTCCGCCCTTTTTAACGGCGTCCATCATTATGTTCTCGGTAGCCATAAAGGGCAGCTCAGCCATAACTCTGCGGTGTATTATCTTCTCATAAACGACCAAGCCGTTGTCGGGGTCGGTCACATTCAGCATGATGTTGAGTATAGCGTCAACTCCCAGAAAAGCCTCAGCCACCGATATCCTCTTGTTGGCAGAGTCGTCAAGGGTCCTCTCAAACCACTGTGTGCCTGCGGTGAAAGCAGGGTTGAGCACATCGCAGATAACATAGCGTGCCAGCGAGGTTATCCTCTCGTCCCTCATGGGGTTTCTCTTGTAAGCCATTGCCGACGAGCCTATCTGGTTCTTCTCAAAGGGCTCCTCTATCTCCTTAAAGGACTGCAGCAGCCTGATATCGTTTGAGAACTTGCTTGCCGACTGCGCAATGCCTGCCAGCACCGAGCATACCTGGTAATCCACCTTTCTCGAATAGGTCTGCCCCGAAACAGGCACCACCGCATCAAAGCCCATCTCCTCGGCTATGAGCCTTTCAAGCTCCTTGACCTTGTCGGTGTCCCCCTCAAAAAGCTCCATAAACGAAGCCTGGGTGCCCGTTGTGCCCTTTGAGCCCAGCAGCTTCAGATTTTTAAGCCTGTGATCAAGGTCCTCCAAGTCCATAAGCAGCTCATTGCACCAAAGGGTCGCCCTTTTGCCCACGGTGGTGAGCTGTGCAGGCTGCAAATGTGTGTAGGCAAGGCAGGGCAGCGACTTGTACTTGTCCGCAAACTTAGCCAGCTGGTCGATGACCTTAACAAGCTTTCTCTTGACCACCCTGAGGGCATCACGCATGATGATGACATCGGTGTTGTCGCCCACATAGCAGCTGGTAGCACCCAGGTGGATAATGCCTGCCGCCTTGGGGCATACCTGACCGTAGGCGTAAACGTGGGACATAACATCGTGCCTTACCAGCTTCTCACGCTCAGCCGCAACGGCATAGTCGATATTTTCGATATTAGCCTCCAGCTCCTCCACCTGCTCCTTGGTCACGGGGAGCCCCAGCTGCATCTCAGCCCTAGCCAGAGCCACCCACAGCCGCCTCCAGGTGGTAAACTTCTTGTCTGCCGAGAAGATAAACTGCATCTCCTTGCTGGCATAACGGGTACAAAACGGACTTTCATAGCTGTTTGTCATAAAAAAACCTCATTTCAAATAGTCTGGATAGTTTTAATAAATAATATAGCTTTATTATAACACAAAGCGATTGAACGGTCAAGACTTTTTGAGGGGGCATAGTTTAATTCATAATTCATAATTCATAATTCATAATTGGCGGTATCGCCTATCGGTGATGTTATGCCCATTCGGGCGACTGCTGAGTGGGAGAACGAACTTTGTCCGAAGAACGCACCAAGGCAAGGCGCAAAAGCCTATTTACGCATTATGATTTTATCTGTCTGCTAAGCCTGAAATTCATAGCAAACTTTTCAAACTCGTCCATATCGTAAGAGGGTGCGTCTCTTGGCGAAGGCGCATAATACTGCGGTTTTTCGGACTTTCGTGCCTTATCTTCGGCTATCCAGCCGCTAATTACATCATAGCAGCTAGAGCAGTGTTTTCTATGCTTATTAAGCCAGTTCGACAGCCTGAAAATATATTTATCAACCTGTTGTGTTGACGACATCGACGACAGACGACAATATTCCTCCTCGGTGAGAGAGACAAGATCATTCTGGTCATAATGCTTTTTGGGAGAGCGCACAGACTCAGTATCAGTGTCCGTCTCCGTCTCAGTGTCCATAACAGTCTCAGT
>CALCRR010000206.1 GCA_937894495.1 uncultured Ruminococcus sp. | reverse complement strand
TAGAGCGCCACCTTGCCAAGGTGGAGGTAGCGAGTTCGAGCCTCGTAATCCGCTCTTTTTATGGCGCTATAGCCAAGTGGTAAGGCGTAGGTCTGCAACACCTTGATCCCCGGTTCAAATCCGGGTGGCGCCTCTTTTGAGATATCCCGTAAATGCGTTGAAAAATACGTGTTTACGGGGTTTTTCTTTTGTATGAGTTTTTTAGTAAGACAAATAAAACTAATAAAGCGGAATATGAGCAGATTTTTCTCCCACAAAAAAAATCGGCGGAGCTGAAACTCCGCCGAAAATTTTAATTATTTCACTTGATAGGCTGCCTGCTCTTAGCAGCGTTGATTATAATGAGTGCGTCTTTAGAGTCAAGCTTGCCGTCGCCGTTGACATCTGCGGCTTTGAACTCTGAGTCGTTTTTAGGTGTGGTTGTCTTTTTCGCAAAGGATATCGCTTTCATGGCGTCCTTGGTGTCTACCTTGCCGTCGCTGTTGATGTCGCCTTTGAGAAATGCCGTAGTATTATCGGAAACCTTTTCAAAAGTCCACTTCTGTGCAGAAGTGCCATTATACATAAATTGTTGGCAGATCACGCCGTTATTTGCAACTCCGCCAGCGGCATCAAGGGGGTATCCGCTCAATTGATTGAATAAAGTATACGTACCGTCAGAGTTCTTTCTTATTTTCCAAAAGATGCCTCTGTTCGATGCTTCTTTCCATAATTGAGCTTTTTGGTAATTAGCTAAGTATGATACATCATCATTAGTTATCTCAAGATTAAGCTTTGATGACTTCTCAGTCATTTTATAATAGCCGTTGCCAACATATTCCAGAATAAAACTGTCGCTGTTTTCATTCGATATCTGAGCTTTTGAACCGTTTGCATAGCTGCCGGGTGTTCCGCTTATATCGAGATAATAACGACTGTCTATGCCGCTTTTTATCTTATATTCTCCATCAGCAAGCGGACGTTCATTAGGATCATATGGTATCAGAGCGAAATACTGAGCGGCTGTTTCGTTATTTTCCCAAACCTGAATATTTCTTCCGTTTTCAGCTTCTCCGCCACTTATATCCAAGTAAAATCCGCTTATTCTTGAACGTATTTTATATCCACGCCCTGAATTTTCTATAGACCACTGCTGGCTGGATATTCCGCCATATGACCACACTTGTACATTAGCACCTCTTTGTTTTGACAGCCCACCTACTTCAACACATTGATTTGTGTTGTATTGTGTGATTTTATAAAAGGTATTGCCTAAGTATTCAATATGATATACATCATGAGCAGAGGGCATTGCGTTATCTATAGACCATAGCGCAACATTGGTTCCATTGCTTGCAACTGCATCAGCTCCCGAAATATCTACATAGCTTTTCTCATTAAGTTCAGAAAAAATCCAGTAATCACCGCTCGGAATAGTGTAACCAGCTCCGACATCTAATTCTTTTCCGCCTGTTTCAGTAGGTCTTATAAATCCCTGAAGCACGTGACCGGTATCTCCATTTTTTCCCTGACCGATATTGTAATTCATATTATATGAAATATTTATACCGCCGCCGACGTTGCCGGTGTGTCTTACTCCGCTTTTATCTGTCCAGTCAAATCCGCCTTCGTATAGGGTCATTGTTCTGCTGCCGGTATTAACATCTATAACATATGCGACATGACCCAATCCTCCGCTGTAGCAGGCGATATCTCCTGCCTGCGGTGTTGAGGTGTGAGTCATATATCCGTTGTTTGCGGCGTTTGAAAACCAGTCTCCGCCATTTCCCAATCCGCCGGGCAAAGATACCCCTGTGTTGCTTTTAACACAGTCCCAGGTTACCGATGTACAACTGCGAATATTTTCGTAATTGTACTTTGGATACGGGTTCCCTGACATATAGGTAGATGTACCCGAAACAGCCGATGCTACAATGCTGCTTGGCAGATATACCGCCAGACTGCATAACATCAAAACTGCCATGACCAAACTTGCTGCTCTTTTCCTCATAAACATATCCTCCTGAAAAATAACAATGTCAAAAATACATCGCCAAAAGATCGCCATATAGCATAAACTAAAGTTCATGGCAACCGGCTGTCATACCATACGGCTCATACCCTTTGGCTTTGCGTCATTGCTTTTTTGCAATTTTGCCGATGTATTGATTATAGCATATCATGGTGGCGTTTTTTTGTCAAGATATGAACAAAAAGGAAATGAATTTTTTAAGCAGCTTATCAGCAAAGCGAAGAGCAAAAGCAGGAAGCAGCCCAGAACTAAGCTTGCCGCAGTGCGAGATAGTTTTTTTGCTACACAATAAACTACCAGTAATAAAAAAGCAATGCGCATTTTACAACGCATTGCTTTTTTATAGAATTATTATGCTCAATTTTTTGCACACAGTTAACTGCTATGCTGCAATTTTATGGCTTTGGTGCCTGAGGTATCTGCTTTGCTATCATCATAAGCAGCTGTTCATAGATATCGCTGCCGGTCTTATATGTATAGTGAATACCGTCATAAGAGTCGTAACCGTAAGTAATCAGATGATCGTATATATCTAAATATTGATCTTCTCCCCAGTAATTTTTCATTTTTGTATTGAAAGCCTTTATCCTGTTTGTCATAAACCCGACTTCGCCGTTTCCCTGGACTCTGTCAAGCCTGCTTCCGTCAATGACGGGATTTACCGACATAAAGTAGATCTTGTTTTTAGCTCCGTAGCTTGACTGTATGGTATTATATAGTTTTATGTAATCATCATAGTGCCCCGAAGCCTGATCTTTAAGGTCATTTAACCCGTGATTGAATACAACTATATGCTTTTTGCCGTCGCTAAGCGCCTTTTTCAGCTGCGGCACTGCGGCAGCATTTAACCACGAATATCCGCTCCCGATAAGACCGATAAACTTTGTATTCGGATATCTCTTTGTGATATTGCTTATCTTGCTCATGTAGTATACCCGTGAGTCACCCACGATTATCAGGTCTTCATATCCGCTGAATTTATAAGGCGAGGCAGACTTGGTTATACCGCTTGACATAGCCTCTTCTATTCTGTTGTTAGAGGGATTTATGCAGTAAGGCGCTACCTTGAAGGAGTAATTAGCTCCGTATGGACAAGAAAGACTTCTGCTTGTAGTATTGCTGTTATATGTTCCGAAAAGCTTCCATGTGCCATATGTATCCTTGTAGGGAAGATCTTGTTTGTAGTATAACCTGTACCCGTCAGCACCGCTGGTCGACTTGTTCCATTTTACAGTGATAGTGTTGCCGTTGGTAGTAACGGCAGGAGCACTGACAGTCGTCGGGTTGGACCTTATGGTAACATCTCTTTAATTAGAAAAATGATTTACTGTAAAAGCTTTTTTATCCCTGTCTGTGTAGGATTTTGCGATATAAAACCGCAGACCGTAATCAACATTTGTAAAGGGGCTTTGAGCTACAGGACATTGTGTTTCTGTTTTACCCAAGGTCTTTATAAGCGAGTATGAGCTGCCGTTTTTCTTGAATGTCTGAAAGCCTGATATTGAACTTTTGCTGCCGTTTAAATAAACGGTACTCGGTATCGTCCATATTATGCTTTGAACTCCGCTGGCGGTAAGACTTGTAGGCTGAATATCCACGTCTGGAACATAAGTATAAAGATCAAAGCTTTTGTAATCTCCGTAAACTGAGCCGTTATATACCCTTATCCAGATGTTGTAGGCTGTATTTTTTGAAAGCCCTTTTATAACAAGACTGTTTCCCGTTGTCGTCTTTTTAGTATAATCGCTTGCAGTCGATTTTTTGTAATACACCTCATATCCCACAGCATTTGAAGCCTGTAGCCAGTTGATAGTCACATATGTAGGTGTTACAGTCTGTTTTCCCAAAGTGATCTTTCCTGGCTTTACTGCGGCATTGGCAATGATATTAGTACCCGATAAAATATTCGCAATAATAAATGTGCATATCAGTGAGGTTATTATTCTTCTTTTAAGTCTCATAAAACATCTCTCTTTTACCGTATTTTTATTAAGCATTTTTCTCTCTCTTTTCAGAGTATAATAAAAAGCAATACGCCTTAAATGACGCATTGCTGAAAAATCATTTTGCGTGACCCTTGAACTGTTCACGGCAGCCGACTGTCATACTCTTGCAAGCTTAGACCCTATGGCTTTGCGTCACTGCCTTTCAACAATTTTGCTAAAAATCATATGTTCATTTTATGATCACAAATTTATACATTTATAGCATAAAAGGTCTTGAAATACTTACAAAAATATGCTACAATTAAAAATTAAGTATAAATATATGATCCGACTCCGCAATAATAATGTTATAATTATATTATACTCAAAAAATATGAGCAAGTCAAGTCTTTGATACTCAAAATGCGGTTTGTTTTTTATAGAAATTACAGCAGACCTCGCTTATACTATCGTCCAGTCCTGTCCCTCGGTCTGAGCTTTTACCATACGGGCGAATATGCCGTTTTTCTCCATAAGCTCCAAAGGCTTGCCTGTTTCCTTAACTACGCCGTCTGAGAGCACCACGATCTTGTCAGCTCCCGAAACGGTGCGCATACGGTGAGCTATTACCATGACCGTCTTGTCCTTGATAAGACGGGAGAGTGCGGTCTGTATGGCAGTTTCGTTCTCAACATCAAGGCTTGCCGAGGCTTCGTCAAGCAGGATTATCGGTGCATTTTTCAAAAACGCCCTGGCGATAGAGATACGCTGTCTCTCACCGCCCGAAAGCTCGCTGCCGTTCTCGCCGATAACTGTATCGTAGCCCTTTGGCAGCTTCAGGGCAAATTCATCACAGTTGGCAAGGCGAGCCGCCTCAAGGACCTCCTCGTCGGTCGCGTCCTTTCTGCCGACGCGGATATTTTCCAGTACAGAGTTATTGAACAGCGTCACGTCCTGAAAAACTATTGAGTATACCGACAGCAGCGCTTCGGGGTCAATTTTAGAGATATCCTGACCGTCCACGGTAACAGCGCCGCTGTCCACGTCCCAGAACCTGGCGGCAAGGCGTGAAACTGTGGTCTTTCCTCCGCCTGAGGTGCCCACCAGCGCCGTGACCTCGCCCTGCTTTGCGGTAAAGCTTACGTCACTCAGCACAGTCTTGCCGTCATCGTAGGAGAACGCCACATGGTCAAAGGTGATGTCGTAGCCTTTGGGGTCAAAGTTGGTGTCGCCTGTCTGCTCGGGGTAGTCGGATATCTCGTTCATGCGGTCGATGTTGACCTGCAAAGCGTTTACCGCACCGAGATTGATAAGCGTACCGCTCATGGGCTCATACAGCCTTGACGCCACCAGCAGGAATGCAAAAAACTGCATAAGGTCGATATCGCCGTTTTTCAGCAGTATACTGCCTACCAGCGCCACCGTGCCGATACCCAGCTTTAGTATAAGCTGCGCCGAAACGACAAATGCTGCCACGCCCAGCTCAGCATTCATGGTGCGCTTTTCAACTGTGTCGATCTTGCTTTCAAGCTCAGTAAGATAGCCGTTTTCGGCATTGTAGCTTTTCAGGTCACGGTTCGCCTCGATAAATTCCTGCACGCCCTCGTCAAGCTCCAGCTTTGCCTTTGCCTGCTTTCTGGTGAAAATATTCTGCACGTTTTTTGAGGTCAGCACGATGATCAGCGCTATGGGTATCACCCAGACTGCCGCCAGCGCCATCTTCCACTGGAAGAAAAACAGCCCGATACAGATGATGACCGTTGATATCATTGAGCCGTAATACTGGGGTATCTGGTGAGAGCCTGCGTGCTCTATGGCTTCGCTGTCCGCCATGATAGTGGTGGTAAGGTCTGAAAGATCACGCTTGCCGAAAAATGACAGGGGCAGCTTTCTCAGCTTTTCCGCAAGGCTCACCCTGCGCTTGCCCGACTCGATATAGGTTGCAAAATAGGCAGAGTTGTACTGCCAGAAGTTAGTGATATAAATAAGTATCAGGCACACGATTATTCCAGCAATGTAGAATATAACACGGCTTTTGTCCAGCTCCTTGTTAAGATAATCCTCAGTGAAATAATAGAGCAGCCCCACGGGGAACATCAGCACAAGATTTGATACCACCACCGACATAACACCGATGACCATATCCTTAGCGCCCTTTTCGGTCAGGGCAAAACGCCTCATAAGCTTTTGTATCATGCTCCTTCACCTACCTTCCAGTTTATCGAGCTCTGGTATTCGCTCCACATTTTTGCATAAAGACCGCCCTTTTCAAGCAGCTCCTCATGCCTGCCCTTTTCTTCAACAGAGCCGTTATTCAGCACATATATCATATCGGCATTTCTGACGGTGGACAGCCTGTGAGCTATCATGATGACCGTTCTGCCCTTTGCCATTTCGGTAAAGGCTTTCTGCACCTGAGCCTCGCACTCGGGGTCGGCAAAGGCGCTGGCTTCGTCCAGCACCACCACATCGGCATTTTTAAGCATTGC
>CALCRR010000205.1 GCA_937894495.1 uncultured Ruminococcus sp. | reverse complement strand
GCTCCTCATCATACAAAAGAGTGTTTAATGTAACATGAACCTTTACACCAAAACGATGAGCTAATGAGCAGACCTTTTTGATATCTTCAATTTTATTGGTCGCATCTGCCCTGGCGCCGAATGCAGGACCACCGATAAATACAGCATCAGCACCACATAGAATAGCGTTTTTTGCAGACTGATAATCTTTAGCTGGAGCTAAAAGCTCCAGTTTTGTTCTATTCAATTGAGAATGTTGCATATACATTAGAATCTACTGACTGCTTCTCCGGCATATACTCTGTAGCAGGTTCAGAGGCTTCTGCCTTTGCTGCCATCAGAGATACCGCAGCCCTGTTTCTTACATAGTATACGTTGGAGTTATTTCCTTCAAATTTTAAGGAGCAGGCCTTCTTAATCTTCACACCGAAACCTTCGGCAAGACGCTTAGCCTGATCTCTGGCATCAGCAATTGCCTTGGCATCTGCCTCCCTTTTAACTGCTGTTGTATCCTTGACCTCATAGCCAAAGCCATTAATGTCAGATACCCCTGATTCAACAGCAGCTGTGGTTATTTTCTCAATCAGAGAGAAATCATCAATTTTAAAGACTATATCTCTACTGCAGAAATACCCGTCAAATACTCGCTTAGATTTATCTGTATAGTGATATTTAGGATAGAGAGTAATACTACCTGAAATAATCTGTTCTTTTTTTACACCAAAACTTAGGGCCTTATCGTATAGTGATGTGATTTTCTTTTCAACATTATTTCTTGCCTTAACTGGATCTTTATTCTCATCTTTGGCGCTATAGCTTAATACAGCAGTATCCGGCATGACATCAACCTTACCGTGACCAACAACCTCAATCACTCCGCTGTCAGTACATGATTCGGCAAATACAGAGGCTGAACCTAAAATCATCATTGGTGCTACCAAATATAAAAAAGCTTTTTTCATACAACAAATCCTTATGTGTTTTTAAGCTACAAAAAAACAAAAGGCCATAGAATTTTGATCTGTGGCCTGTCTGTCTGAGAATAGAAAAATTATTTTTTGTGTAGCTGACGTGAAGCTTCTGCTGCAGATACAACACTATCTAAAGAGCTGTTAGCATCTGATGCAACTTCAACAGCAGCGCCAACTGCACCTTCTAAAACAGGAGCATCGGCGATTCTTACTCTTGATTTTAATGGTTCCTGAAGCATTGCAATTGCTGCCTGAGAACTGATAACACCAGAGCCCAGGTCACAAATAACAACAACACCGTCGCCCTGATCTACTTTTTTTATTTAATCTAAAATACGGTTTGGGTCTGTACCAAGTTTACCCTCTGAGTTACCACCTGCGGCGATAATAGGCAACTTGCCGGTTCCAGAAGCAGAAATCTGCTCAACCATATCGCAGATACCTTCAGATACTTTAACACTGTGCGATACCACTACGATACCAATCATTTGAAACTCCTCTTTACGCTATAAATTCTTCTTGTCTGCTAGCTATTGTAGATAAAATAAAAAGCATAAAACATGAAAACATTCACATTAGTGAATTTTTCTCTTTATTGATCCATATTTAACTAACTTTTTAACTTGTGTCAGATTATATACCCAGAATCTTAGTTTTGTATTTACATGGATAGTGAGTTAGTGCAACTTTTATTTACGAAAATAATTTCCACACTCTGAGTATAGCACTTCTTTTGGAGAAGAAATTGTAGAGAATTAAGCAATTGACTAAAAAAAACTATCGCAGGAAAAGGACAAAAGAAGACACATTCCTATACATATCTGTATGTTAGGAAAAACACAGCACACTAAGGACTACACAATAGCATTAATCCTGCCACTGTTCTTTTCCTTTTCATCCTCGTAAACCTCATTGAAATCTTTCCTGTCAGAATTCTCAAGTTCATACTTGTGCTCTTTGGATGAGGTTCCCTTGGTATCATCTCCGCTGTCAGGCTTACTGACACGGCGGCGATAAACCAGATCAGATGGCCTGAGTGTAGGTCTTGGGAGAGCTGAATATACGAACTCCTGTCCCATAATCTGCCTCCTTTTTGATCCCTTTATCTATTTAACGGCAGAAATATCAAACAATTAAGTTTTTATAACGAAAAATCAGTCTTTTAAACACAATCTTTTTTTGTGATATAATCGACATCACATAAGTATGGAACCCAAAACATAAGATGAGGCTTTAGAAAATGAGCGAAGAGACACTGTTCACTAAAATTATTAACGGCACAATTCCTTCAAAAACAGTCTACCACGATGATCTGGTTACTGCTTTTTTAGATATCGCTCCTAAGGCTGAACATCACATACTGATCGTAACCAATAAGCCAATTCCATCTGTTGCTCAAGTTGAGCCTGAAGATGAAAAGATGCTGGGTCATCTTTTCATTGTTGCACGCAAAATTGCAGAGGATCTTGGTGTAAATGAATCTGGTTACCGCTTAATTGTTAACGTTGGAAAAAACGGATGTCAGGAAGTTCCTCATATTCACATGCATCTTCTTGCAGGCGGATATCTGGGCGGATTCGGTTTTCCTAATGATAAAATCTAACAAAAACATATGAAAACAAATTCATCTTTAATTGCAAAATTCTTTATAGCTATAACTGCCGGCTGGCTATTGTCAGCCTGCAGCAGTGCAATGTTTGACAGCTCTGTTGATGCCAACGGTAAAAAGGTTATTGTTCAGCAGCAGCCAACGGCAAAGGTAAAAAAGAGAAAACCAAAGAAGATTACCGCTGCAAAGCCAGAAACTGCTCTTGAGACAGAGGATGCAGATAACGTAGCTAAGAGTGAAGAAGTTGCAAAGGCCTTCTCTCAGGAAATACAGGCAGGTCAGGTAAAGCCTTATATTCCAGATCCATCAGACAATGTCGGCAATGCGGAGAATGTTGGTACTCTGCTGCCAACAGTAAAGGCTCTTGAGGGCAAGGAAAACTCAAGTCCTCTATCAAAGATCACTGTTCAGGATGTTATTAAAGGAAACGTAAGTCTAAATAACATCGATGAAAAGGACGAAAAAAGCGCAGATAAGGCCACTGCAGAATCTCAGGTAAATCTGCCACAGCCATATCTTCCAGCGCAAACCTCTCCACAGGATCTTCAGCCAATTGCACAGGTTGGAGAGACAATTGAGGTTTTAAATACAGATAACGATAATAATGTTACAGCTCTTTCAGCAACTGCAAAATGTGATTCTGAAGCAACATCAAATGCTACTCAGGTAGCCTATGATTTAGCAAGCTCACAGGCTGATAGACTTAAGAACGAGGATGGACCAATCTATATTGCCCCAACCATCGTGTCAGATTCTGTAAGTGACTGTGTAACCGATGTTTCAGGTGCAATCAATCAGTCATTAAAATCAAACGGACTTAAGACTGTTGTAGGAACCAGAGTTCATGTAGCTCAGAACACAGGTTCAGCTGCTGTTATTCCACCACTTATCAGAGCATGCAAACAGACTGGAATTCCACTGCTGAATGTATCTGTAATCAGACATATCGGACAGAAAACAGTTATCACAATCAGAAATATCCGTGTAAAGGACGGTATTACCCTGGTTCAGAATACCACTCAGCTCTGATTTTTACCCCATCACTAAAAGACAGTGGACTATGTTCCACTGTTTTTGTTTATCAAGACTATAAAAAATGATTCAGCTAAATGACGTAACAATAATGAGAGGAAGCAAGTACCTTTTAGAAAATGCTTCCTGCAGTATTTTTCCAAACCAGAAAGTAGGTATTATCGGTCGTAACGGCTGTGGAAAATCTACATTATTCGCCGCCATCAAAGGAGAGATTGCCCCAGAAATTGGAAACATATCCATTCCAAAGGGATTCAAAATCTCCTCTGTTTCTCAGCAGACTCCTTCTTTAGAGATCTCTGCCCTTGAATATGTTAAACAGGGTGACAAGGATCTGTGCGAGCTATTAAAGCAGAAAGAGCAGGCATATAAAGAAAACAATGGCGAGAAGATCGCCTTAATTGAGGATAAGCTGGGTATCGCTGGAGCCTGGACCATTGACAGCAGAGCAAGAATTCTTCTGCACGGTCTTGGTTTTAGTGAAGAGGAAATGGATAAGAGTGTAAAGGAGTTCTCTGGTGGATGGAGAATGCGTCTGAACCTGGCTCAGGCTCTTATCTATCAGTCAGATGTTCTGCTTTTGGACGAACCAACAAACCATCTTGATCTGGATACTATCATCTTCCTTGAGAACTACCTGAAAAACTACGAAGGCACAGTTCTGTGTATTTCTCACGATAGAGATTTCCTGGATACATTCTGCTCTCATATACTTCATTTTGAATCTTGCAAGCTTGTTTCCTATACCGGTAACTATTCTGATTACGAAAGACTAAGAGCCGAGAGAATCAGAAATGAGAAGGCTTCAAGAAAACGAGAGGAAGCTGCCCTTGCCCATATGCAGGACTTTGTGGAAAGATTCAGATACAAAGCAAGCAAAGCCAAGCAGGCTCAGAGTATATTAAAGGCCATCGACAGACTGAAGCTTACCGCTGTTACTGCAGAGGAATCTCCTTACCATATCCAGTTTGCAGAGCCTGAGAGAACAGTGGATATTCTTGCAGATCTAAAGAATCTTGATGCCGGTTATTCAGAAAATGATGTCATTTTAAAAAACATCAATCTGATGCTTATCGCCGGTGACAGAATCGGTCTTTTAGGAAAGAACGGTCAGGGTAAGTCAACTCTTATCAAAACCATGTGCAACGTGCTAAAGCCTGTACATGGAACTGTAACCTTAGGTAAGGGAATTAAAATCGGCTATTTCGCACAGCATGAGCTTGACCAGCTTTCAGGACAGATGAGCGGTCTTGATCATCTAAGAGCAATTGATCCAAATGCCAAGGAAAAGGATTTAAGAACCTTCCTGGGTTCATTCTCATTCAGCGGAGACAAGGCTACAGCCAAGGTTGAGACTATGTCCGGCGGTGAGCAGGCAAGACTTGCTCTTGCAATTGCTGCCTATCAGAAACCAAACCTGCTTCTGCTTGATGAGCCAACCAACCATCTTGATCTTGATATGCGTGAAGCACTGTCAATTGCCCTTTCATCCTATCAGGGAGCTCTGATTTTAGTATCCCATGACAGACATCTTCTTGAGGCAATTGCAGATAAACTGTGGCTGATTGATAACGGCAATGTTACAGAATTCAACGGTGATCTGAATGACTATCAGGAATTTTTAAATCAGAAGAACCGTGAATATAAAGAACAGCTTGCACAAAAAAAGGACAATTCTCTGAATCTTTCAGCTTCAGCCTCTTCATTTAAGACTAAAGAGCAGAAAAAACTTGAAGCCCAGAAACGACAGGCTTTAAGACCTCTGAAAAAAGAGATTGAACAGCTTGAAAAGACTATGGAAAAGCTGGAAGCCATGACCGCCCCCTCTGCAAGGGTATACCGTGACGGCAGACTGGTGAAGCTGCCTGCGGCAAGGCTGGTACCGGGGGACGTTTTTATGCTGGAAGCAGGCGACCGCATACCTGCCGACGGCTACATAATAAGCTGCAAAAGCTTTGCCTGCGACGAAGCTGTGCTCACGGGGGAAGCCGAGCCTGCGGTGAAATATCCAAGGAGCGACGAGGTGGAATTTACCTCGCTGAACAAAGGATACATGGCTTACATGGGGGCTGTGGTGACAAAGGGCAGAGCTCAGGTGCAGGCGGTGGCTACGGGTACCCTCAGCCAGATGGGCAGGGTATCAAAAATGCTTGATGATATCGAGGAGGAGCAGACTCCCCTGCAAAAACGCCTTGGTGAGCTGGGAAAGACCCTTGCATTTATCTGCATAGGCATTTGCATACTGGTGTTCATAGCCGGCGTTATCAGGGGGGAGCCTGTGTTTGATATGGTCATGACAAGCATCACCATCGCCATTGCAGCTATCCCCGAGGGGCTGCCTGCGGCGGTGACTATAGCGCTGGCGCTGGCGGTCAGAAAAATGCTTAAAAGAAACGCCCTTGTACACAGGCTGCACTCGGTGGAGACCCTGGGCTGCGCGTCTGTTATCTGCACCGACAAGACGGGTACGGTGACCCAGAACAAGATGACAGTTATAAAAATAGCCGACGGCATGGGTAATGAATATCAGGCAGATGATGAAAGCCTTAATGATAATGAGCTGCTAAGACCCCTGTTTATCTGCGGCGCTGTATGCTCAAACGCTGCGGTGGAGGAGCGAAAGGCAGTATCTGCAAAGCGCAGAAAGGAAGAGCGCTTTTCGGCACAGGGAGACCCCACCGAGTGCGCTATCGCCGTTGCCTGCGCTGAAAACGGTGTGCTGGCAGATAACACGGGACTAAGGCGCATTGACGAGATACCCTTTGACAGCGAGAGCCGCTCAATGACGGTGATATGCACAAACGACAGGGGCGAGGGCATATCATACAAAAAGGGCAGCTCAGACGTTATTATAAACGAATGCGGCTATGTGCTGACCAAAGATGGCATAAAGCCCTTTACAGGCAATGGCAAGCTGGCGGCGCTTAAACTATCCGATAACTTTGCTTCACAGGGCGCAAGGGTGCTGGCATTCTGCGAGATAACAGGCGGCAAAAGCGTTTATCTGGGGCTTATGGGTATGCAGGACCCCCCAAGGGCTGAGGCAGCCGAGGCTGTGCGCCAGTGCGAGAGGGCAGGCATAAGGACCGTTATGATAACAGGCGACCACAAGCTGACAGCTGCAGCTGTTGCAAGGCAGGTGGGGATATTGAAGCAGGGGGGCATAGTCCTCACAGGCAGAGAGCTTGACAGCATAAGCGATGAACGGCTGAAGGACATGATAGACAACTGCTCGGTATTTGCAAGAGTTACCCCTGCCCACAAGCTGAGGATAGTAAAGGCGCTGAAAGCCAAGGGGCACATCTGCGCAATGACAGGCGACGGGGTGAACGACGCCCCTGCCGTAAAGGAAGCGGACATAGGCGTATCAATGGGCATACAGGGCACCGAGGTCACAAAGCAGGCGGCAGACGTGATACTGCTGGACGACAACTTTGCCACACTTGTAAATGCCGTTGAGGACGGCAGGACTATCTACAGCAACATAAGAAAATTCGTAAGATACATGATATCCTGCAACATAGGCGAGGTGCTCACCATGTTCGGCGGTATTTTAATGGGGCTGCCAATGGTGCTGCTGCCATCACAGATACTGCTTGTGAACCTTGTAACAGACAGCCTGCCTGCGGTGGCTTTAGGCTTGGAGCCGCCTGAAAAGTCGGTGATGAAAAAGCAGCCCCGTAAGGAGAACGACAGCTTTTTCAGCGGCGGTCTGCTGTGGAGGATAATTCTCAGAGGAATACTGATAGGGCTGTGTACACTTGGCTCATTCACGGTGATATTAAGGGGCACAGCATCTATCGAAGCGGCAAGGACGGGGGCGCTTATCACCCTTGTGCTCAGCCAGCTGATACACGTTTTTGAATGCAAATCTGAGGAAAAGACCCTGTTCTCGGTCCCCTATTTTTCAAACGCATTCCTCATATTTGCGGTGATAGTTTCATCACTGGCGCTGTTTTCAGGCATATATGTGCCGGTGCTGAGCAAGGTTTTCAGCACGGCGATACCCGATATGAGAAGTATGGCGGTATCTGTGGGATTTTCATTCTTAGTGCCTGTGCTGGCAGGCTTTGCAAGCGCTTTTAAGCGCAAGCCTGAAAATGCAGTCATGGTAAACACTGCTTTAGAGAATAACTGACAGTAAAAAAGCTCACTGTGTATGACCGCACAGTGAGCTTAGTTTGTATAAAACATGGTTTTCTCTTTGAGCAAGGGGAAGCTATCAGCTTTTAGAGGTAAGATGTAAGAAGTAAGAGGTAAGAAAATAGTTTTCCGAATTATGCGGTAAAACGCACAATAACTCATTACCAAGGTTCGCGCAGCGTAATCTGCTAGTCGCTGGTGGTTAGAGTGCTAGTGGCTGGAAAACCATTTTACTCAATTTGCGGTGAAACGCACAAATGTAAGGTTCCGAAAAATTTTCACACAGTTTTAATGGGGCGAAATTAAATTTAATCAAATTTCCTACAGCGCACAAAGTCAACATTTTGCAAGGTTCGCGCAGCGTATCGAAGTAATAGCCGCCACCAAAGCACCCCCTCCCCTCCGGGGAGGACTCGACCTTTTGCCTACTACACAATAGTGCGATAGGTGGGGGAAATACCCCGTCCGGTGAGGACTAGGCTCTTTCGACCTTTAGCAGATTTGTCGTGCCGCTCATTCCCAGGGGAACACCTGCGGTGATCACCACCAGGTCGTCTTTTTTGAGATAGCCCTTTTCAAGAGATACCTCTATCGCTCTGGAGATAAGGGCGTCGGTGTTGTCCATTTCCTCGATGATGCCCGGGAGCACGCCCCATGACATATTCATGTGGCGGCAGCTTATCTCGTCGGTGGTAAGACCGATTATTGGGCAGTCGGGGCGGTATTTTGAAAGTATCCTTGCGGTAGCGCCGCTCTTGGTAACGGTAAGTATAGCCGCTGCTTTAAGGTCGTGGGCAGTGGTAACTGTTGCGTGTGAGATAGCATCGGTGATAGTGGGGTCCTCCACATCGTCACGCTTTTTAAAGCGGCTTATGTAGTCGATATCCCCCTCGGTGGTCTCGGCAATAAGCGCCATAGTTTTTACAGCCTCAACAGGATATTTGCCTGCGGCGGTCTCGCCCGAGAGCATTATTGCAGATGTGCCGTCATAGATAGCGTTGGCAACATCGGTTATCTCGGCTCTGGTGGGGCGTGGGTTTGATATCATCGACTCCAGCATCTGGGTGGCTGTTACCACCTGCTTGCCTGCGTTGTAAGCCTTGTGTATAAGCTCCTTCTGAATGGCAGGTATCTTCTCAAAGGGTATCTCAACGCCCATATCTCCCCTGGCGACCATTATGCCGTCGGCAGCTTCAAGTATCTCGTCGATATTCTCAACACCCTCGGCATTTTCTATCTTTGCGATTATCCTTGGGGTGAACCAGCCCAGCGACTGGGTGAATTTTCTCAGATATGTAACATCAGCCCCTGTTCTTACAAAGCTGGCTGCGATAAAATCGAACTTCATCTTTGCGCCGAAGGCAAGGTCAGCCATATCGGCGTCTGAGATATAGGGCATTGAAAGCTTTACACCGGGGACGTTTATGCCCTTGTGGTCTGATACCACACCGCCGTGAATTACCTCACAGGTTATATCGGTGGAGTCAACTTTAAGGGCTTTGAGCTCGATAACGCCGTCGTTGATAAGTATACGTGTGCCGATAGAAACATCTCTGGGCAGGTCGGGGAAGGTTATCGAGCAGATAGTATTATCCCCCTCCACATCTCTGGTGGTTAGGGTAAAGGTATCACCGTCGTTGATGGTAACACTTTTGTGGTCCTTGAAGTCTTTCAGCCTTATCTCAGGACCCTTGGTATCCATAAGGGTGGCGATGTTAAGACCCATTTCATCTCTCAGCCTTTTTATAGTTTCAAATCTCTGCTTGTGCACCTCATGGTCGGAATGAGAAAAATTAAATCTGGCAACGTCCATGCCGTTTTTCATCATGTCTCTCAGAATGTGCTCATCGTCCGTTGAAGGTCCGATGGTGCAGACTATTTTGGTTTTACGCATATTTACCAGCTCCTATACAAATTATATATTATAAAGGCAATACCGCAGGGTCGTTTCCCGAAAAAGATATTATATCGGGAAATTCTTTACCTGCTCTGTATCAGAAAAAAAGACCAATATAATTATAACCTATCGTTAATTAATTGTCAAGCAAGTAAGGTAAGATTATGTTATTTGACTATTGACATTTTCGGAAAATTGTTTTATATTTATAAAGGTGTATTGTACGCCTAAAAACTTAACGGAGAATATCATATGAGTATAAAAAACGCACTGACCATATGGGTCGGAAAATTTCTTGTGAAGGTGCTTCACCTTTTAGGCAGGGACGCAGGCAATGCCCCGGGGCTTTTTCTGTGGGAGATAAACAAGGACTGCCTTAAAGCCTTTAAGGTTGACTGCCCCATAATCGCCGTGACAGGCACCAACGGCAAGACCTCGGTGACTAACTATTTAAACCATATTTTTGATAGCACTGGAAAGAAGATAATCACCAACAAGCAGGGCAATAATCTCGACACAGGCATAACCTCGCTGCTTTTGAATAACTGCGATATGAAGGGCAGGGTAAAGGCTGATTATCTGGTGCTTGAGGTGGACGAGAGCCATGTGCCTGTTATTTTCTCTAAGCTCAAGCTTGAAACGCTGGTGCTGCTTAACTTTTTCAGAGACCAGCTTGACCGCAACGGCGAGGTGGAGACTCTTATCCTTAAAGTCAAAAAGTTTCTTGAGACCTATGAGGGCAATGTGGTGCTGAATGCCGATGACCCCAATGTTTCAAGGCTGGGGCTTGCTAATCCCAAAAATAAAAACATTTATTATTTCAGTGTTGAGCGTTATGCAGGCGCTACCGACCAGCCCTATGAGGTGGGTGAGGGCAAGTTCTGCCCCAGGTGCGGCGCTGAGCTTAAATATGACTACTACCAGTATTCCCATGTGGGAAAATTCCGTTGCCCCAAGTGTGATTTCGGCAATGTAAAGCCTTATGTGACCGCTAAGAATGTCAAGCTGGACGTGCCCTCGGTGGAGTTTGAGGGTGAGGAGTACAAGATAAGCCACAACAGTATTTATTATGTTTACAACCTCTCGGCGGTGTATACTGCGGCAAGCCTTTACAAGTTCGATAAATCGGTGCTGCACGAGACCTTTGAGAAGTTTGAGGTCAACAACGGCAGACTTGAAAAATTCTCGGTGGACGGCAGTGAGCTGCTGGTAAACCTTGCAAAAAACCCTGTGGGCGCCAACATGACCCTGAGGGTAATGAACGAGCACCAGGGCGAAAAGGAGCTGCTTTTTGTGCTCAACGATAATCTGGCGGACGGTCATGATGTATCATGGATATGGGATATAAATTTCTCGGTGTTCAATAATGTTTCTAGAGTTGTTACCTCGGGAACCAGGGCTTATGATATCGCCATAAGGATAAAATGCTCGGGCTACGACCCCGAAAACATAGTTGTAAGACCCGATCTTGATGAGGCTATGGAGGAGTTTTTCTCCACCAAGGGGGATAAATACGCCATTGCCAATTACACGGCTATACAGCCCACCAGGGCAGCCATAAAGAGATACAAAGCCAAAAAGGAGGGCGGCACAGATGGACAAGCTTAAAATACTGCATATGTACCCAGCCATGCTCGACCTTTACGGCGACAGCGGAAATGTGGAGATACTATCATACCGCTGCAAAATGCGGGGGATAGAGGTCGAGGTATCAAAGCACGATCTGGGAGACAAGGAGACCGATTTTACTCAGTACGACATTGTATATCTCGGCGGTGGCGCCGATTTTGAGCAGCAGCTTTTAGCCGATGACCTGCTCGCACTCAAAGACAAGGTAAAAGAGGCTTATGAAAGCGGCGTGTATTTTCTCATGATATGCGGCGGCTATCAGCTCATGGGGCAGTATTACAAGGACTCTAACGATAAAAAGATACCGGGGCTGGGGCTGTTTGATTATTACACTGTGGCTTCCACCAACAAGCGTGAGAGGTGCATAGGCAACATTGTGGTGGAGACTGAGCTTGACGGTGAAAAATACAAGGTGATAGGCTTTGAGAACCACGGCGGTCAGACGGATAATGTGACCACCCCCTTCGGCAAAGTGCTTGCGGGCAACGGCAACAAGTTTGAGAGCAGCACCGAGGGCTACACCGAAAAAAACGTTACTGCCACCTATCTGCATGGTCCCCTGCTTTCTAAAAATCCAAAGCTTGCCGACCATATAATCTCATACTGCATGGAGAGAAAAACAGGCGAAAAATATGTGCCCAAGGAAATAAACGACAAGCTTGAAAACGACTGCCGCAAGCAGCTGTTTGACAGGCTGCTGAAAAACTGAGAGGTGGCTTATGTTCTCATTTCTCAAAAAGAAAAGCACCGAAGCCGAGCCGCCGCTGAAAAAGCGCATACGGTACATGAAATGCCGCAAGATAAACTATGTTGACGAGGATTTTGAGGGCTTATGCAGCAGCATGAAAACCGACCCGAAGGCGTTTTTAAAGCTAAAGCCCGTTAATTACTACGCTATCAAAAACCAGTATATAATGGGTATGCTCTATTCAGAGGAGGACTTTTCGGAGAACTTCATACAGTTTCTGCATTTTGAGTCTGAGCGGCAGACGGGCAAGAGCGACATTTACCCTGTTGACGCTGAGACGGCGGTAAAGGGGCTCGCCAAGGTGGGTATCATCATCGACCTGAAAAAGTTTGAAAACAGTGATGAATAGAAAAAAGGTATCGGCTGAGATGATCTTACAGCTGATACCTTTTGTTTTTTATTATTTGCCGACTTTGCTTTTTTGTGGCGAAATGTACGGACAGTATTCATATCTCCACCGCTTCGCCGTTTACCTTAAAGCTGCGTCTGCCGCCGCTGACTTTTATATTATCGGTGGCGCACAGCTTACCGTAGGCTGTGGTGAACTCGACACTGGTATCGCATTTGGATATCCCGACTGACTCGCAGCCCTTTTTGCCGCCGAAGGCATAGGCGCCGTAGCCCCCTGCGCTGAGGCTGAACACTGCACGCTCCACAAGCACCTTAGAGCTGCCCTCAAAGCTGCCCAGAGCCGCCAGATCGCTTGCCTGAACGGTGAGGTATATGTTGGCGCTGTCAAGGTGTACGTCAGCGCTTTCGCCCTCCAGCGTGCCCACTGCAACAGCTTTTTCGCCGCTGACCATGCATTTAAGGCTTGCCGCATGGACAAAGACCTTTGCGTTTGCATTCAGTGAGCCCAGCGCCACCGAGCTTGCCCCATAAGCGTGGGCTTCGATATCGCAGTTTTGCAGCTCCATATCAACATCGCCGTCGAATGAGCCTATGCAGACCCCGTATGAGCCCCCCGAGCGCAGCTTGTACCTGCCCCTGACTATGCTGATATCGCCGCCCATTCCTGCGCCTATCAGCACTCCCGACTGGCTTTCAGACTCGATAGTTATGGTGGAGTCCTGGTCAAAGAGAAGTCTGCCGTGTGCTGAGGTTATGTTATTGCCGATACCATAGTGCTCCGCAGAGTCAAGATGAATGTTAAGCGAGCTGTCGCCCGAGCCCACAAACCTTACCGATGCCCCCATAGGTACCCTTATGCCTGTGCGTTCAAGCTTGTTGTGACCCTTTATCTCCACCGTGATATCGCAGCCCTTTTCTATCTCGATACAGGGGCGCTGATAAATGTTTGCAAGGTGCGCGTCCTCAAGCACCAGGGTGCCGCAGAAGCCGTTTACCACCTCGATATGTATATCGGTATCAAGGGCGCTGTGACCCACCACAGCCACCGTGCCTTCCCTGCCCACCTTTATGCAGTTATAGCCCTCCTTAACAAGCTTGTCCAGCATTACTCTTTCGCTGTCATCTGCGGTGTATATCCGCTTAGCCTTGCCGTCCTGACGCTCCTGATGATAACGCTTTATCTCCTGCTTGATCTCATAGGGGATAGACTCGATGATCTCAGGCGAGGGTCTGGCGGTGTAGAAGCCCTGGATAAGATCAACTCCGAAAAGTATCACAGACCTTAGCTCCGCAGAGGTCTCAACTCCCTCAGCCAGAGCCAGAATGCCGTTATCGTGGCAGAAATCTATTATCTCCCTGACAAAATGCCTTTTCTGGGGGTTATTCTGTATCTCGCTCAACAGCGAGCGGTCGATCTTAACATAGTTCGGGGTATATCTCAAAAGGTTTTTTACGTTTGAGTAGCCCGTGCCGTAGTCGTCGATGGCGATACGCACATTCATTTTACGGTAGCGTTCCTTGATAGCGTTGAGCTCAAACTCGTCAAACTCCGACTGCTCGGTCATCTCAATAACTGTATTGGCAGAATTTTTCGCAAGAAGCTGTGATATGATATCCATATCCTCGGGCGAAAGCTTGGTGTTGGGTATACTGTTTATGAACACGGGGCGGTCGGAAAACTTTTCTGCGCTTTCCTCAATATATCTGAGGATATTGAGAAATGTATCCTTTTCGATATCCCCAAGCCTGCCTGTGAGCTCGGCATATTTAAGTATATGAAAGGGGGTTATCCTGGGGTCGCTTTTTGAGCGCATAAGTGCCTCATAAGAATATATCTCGCCGTCAACAGCGCTGACGATGGGCTGAAAGTGGTAGATAAACAGGTTATTGTCGATGATCTTCTCGACCTCGCCCAGCTCTCTTTTCTCTTCATCGGATAGCTGCGCCAGGCGCTTCATTCTGGTCTCATCGGCGGCGGCACTTTTAAGGCGCACCAGCGCAGAGCCAAGCTCTGCCGCATTTTTCCACAGTAGAAAAAGTGCCTTGTCCTCATCGGGGTCGGCACTGAGCTTATCGTAATAGCTGTCAGACAGCTCTTTCAGGTCCTCGGTATTTTTCACCGACGACAGCTCACGCATATATTCAGCCAGCAGCAACAGCCTGCTGTTATTATTCTCAGCACTCACAGGGTCACCTCCCTCACTATACAGCAAAATGTGTTACTGCACTAACAAGATCCAGCACTAACAGCGGATAGTGTATGGCAAATGGTGAAAAGCGAACACCACAACTATCCACGCTTATCAGCAACACAACGGAAAACGGACATAATTGATCATCTGATAGTTCTGGCTTTTTTAGCCTTTTCAGCCTTTTTTACAGGTGTTTCCTCGGCAGCCTTGTCTACAAACAGGGCTTCGCCGGGGGCAGCAATGGCGGCTGCGTCCTCGGGGTTGAGCTCGCCGCGCTGGTCGTAATAGGGCTGTATAACGTGCTTCCTGATAACGGGATAGCAGTTAAAGCAAGCCACAAATGCGATAAATGTCATGGGGAAAAAGGGTATGATAAAGTAGGTGTAGGGCATGAACATATAGGTCAGCCCCATAACTATCAGCGATACCAGCAGCGTCCAGATGGTCTGCTTTATGCCGAGATTTACCAGAAACAGCGAGTTTTTCAGTATCTGCCCCATTGTAAGGTTGGTTGAGCACATCATCTGATAGATATAAAAATGCATCATAAAAAATGTGAGCATACACGCAAGACTTATAACAAAGGGTATATACATCATACTGTTCTGCTCGGCAAGGCTTTTATAAACAGGTATGCCCACGATGAACCAGATGACAAAGATGTTGTCGATAACGCCCATTGCCATGCCCTGCTTGAAGTTTGTTTTGAATGCCTTGAAAAAGTCGTGCATAACAAATGCCGGTCTTTCCTGCGAGAAATTTCTTGCCACCCTTGTCATGGCTGCGGTGGCAGGACCTATTACCGTGCCGGGTATGCATAGCACCAGCCAGTAGGGGTTATAGGTCGAAAGGCTCAGTATCACCGCCGCAAACAGCGGCAGGCAGAACAGAAAATACAAAAGATTTAGCTCCATGAGCTTCCACATATGTCTGCCGTAGATCTCCCAGAATTTAAAAAAGCCTTTCTTTTCGTGAGGGGTCTTTAACACTCCCCTGCCGGGGGTATCGTAATTTCCAAATAACGCCATTTATTTTTACCTTCCTTTATTTTATGCTCCTCATATGTCCTGTAAAGACATCAGAAATATCCTATCAGAAAATAGCTTGTGATACAGTCAACAGCTGCCGCCAGAGCCAGTGCGGCTTCAAGCACCATAAATTTTGCGGCATACAGCTTAAAGCTCTCCGCCAGCCCCTTCTCCTGCCTGTCTGAAAGGGTCAGCTTAAAATACACGCAGGACAGCGCCAGTGACTCTCTTGCGCCTGCTATCAGCACCAGTGCGGTTATTATGCCCGAGGGCAGTATCAGTCCCATTGAAAACAGCATTTTGCCGCTGCCGTATGCAGCATACAGCTGCGCCAGCGTAAGCCCCAGACCCATGCCGCGAAACACAGGCACAGCCAGCTCAAAGGGCTGACCCACTGCACACATACCAAGCAAAAACTCCGCCGCCAGCAAAAGGCTTGAGGACGCAAGGGAGCTGACCAGCACCCTGCTTACCTCCATACCGCTGCGCCTTTCGATAAAGCTTTTCTGAAAGCTGCCGAGGCTTTCTATAAAGCTCTCCCCAGATACGCAGTAGCTCACCGTGCCCAGCAGCGCACCTATGAGCACAGCGCCGCACAAAAAGGCATAAAAGCCCTTTGAATACACTATGTCCGATCTGCCCCTTGATCTTACCTCGGGGCGGACTGCCAAGCTTGTCTGCATAAAACATCACCTCAGTTGATTATATGCAGACAGGCTGTTTGGTATTACTTTGAAAGCTCGTAGGCTCTTTTGGTGCAGGCTTTGCAGCACTCCTGCACGGCACTGTCAAGTCCGCCCTCTCTGAGCTTTTCAAGACCTGCGATAGTTGTGCCGCCTTTTGAGGACACCATTGTGATCAGCTCGTCAATAGCTCTGCCGCTGTCGGTTATCATCTTAGCCGAGCCTATGAGCGACTTTGAAAAGAGCTCGACAGCCACCTTTTCATCAATGCCCACGCTTTTAGCGTACTTGATAAATGACTGGGCGTAAAGGTAGATGAACGCAGGAGAGGACCCGTTTATGGCGATTATCTCCTTCATCTTATCCTTGGGAATGACCGAATAGATACCGCAGGAGCCGAAGATAGAGCAAACCAGCTCAAACTCCTCGTCGCTTACGCTTTCAGACCTTGAAAGCGCAGTTGCGCCCTCCCCCAGCAGCAGGGGCGTATTTGGCATTACCATTACCACCTTAGCACCCTTAACTGTTTTTGAAGCGATATATTCATCGGTTATGCCTGCGCAGATGGATATGATGACCTTATCATCGGTCACTTCCTCCCTAACGGCGTCCAGCACTTCATCAAGCTGCTGGGGCTTGACTGCTAAAAAGACATATTTACAAAGGCTCACCGCCTCGCTGCCGTCGATCACTGCTTTAGCGCCCAGCTGCTCGGCTCTCACAACAGCCTCCTGCACGGGGTCATACACATAAAGCGATACCTTATCCCCCAGGGAGCTGCCCTTAATGCCCTTCATGATAGCGTAGCCCATATTGCCTGCGCCTATAAAACCAATATTCACCATAGTAAAAACTCCTTTTAAAAATATAAACCATTTTTATTATACTACATTTTGCACAAAATTTCAAGTAAAAATTTTATTAAATTACAAAAAGCTGTGCACGAAGCACAGCTTTCATAAGCTCTATTTATTGAACAGCCTTGCCGTACTGCCCTCTCACCTTATCGTAGGCAAGCTTTATAGCCGGCAGCACCAGACCCAGTATCACGACCCTTATGGGGAACTCGATAACATTTTTAACGGCTCTGGGCAGCATATACGCGCCGAAGCCTTTAAGGGCGGAAGCGCTCAAAAAGCTGAAATTCTTGTTGACATAAAGGGTGTAGAGGAAATATGTGTTGAGCAGGATATTGCATACCACCGCAATTATCAGGTTTGCTGCAATTATCTTCACAAAGCTCTTTATCCTGTCGTTTTTGAAGTCGCACTTGTAGAGCAGGCAGCCGTAGACAATGCCTGACAGCAGTATCACCAACGCCAGCTGCGGGCTGTAAAACCTAGGCGATTTGTTGGTTATGATATATCCCAGAAAATCAAGTATCACCGCAGATGCGCCGCAAACCACAGGACCGTACAGCATACCTATCGCCGCCGTTGCGATAAAGGCAAAGCTTATCCTGAGATCAGCCGTAACGTCGATAGCCACATACCTCAGCACTATGCCCAGCGCCAGCAGCAGACCCGTTGTGGTCAGCGTCCTCAGCTGGGTCAGCGATCTTGCCGACTCTGAAAAAGAACGAAAAAAGCTTTTCATAAACATACCTCCTGTACTGCCGCAATACTATGCATAACAGAGGCATTTTACGAAAAGCTTCGATTATACATTCAGCGGGATGCGAACACCGAACCGCAAGGGCTTGCCTTTTCGTTCCGACAGCAACTCCCCGTCTGCCGAACACTTAACGCACGGTGTTCTACTCTGTTTTATTTTTAAAAACGTTTACAGCTTAAAAAGCTGTCTCGTTGAGTATCTTGTAAAGCTCGTCCTCAAAGGGCTTCTTCATCGAAAGAGCCTCCTGGATATCAACATCATATATCTTGCCGTTCTTCATGCCAACGACTCTGTTGCCGATGCCCTGCTCCAGCAGCTCAACAGCGTGGTAGCCCATCTGTGTGGCGATAACTCTGTCTCTAACTGTAGGCGAGCCGCCTCTCTGTACGTGACCCAGGATAGTAGCTCTTGTCTCGATACCTGTCAGCTCATTTATAGTCTTGGTGATATAATCGGTCTTGCCGACGCCCTCAGCAACTACTATAAGGAAGTGGGTCTTGCCGCTCTTCATCACCTTCTGCATCTTGCCGGCGATAGCGTTGAGGTCATAATCCTCCTCGGGAGTGATAACAGCCTCAGCTCCCACAGCGATACCGACGTTTATAGCTATGTAGCCTGCATTTCTGCCCATTACCTCAACGATAGAGCATCTGTCGTGAGACTCTGTGGTATCTCTGATCTTGTCGATCATCTCCATAGCGGTATTCATAGCTGTATCGTAGCCGATAGTATACTCAGTGCACGATATATCGTTGTCGATAGTACCGGGAACGCCTATGCAGGGGATGCCCTGTGCCGAAAGATCAGCAGCGCCTCTGAAAGAGCCGTCGCCGCCGATAACAACAATGCCGTCAAGACCAAGCTCCAGGCACTTGTCTCTGCCCTTCTGAACTCCTGCGAGATCCCTGAACTCCGGGCATCTGGCTGTGTAAAGGCAGGTGCCGCCCCTCTGGATAATGCCGGAAACGCTCTTTGCATTCATCTCGATATAGTCGCCGTTAAGAAGACCGTTGTAGCCCCTGCGAATACCTACGACCTCCATGCCCTTCTGCAGAGCAGATCTGCAAACCGCTCTTACCGCAGCATTCATACCGGGAGCGTCGCCGCCGCTTGTCAAAACACCGATTTTCTTTGCCATATATATACCTCCAAAGTTATAAGAAGCGCTCTATCTGACACAAAACGCCCCTTATTTTCTAATTGTCCACATATAAGGATAACATAAAGCCCTCGAATTGTCAAGGGCTTTGATAACGATTTCTAAAATTTTAAAATCCCTTTAGATTAAATTCATTATTTTATCAAAACAGCTTTTTTCATTATTTATCAAGCTTTTCGGGACATATCATCAAGGCAGCAGCTGCCGCTCACCATGAACGGCTGTGCTGCCCTTATTTTACATCAATATGCAGCCTCAACGTTTCCGTCGTCTGCGGGAACTGCTTCATCGGTATAGGCAGGCTCGGTATAGACAGGCTCAGCAGTTGTGACCGCTGCTGTGGTGGTGCCCCAGTTGTTGGCTGCCGTTGTGCCCGAAGCCGTCTCGGTCTCAGACTCCGAGGTGGTCGCCTTGGTGGTAGTGGTTATCTTGCCGTCGCAGATAGTTACCGTAAGCACCTCGCCGCTCTCAACGTTGATATAATTGCCCACATTTATACTGGTCCTTATAACATAGTCCACCTCTACCCAGCTTGACTTCTCGGTAGCTACCTTATACTTGATATTCAGCGAGTCCAGCAGGGTCAGATACTCCTTCTTGGTATAGCCCGAATAATCGGGGACGGGAATGGTGGCCGGTCCTGCGCAGACCTCCATTTCCAGCTCCACCTTCAGCGAGGGGTCATAGTCTGTGCCCTCGGGTATTCCCTGGCTCTTAACATATCCCCTGTCCTCCACGTCGGAGTAATAGTAGGTAGGTCTCAGGGTGAACTCGTTGCCAAGATGTCTTTCAACCTCTTCATAGTCCATACCCACGATATTAGGCATTATAGCGCCGTAACCGTAGGGCGAGCCGTTTTCGGTGGTGGTAGTGGCAGGAGTACCCACGGTGGTGCCGTATACATAGCCGTCATCATCGCTGTCAGTATCATCATATGAATAATCAGCCAGCGGATTAACGGAAGAATTATCGTTTTCATCGGGAACTGAAAACAGCTGTATCAGCAGCACGCAGGCAAATATCAGCACAGCTGCCAGCACGAACCAGCCCACCACTGCCGCTGCCTTGCTGCCCTTTTTCTTGGGCTTTTCAGAGCTTTTTTTGTTCTGGGTGCGGTTAGGCACGTGCTGAATGGGTATGGTCTGGGTCGCACCCTTTTCATGCTCAACATGGTTAGAGCGGTTCTCGAACAGACCCGACACCAGCTCGGTGATGGTCTGTATCCTTTCCTCGCCCCTGACAGCCATAGCTTTTGAAAGGGTATCGGAGATATGCCTGGGTATCCTCGGATTTATCCTTGAAGCCTCCACCAGCGTATCATTGTGTATTCTGGTATTGGCGTCCAGCGGCATACAGCCTGTGAGTATCCTGTAGATAACGGCAGCCACTGCGTAAACGTCCGTCCAGGTGCCCTGCCACTGCAGTGATGAATACTGCTCAGGTGCGGTATAGCCCGAATAGAACTCGGGCAGCAGTCCCGTGTCAGAGGTCCTGACCGAGCTTATGCAGAAGCCTGTGAGCTTCAGCTCCCCGTCGGTGGTGACTATTATATTCTCGGGGGATATTCCCCTGTGTATTATGCCCGAATTATGGATTATATTTATAGTTGTAAACAGCGGCACAAACAGCTTTTTCACCTGCTCCCAGGTCAGAAAGCCTGTGTTTGACTGCAAAAACTTTTTGAGCGAAACGCCCTCAACATACTCTAAAATAACATAGGTAGTGTTATTTTCAAAGAACATATCCTTAGCGGTGGCGATATGCCCCAGATTTCTCATTCTGGAAAGCACCTTGTTCATATCGGCAAATTCCGACATAAAGGTCTTATACTTTGCAAGACAGTCTGAATTAACGGTGATATTGAGCTCACCCGCCGCCCTTTCGCAGAGGGTATCGGGCATATACTCACGGCACACGCACTTGCATTTGCCCACTGTATCATAGCATATATACGATGCGCCCTCGCCGTTATAGGACAGCATTTTGCCCACTATATATCTGTTGTCCAGCACAGTTCTCGGTGCTAAATACGACTGCAGATAGGGAATATCATCTGTGTAGCCGCAATGACGGCACCTGCCGTCAGCGTCCAGCTCATTCATGCAGCCCATGCAAAGCTTAACACTTGCTTCCATACCGAACCTCCTAACCTTTTGAACTTGAACAGCCCCACCGTAACGCTCACCATATTTTCATATACGCCATTACGGTATCAAAGCTGAAATCCTCCCCTATTCAAAGAAAAACACGATCTTAATTATCCTGCCACTCCTGGTTCCAGTTTTTCTGATCTCTCACCACATCGAGCTTGGCTCTCATATAAACTATCTTTTCCTCAAGTGTCTGGAGGTATTTTTTCACGTCCTCTACGGCATAGCCTGTTGTTCTGGCAGCACGAAGGCGCACCCTTCTGAAAGGCTCGGGCTTGGTATACTCCTTGTTCCAGGTCTTTAACTGCCACGCCTCTTCAAGAGCCTTATACTCCTTCATCATAAGCTGTATCTGCTTGATAACGTCAGATACTTCATATCCGCTGCCCTTTACCTCACGGAAGTTTGACATCTCAACGGGCAGGTCCTTAACGCCGTACATAAACGATCCTCCTCACATAAGTAAGCTGAAAATACCTGTAGATGTGTTCATAACACTCCAATTTATATTAACAATTATTCCGACAAAAGTCAAGTTTTTTATGCCAACTGTACATATTGTGCAATAATTTGTAGCTTTTCTGTAACAATTCTTTTGTGATATTTGATAGCTGACCGTAATATTTTGCCCTTAAATTCTACATTATGCACAATTCAAAATAAAGGAAATACCGCACAACCATTGTGCGTCAGATGCGCAGTCAGATTTTTCGTCAGAATACATAAAGTTGACGCAGGCTTGCTGGCGCAAGTCAAGGAAACTTTGTGTATTATGACGGAAAATATGCAAGCAGATGACGTGCAAAGGCGTTAGCCGGTGGTTGTGCGGTGTTGCCTAAAGCAAATTATGCAAAAAACAGACAACCAAGCGCTGCCTGTTTTTAAGATCTCTTTATTTTTTCGCCTTGCTGCCATAGGCTTCAAAAGCCTCTTCAACAGTGCCGTCTACCTTTATCTTGCCGTCTTTCAGGAATATAGCTCTGGTGCAGGTCTCAGACACCGCAGCCTTTGAGTGGGAGACGAAAAGCACCGTGACCCCCGACTTTATAAGGTCATCTATCCTGCTGCGGCACTTCTGCTGGAACTCTGAGTCGCCCACGCTGAGGGCTTCATCGACCACCAGTATATCAGGCTTGATGTTGATGTTTATAGCAAAGCCCAGTCTCATTTTCATACCGCTTGAATAGGTCCTTACAGGCTGGTCGATATACTCCCCCAGGTCTGCAAACTCAACGATATCGGGCTCGATCTCCTTAATCTCGTCATCGCTCAGTCCCAGAAGATAGCATTTTAAGTAGATATTCTCAGTACCCGTCATATCAGCCGAGAAGCCTGCGGTAAGCTCCAGCAAAGCAGCCACCTTGCCCTTTACGGTGATATCACCCTCGGTGGGGAAGCAGACCCCTGTAATCATTTTAAGAATGGTGGATTTGCCTGCGCCGTTTTTGCCGATTATGCCCACCGACTCACCGGGGTATATCTTAAAGCTTATGCCTTTCAGGGCGCTGTGCCTTTTTATGCCCTTATTTCTGGTGAAAATAGCCCTGAAGCGCTGCTTTTCGTTTTTATAGAGCAGATACTCCTTTTTAACGTCATTAAATTCTATAATAGGCTGGTTTTCCATTTATAAATTATCCTCCTGCAAGCCTTACAGTACGTCAGGCAGTATCTTTCTGAACTTTTTGTAGAAATGTGCGCCTACAAATATCATGCCGATGAACTCGGCGTAGAACACTACCGTTTCGGTGGTAAAGTTGTGGTCAAAAATAAACGTGTGGCTTATAAAGCACTTTCTGTAGCCGTTTACAAAATAGTTCACGGGGTTAAAATACATAACGGTCTTTATGGTGGGATTTTCAACGTTATAGGTGCTCCAGAAAACGCCTGACAGCCAGAAAAGTCCTGTGATTATAGAGTTTACCAGGTTTTCAAAATCCTTGCTGAATGCGCTGAGGGGAGCTGTTGCCCATGAGAGCACCAGATAAAACAGATACATCATGCCGCAGTAGTAGAAAAACTGCAGATTATAAATACTGGGTCCGAAGCCCCTGCACCAAAGCACTATATACATTATCACGCACAGCATAAGGTGAACATACAGCGACGCCAGTGATGTAAATGTCATTATGTTTGAAACGGGGAAGGACAGCTTTGTGACGAACTGCTTGTTGTTTCTTATGGAGCGTGAGCCCCCCACTATCATCTCGGATATGAAGAACCAGGGCACATAGCCTGAGAGCATATACTCAAATCTCGGTATCTTCATTTTAAGGAACTCCACATTGCCGCTGCCCCTTATGCCTATCTCAAAGGCGAACCAGAGTATGAACAGTGTGAAGGTAGGCTTTATAACAGCCCATGCCGAGCCCAGAGCCGAGCCCTTATACTTCTTTTTCAGCTCGTTGACAGACAAAAGCATAAGCTGTTTGCCCTTGCCCTTATGCTCTTTGATTATCTGAACGAGTCCTATATCTTCCTTGGTTTTTGAACTGCTAATTTTGACCAGCTCCCTTTTTCAGATGTAAGAAATAAGAGGTAAGATGTAAGAAGCTGCCTCTTACTTTCTCAGTAATTTTTTATATATTTTGCCCGTGAGCTTTGAGGGCATTATGAATATGATAAGCTGCAAAGCGGTGGGCACAAGAAAATCTATCAGTGAAGAAAATCCCATTTTGTGTATCCTCCACCTGACGGCTATAAAGGACTTGGTATTAGCCCAGTTTTTGCGCCTTTCATAGTTGCCCTCGGTGACACGGTACCTCACAAGCACCTTGCCGATATTTCTGCCCTTGGCGCCCCCTGCCAGCATTCTCACCACAAAGTCGTAGTCCTCACAGCGCTTTACGTCGGAGTAGCCCCCTGTTTTCTCCACCGCAGACTTTTTATAGACAAGAGTCTGGTTGTTGAAGGGGTTTCTTCTTCTGGCATATTTCATTATCTCTTTATGGGTCAGGGGAGTTTTTTTGGTGGCGATATACTCGCCGCTGACGCTGTCAAACTCCTCGATATAAGCCCCGAGAATGTCGGTATCGGGCTTTTTAGCCATGCAGTAAAGTGAGGTCTCGCACCTTTCAGGCAGGGCTATGTCGTCAGAGTCCATCTTAACGATATACTCGTTTTTGCAAAGCTTCAAGCCCTCGTTGGCACAGCCCCCCGTGCCCAGCTTTTCTTCAAGCCTGAGCACATGGAAAAAGCTGTAATTCTCCTCATAATGAGCCACCAGCTCGTCAAGCTCCTCAGTAAGCTCACCGTCGCAGACCAGCACGAAATCGTCGGTAGGATAGGTCTGAGCCAGCATACTGTCAACGCTCTGCTTAAAAAACTCTGCCTTTTCGCCTGCGTAAACGGACATTAGCACGCTGTAGGCAGGAAGGCTGACGCCCTTTATTATTTTTTCGCTCACAGCGCACACCACCTTCTGCATAAACAAAATATTACAGGTAAAGCCCGTGAAACGGCTTATTAAGGCATATTACCTCAATCTTAATCATTTTAACACTTCTGCCCTGTTTTGTCAACAACAATTTTTTATATATTCTTGCACTAAATCCCGTTACTTTTTGACGAATAAATGAAAAAGGGTGAAAATCAGGTGAAAACGTCGTAAATCGGTTTGACAAGGGCGTGAAACTATTATATAATGATATTTGTGTAACATACACCCTATTGATCAAGGAGAACTTCAAATGAACAAAAACATAAATAACGGCGGCAGAAACACCGACGCCAACGACCCCTATGCCCGGCAGTATGAGCAGCAGCTGAGAGAGTTCAGCCGCATTGCAGGCGAGGACCATAGCGGCGGCGGAGACCTTTCAATGCACTCTATAGACGAGACCTTTGCAGGGCAGGATAATTATTACAATAACTATAATTTATAATACATTTGACTTTTGCTTGTTGGTTTATCAGGATTTGTCATTCTAATTAATCCATATTCTAAAGCAGGATTCAAATAATTTTTTCTAAATCGCTGACATCAACGCCGCGTTCTCTCAAAATTTCTTTTACGCTGCGCTTTGCAATTCTTTTCGGTTTGTAATGAATCAACACATCAATTCCCTGCAAAATTGCTTCAGTCTTTGTGATATTTTTTTTCTGCGCGATTTTAGAAATTTTTTCAAACTCAAAATCCGTGACTCTGAGATTCAGTTGTTTTTGTCTTGGAATTTCAGCTTTAGGTCTGCCCATTGTCAAGTACAA